>JAURMM010000202.1 GCA_030830685.1 Gammaproteobacteria bacterium | reverse complement strand
GCCCGCTGGGGAGCGCTCGAGATACTGGTGAACAATGCGGGGGTGGTCTTCGAATCGGCTCTCGAGGATCCGGATTTCGAGCAACACTGGGCGCGTACCTTCGCGGTGAATCTTGCAGCTCATGTGGGCATGGTCAGGGCTTGTCTGCCCCACCTGACCGCCTGTGGCGCCGGGCGCGTCGTGAATATCGCCTCGACCGAAGCATTGGGGGCAACGCGCGGCATCAGCGCCTATACCTCGAGCAAGACGGGGGTCATAGGACTGACGCGGTCACTGGCGGTGGAACTGGCCAGCCGCGGCATTACCGTGAACTGCATCTGTCCGGGTGCGGTCGACACGGGCATGACCGCAAACATCGACGATGCCAGCAAGCAGGAATTCGCCCGACGCCGGGTTGCCCTCAAGCGCTATGCCGATCCGGAGGAAATCGCACACATGACCCTGAGCCTCGTGCTGCCGGCCGCGTCCTATCTCACCGGCGCCGCGATTCCGGTCGATGGAGGTCTCACGATCAAGAACGCCTGAGGAACGCGCGCGGCGAGGGTTTGAGGGCCGGCTCAGGGAGCTGGATCGGTCTCGAGCACCATGCAGGTTGCGGTGGCGTGGGCGTAGAGCTTGCCCGCAGCATCCTTGAGGGTTGCCTCTGCCACGCCCAATCGACGCGACAGATTGATGACACGCCCCTCGGCATGGAGTTCGTCTCCGATGGACACAGGCCGCATCAGCTTCATCTGGAAATCTATGGTGGTGGCGAGCCTGCCTCGCGGCAGTCGTGTGTGCACAGCGCACGCAGTCGCGGCGTCCAGCACGGTTGCGACAAAACCGCCGTGTACCGTTCCGAAAGGATTGCGGTGACGAAGATCGGCCCGTGTCAGGAATCGAATCCAGCCCTCTCCCACTGCGACCGGCCGGAACGGCACGGACTCATCCATCGGCGCCTGAGGTTGCCGACCGGCAATGACTTCCTGGAAGAACTCGAGCCCCGCATGGTCACGCCAGCCCAGTTTTGACATCTCAGACATGGGTGAAATCTCCATGGATAGGTCCGATTCGGGATAGGGCCATGTGTGGCAAGCTCAAGCCCCGGCACCCGAAGCCAGCGCCAATACCAGCGCCTGAGCAAAGTTATCCCTGAAGTGGGCATGCGACCGCAATCCTCCGGCCTGGCCAAGCAAGTCTTATACGTATCCCTCAGCGGGCTTGTCCAACGGCGTATGCCAGCGAGCTCAGCGCCTGACTACCAGCGCAAGCCGATTCAGATCACCCTCCCGGGTGTATGCAATGTCCTCCGCGAAGCTTCGGATGAGGATCACTCCCAGATCATCTTCCTGGTCATCCGCTTCAAGAGGATTGAACCGGGGGCCCTCCTGTTCGAATTGAAGCTCGAGGATTTCCGTCTTTTCCGAGTAGCTGACCGAAATCACCACCGGTGCGTTGGCAAGACGGGGCTTGTGCAGTTGCAGGAGTTCCTCCACCAGCAGCAGCAGATTGTGGCGTGCCTTGCGGGGAAGGATCTGCTTCTCGCAGAACGCTTCAAGGTCGGCATTCAGTGCATAGAAATCGAAGTCCGGGCTATCCAGCGAGCAGGAATAGCTCCGAACCCGGTTGATGAAGGCCCGGGTTTTCTCGCGCTGCGGAGCTTCGAATATCTGCGCAGGCGTGCCCTCTTCATGAATCCCACCTTCATCCATGTAGAACACACGGTGAGAAACATCCCGCGCAAAATCCATCTCATGCGTGACGATGATCATCGTCATGCCTTCCTTGGCCAAGCGGCGTATCACCGAGAGCACCTCGCGCACCATGGTTGGATCCAGTGCCGAGGTGGGCTCGTCAAACAGGATGATTTCCGGATCCATGGCAAGGCAGCGGGCGATTGCCACCCGCTGCTTCTGTCCGCCCGAAAGTTCGTCCGGGAACCTGTCTGCCTTTTCGGCAAGCCCTACCAGGCGCAGCAACTCCAGCGCATGGCCCTCTGCCGCCGCCCTGTTCTTGCCGAGGAGGTGGATCGGGCCCAGTGTCAGATTCTCCAGCACTGTCAGATGTGCAAACAGATTGAAAGACTGGAACACCATGTTCATGCGTTGGCGCGCGCCAGCCACGTCGGCATCCCCTGCAAGCAGGCTGCTGCCATTGATGAGAATGTCGCCGCCGGAGGGGATCTCGAGCAGATTCAGGCACCGCAAAAAAGTACTCTTGCCACACCCCGAAGGTCCGATGATGGATACCACCTCGCCTTTGCGAATCTCGGTGCTGATGCCTCTGAGGACCTCGAGGCTGCCGTATCGCTTGCAGAGATTGCGCACCGTGATCATGCCCGTGCCCCCGCGCGACGTCTCTTGGGGTCTGTCCGGCGCTCCAGATACTCAAGGCCCAGCATGAGCACCCAGGAAATGATGAAATACAGGATGGCGACCATCACCAAAGGGAAGAAGGCATCGAAGGTACGGCTCCGGATGATGTCGCTGGCTTTGGTCAGATCCTGCACGGCGATGTAGCCGACAATCGAAGTCATCTTGACCAGTGAGATGAACTCCCCCCGGTAGACCGGCAGGATGCGCCGCACAGTCTGGGGCAGCACGATGAAACGGAAAGTCTGGACCGGGGTGAATCCCATCGCGATGCCTGCCTCACTCTGCCCGCCGTCGATGCTTTCAATGCCGGCGCGGAATATCTCCGCCGAGTACGCAGCGAAATTCATGCCGAAGGCGATTACCGCCACGAGCACCGGATTGATGCTTACTGACGCAAAGACGACGTAAAAGATGAGCATCAGCAGCACCAGCACGGGCATGCCACGAATCAGGTTGATATAAGTTCGGGCAGCAAGATTAAGTGCCCCGTTGCGGGACATGCGCATGAAACAGACCAACCCGCCCAGCACCGTTCCCATCAAGGTGGAGAAGACGGAGATGACGACCGTGGTCTTGAGTCCATCCCAGATGAGCAGATAGCGGTTTTCCAGCAGGATGTTGTTGCGGAAGCCGGCCACGGTGCGCGCGATCAAGGAACCCTCGTCCGTCCTGGCAGAGGTAGCGCCTGCCATGCCCAATGCTATTTTCGTCGCGAAAAACTGCGTTCCCATCTCGAAGTAAGGATCGCCGAAGAGAATCTGTTTCTTGCGCTCCTCTGTCACGAAGATGGAGCTCGAAATCATGTCCACCTTGCCGGCTGCCACCGCAGCAATCAGCGCCGCAAATTCCATGCTGGAAATCTCGAGCCGGCGTCCCTGGCTGGCGGCAAAGCGCTGTGCCAGCTCGATATCGAAGCCGACCATCCGATTGTCCACCACAGCGGCGAAAGGCAGGCCCACATCTGTGGTGCCCAGCACCAAAGGTGGCGCGTCCCGGGAAACCGGAATTTCCGGCGGGGTTGTATCCTTGTCCTCCATCCAGCGTTCCATCATCTCCTGATGGGTGCCATCGGCTTTGAGGGCGGCAAGGAACGCGTTGAAGGCGTCCCTGAGGGCCTCCTGTTCGCGGGCGAAGCCCACCGCCACGGGAAAGCTGAAAAGCGCGGGCGTCATGCCGGCCAGCGCCGGGTGGGCAGCCAGGATTTCCTTCAGTGGCTCGGCATCCATCAAGCCGCCAAGGGCCTTGCCAGAAGTGACCGTCAGAACCAAGTCCGATGCGTTCTGGAATTGCAGTAGTTCTGCATCCGGGTGATGGTCCCGCATCCAGGCCTCGTGGGCTGAGCCAAGCAGCACAGCGACCCGCTTGCCCGCAAAATCCGCCGGGCTCCGAATCTGTCCTTGCGGTTGGCTGCCCGTGGCGGCTTTGGCGACCAACAGCACCTGTGCGTTGGCGTAATACGGGGTGGAAAAATCAACGACCTTGCGACGCTCGGGAGTGGCGGTCATCCCGGTGATGATGAGGTCCACCTTGCGGGATTGCAGGGCCGGGATCAGCCCCATGAATTTCATGTTGGAGAATTCAACCGGGCGCCCGAGACGCGCGCCGATGAGGCGTGCCAGTTCTCCGTCATGGCCAGTGACCCGACCCTCCTTGTCCACGAAGCTGAAAGGCTCGCGCGTCGCGCTCACCCCTACTCGCAGCGGCTCCCCTTGCTTCGGGAGATCGATCACCAGTTCCTCATAGGGGCTGAGGTCGGGTTTGAACCAGCGTCGGTCCAGCGACGCCAGGGTGCCGTCCGTCCGGAGATCTTCGAGGATTGCGTTGATCTCGCCGAGCAGGTGGGCGCTGTCCTTGCGCAGTGCGATTGCCGTGTCTTCATCAGCCAGGTGGTCTGGCAAGGGCATCAGCCCCGGGTTCTTCTTGCTCACCTGCAGGGCCGTGGGGTAGCCGGTGACAACGGTATCGAGCTGGCCGGACTGCATGGCTGCCACG
>JAURMM010000201.1 GCA_030830685.1 Gammaproteobacteria bacterium | reverse complement strand
GAAGCACTGATCCGTCTTGCGGAATTGCTGGCCACGGAGCGTCGCGCGCGGCACTTTCTCCAAAAGCTGCATCAGCGCCTGAAGGCGATACCACATCTCGCCATGCCCGCGGATGCGGTCTTGCTGTCAGGTAACGGCTATGTGCGAGCAGATGGCACGCTGTCCCGAGAGCTGCTGGCAGTGGTTGGGCTCGAGGACGTCGGCAGCCGTTACACCACCACCACACAGGGCGCAGTCCCTTTGGAGCTGCTGGTTCGCGATCCACCCAGCTGGCTTGTTGCAGGAATCGCCTCGGCCGGCACGCCATCCCTGGCGGATGAGTATCTCGGCCATCCCGCCTTGCAGTCCGTCCTTGACGAGACCACCCGCGTAGTCCCGTTGCCCGAGATGCTCTGGACCTGCGGTGGGTCTTACTTCGCGGATGCAGCCGAGGCGCTGTCCCAGGCCTTGATACGCGGCGGTGCCCGCGTGCAGCCATGATCGCGCCAGCCTGGCGTTGGGGCACCTGCGGTCTGTTGCTCTGTGGCGTGTTGCTGGCCGCCGCGCTCGGGGCTGGACTGCCCCTCCAGGAGTGGCTCGCCAACCCGCAAGCGGACGCGAGACTGGGCCTGGTGGTGTGGGAAATACGCCTGCCAAGAGCCTTGTTGGCACTCGTGATTGGCGCGGGCCTCGGCGCCGCGGGGGCGGCCCTGCAGGCACTGCTGCGCAATCCCCTCGCGGAGCCCGGAGTACTGGGGATTTCGTCCGGTGCCGCACTGGGCGCGGTACTCGCCTTCTACAGTGGGCTCAGCCTCGCCTTTGCCCCTGCGCTGCCGCTGGGAGGCTTCATCGGCGCCTTGGTGGTTACAGTCGCGCTCTCGCTGTTGGCGGCGCGCGCCTCCAATACCGCCACGCTCCTGCTTGCCGGAGTCGCGCTCAACAGCCTGCTCGGTGCAATCGTCGCGCTGGTGCTCAGTCTGGCGCCGAACCCCTACGCACTTTACGAAATCTACTTCTGGTTGATGGGATCGGTCACTGATCGCAGCATGGTGCATCTCGCACTGGCCGCCCCACCCCTGTTGCTGGGCATCGCGGTTCTGGTGCGTGCGGCGCGCCCACTGGAAGTGCTGGTACTGGGCGAAGAAATCGCGACCACGCTGGGTCTGGATGTGAGGCGTCTGCGTCAGCGTGTGATCCTGGGTACGGCCCTGGCGGTGGGTCCGGGCGTTGCGGTCGCCGGGGCCATCGGGTTCGTCGGGATGCTCGTGCCACACCTCGTGCGTGTGCTTGTGGGCAGCGCGCGTCCGCGCATCCTGGTGCCCTTGAGTGCGATCGGCGGCGCCGCGCTCACATTGTTTGCGGACCTCCTCAGTCGCAGTCCCCTTCTGCCGGTTGAACTCAAGCTCGGGGTCATCAGTGCGCTTCTGGGTGCGCCCGCATTCCTGCTGGTCGCACTCAGGCTGCGCGAGGGAGCGACCAGATGATTCTGCAGGCAGAAGCGCTGCACTGCCTCAGGGACGGCAAGGTGGTACTCGATGGTTTGAGCCTGCAACTCGAGGCAGGCGAAGTTCTCGGCATCATCGGCCCCAATGGTGCGGGCAAGAGCAGCTTGCTCATGGCGCTTGCCTGTCTTTTGCCGCTCGCCTCAGGTCGCCTGGTGCTGGAGGATCAGGACCCACGGAGGCTCGCACCTCAGGCGCGTGCACGCCGACTCGGTTATCTGCCTCAAGAGCCCTCTCTCGCTTGGCCGCTGACTGTGCGGGAACTTGTGGGTCAGGGGCGGTATCCGCATCCCGCGAATCCCGAAGCCGATGCGCGCGCGGTTGATTTTGCACTCGCACGCACCGGCCTCGTCGCCCTGGCGGAAAGAATCCTGACGACACTGTCCGGTGGAGAGCGGGCACGTGCTCATCTCGCGCGCCTGCTGGCGGGTGAACATGCGGTGCTCTTGTGTGACGAACCGGTTGCGGCCCTCGACCCTTACCATCAGCTGGCTTTTCTCGCGCTACTGCAAACGCTGGCACGCGAAGAACGCGCGGTCGCCGTGGTCCTGCACAATCTGCCACTGGCTGCACACTGGTGCGATCGGCTGCTTGTCCTCCAGGAGGGGCGCGCGGTCGCCAGCGGGACGCCGGACGTCATCCTGACCGATGAATTGCTGGGAGAAGTCTTCCGGGTGCGCGGCGTGCGCGATGCGCAAGGTCGCCTGCTCAGCCTGGCGCCGACAAGCTAGAGAAGGTTCCAGCACACCGCGCGGCGCATAAGGATATTCAGACCCGGCCTAATCGCACGCCCGGCGCCGAGGGATAATCGGCGCCCTCAAGCCACAGCCGATGGACCGCCATGCCCGTCACTGCGTCAACGCTCGCAACCCCCGCTCCTCGCGGGAAACATCGTGACCAGATCCCACGAGATCTGAAGGCGCCTCTGGACATCATCGCGTGGGCGCTGGCGCGGGCCGAGCGCCCGATCATCAGTACGAACTTCCGTCCGCTGACCGCAGCCATCCTGCATCTCGTGAGCCGCGCCTGCCCGGGGATTCCGGTGATCTGGGTGGACAGTGGCTACAACACGGCCGCCACCTATCAGTATGTGGAGGAGATTACGCGCGTGCTGGCGCTCAATCTTCAGGTCTATACCCCGCGGGTCAGTGCAGCCCGCCGTGCAGCGGTGCTGAATGGCGTGCCCTTGCTCGAAGACGCTGGCCACGACCGCTTCACCGAGGAAGTCAAACTCGAACCGTTCGAACGCGCCTTCAGGGAATTCGCCCCGGATATATGGTTCACTGGGATTCGCGCCGAGCAGAACGGATTCCGCCGATCACTCGGCGTGGTGTCGCAGGGTCCTTTCGGCAGCCTGAAGGTTGCCCCGCTCTATCACTGGTCGAGTCTCGACCTCGAAAACCACCTCTACCTGCATCAGCTGCCCGACAACCCCGAGTATTTCGACCCGACCAAGGGCGAAGACACACGGGAGTGCGGGCTGCAGTTTCTAGGTAGCGGCATCTGATCGCGCGCCAGAAGCCGCACGAGGCGGCAGATGATCAGGCCGTCACTACCGGAATCTTGCCGATGCGCTTGCGCCATTCTGCCGGCCCGGTCTTGTGCACGGATTCACCGTTGACATCCACCGCCACTGTCACGGGCATGTCCTCCACCTCGAATTCGTAGACCGCTTCCATTCCGAGGTCTGCAAAAGCCACCACGCGCGATTTGCGGATGGCCTTGGACACGAGATAGGCCGCGCCGCCCACCGCCATGAGATACACCGCGCGATGCTTGCGAATGGATTCGATGGCAATCGGCCCGCGCTCGGCCTTGCCGATCATGCCGAGCAGGCCGGTCTGCTCGAGCATCATGTCGGTGAACTTGTCCATGCGTGTCGCCGTCGTCGGGCCGGCGGGTCCCACCACTTCGTCCCGCACCGGGTCCACCGGGCCCACGTAGTAGATGAAGCGGCCGCGGAAGTCGACGCCTTCGGGCAGCGCTTCACCACGCGAGAGGATTTCCTGGATGCGCTTGTGGGCGGCATCGCGCCCGGTGAGCATGGAACCGCTCAACAGCAGCGTCTCACCCGGTTTCCACTGCGCAATTTCCGCCGGCGTGACCGTGTTCAGATTGACGCGCCGTGCCGTGGCGCCCGCCGACCAGGTGATCTCCGGCCAATCCTCGAGGCTCGGCACCGGGAGCTCAGCCGGGCCCGAGCCATCCAGCACGAAATGGGCGTGGCGAGTGGCCGCACAGTTGGGGATCATGGCCACCGGCTTGGATGCCGCGTGGGTCGGGAAATCGCGAATCTTCACATCGAGCACCGTGGTCAATCCGCCGAGACCCTGCGCGCCGATGCCGAGCGCGTTGACCTTCTCGTAGAGCTCGATCCGGAGCTCTTCCAGCGCGTTGGCCGGGCCGCGAGCGATGAGCTCATGGATGTCGATGGGATCCATCAAGGCCTCCTTCGCCATCAGCACGGCCTTCTCGGCCGTGCCACCGATGCCGATGCCGAGCATACCCGGCGGACACCAGCCGGCGCCCATCAGGGGCACGGTATTGAGGACCCAGTCCACGATGCTGTCCGAAGGGTTCAGCATGACGAACTTCGACTTGTTCTCGGAGCCGCCGCCCTTGGCGGCAACGGTGATCTCGAGTTCATCACCGAGCACGAGCTCCATGTGAATGACCGCGGGCGTGTTGTCACGCGTGTTCAACCGTTTCCCGGCCGGGTCAGCCACGATTGAGGCGCGCAGCTTGTTGTCCGGATGCAGATACGCGCGACGCACGCCTTCGTTGATCATGTCGGTGAGGCTCAGCTTGCCTTCCCACCGAATGCCCATGCCCACCTTGCAGAACACGGTCACGATGCCGGTGTCCTGGCAGAGGGGGCGATGCCCTACAGCACACATGCGCGAGTTGATGAGGATCTGCGCCATGGCATCCTTGGCTGCCTGCGATTCTTCTCGCTCATAGGCGGCAGCCAGATTGCGGATGTAATCGATCGGGTGATAGTAGGAGATGTACTGGAGCGCGTCGGCCACGCTCTGAATCACGTCGTCCTCGCGAATGGTCGTCATGGGATGTCTCCTCAGTGCTGATGATCAGACCGCCAGTTCCGGACGGTCGCGAAATTCCTGCAGGGCTTCCGGATTGGAAAGCGCCTCCATGTTCTTGATGGCCTTGCCGTGCACCACATCGCGGATGGCGAGCTCGGTGAGCTTGCCCGAGCGCGTGCGGGGGATGTCCGAGACCTGCACTATACGCGCGGGCACATGACGCGGGCTGGCGCCGCTGCGGATGCGCTCGCGCAGGCGCTGTTCGAGCTCGGCATCGAGTCGCAGGTCGGGCTTGAGCACGACGAACAGCACCACCCGCACGTCGCCCTCCCACTCCTGCCCGATGGCCACGCTCTCGACCACTTCCAGCAGCGTCTCGACCTGGCGATAGATTTCGGCAGTTCCGATGCGCACGCCGCCCGGATTGAGCGTGGCATCCGAGCGTCCGTGAATGATGAAGCCACCGTGCGGGGTCTCCTCCGCGAAATCTCCATGGGCCCAGACCCCGGGAAAGCGTTCGAAGTAGGCCGCTCGATACTTCTCACCCGCTGCGTCGCCCCAGAAGCCGATGGGCATGGAGGGAAAGGCGTTGGTACACACCAGCTCGCCCTTGTCTCCCACCACGGGGCGGCCTTGCTCATCAAAGACCCCGGTCGCCATGCCGAGTCCCTTGCACTGCAGTTCGCCCCGATATACGGGTCCGTTGGGATTGCCGCCGATGAAACAGGAGATGATGTCCGTGCCTCCGGAGACCGAACTGAGGCAGACATCCTGCTTCACTTCCCGATAGACGTAATCGAAGCCTTCAGGCGGCAGCACGGAGCCGGTGGACAGAATCGTGCGCACGCTCGCCAGGGGATAACGCGTCGCCGGCTTTATCTCGAACTTCTCCAGCCCCTGGATGAATTTGGCTGAGACCCCCAGATGCGTGCAGCGCCGGGCTTCTGCATAGTCGAAGAGCACGTAGCCATCGGGATGGAATGGCGAACCGTCATACAACAGGAGTGTGGCCTCGCTGGCGAGACCCGAGACCAGCCAGTTCCACATCATCCAGCCACAGGTCGTGAAATAGAACAGGCGATCTCCGGGCCTGATGTCACTGTGCAGCTGATGCTCCTTCAGATGCTGAAGCAATGTGCCGCCCACACCATGCACGATGCATTTCGGTTTGCCGGTAGTGCCGCTGGAATAGAGGATATACAGCGGGTCGTTGAATCCGACCTGCGTGAACTGCAGCATCTGCGTGTGTGGCGCAGGCGCAAAATCGTCAAGCATCACGCCCTTCTCGACCGGCCCGGCACCGATGAAGGGAATGATCACGAGGGTCTCTACACTCGGTAACGCCGCGTAGATCTCGGCGAGCTTGGCCCGGATGTCGAGTGTCTTGCCCGCGTAATAATAGCCATCCACCGCAAAAAGGACTTTCGGTGTGATCTGCTCGAAGCGATCAAGAATTCCCTGAGTGCCAAAGTCGGGTGAGCAGGACGACCACACGGCCCCGAGGCTCGTCGCAGCGAGCATGGCAATGATGGTTTCCGGAAGGTTGGCGGTGATGGCAGCGACGCGATCACCTGCCACCACACCGGCGGCACGCAGGGCATCTGCGGTCGCATGGACCCGCGCGTGCAGTTCAGCCCAGCTCAGCACGCGCTCATCGCCGCGCTCATCGCGTAACATCATGGCCGGCCCGTCGTCCCGCCGTCGCAGAAGATTCTCCGCAAAATTGAGGCGTGCTTGCGGAAACCAGCGTGCGCCCGGCATGGCCGCGGGATCCTCCACCGCGATGGCGCCGCGTGTTTCGGCGCGCACATCACAAAAATCCCAGACCGCGCACCAAAAATCGGTGGGCCGCGCCACCGACCAGGCATGCAGAGCCGCAAAGTCAGGCAGCGCCACCCCGTGACGGTCATGCACAAAGCGCATGAAACGGGTGAGCCGGGTATCAGCAATGCGCGCCCCATCCGGGCGCCAGAGAACGGGATTCATGCAGTCGTCTCCGAAAGTCGGACGGGATCGCCAGGCCGGGGCGTGCCTCTCGCTCCAACGTGCTAGAAGCACGCGGGAGCACGGGCCATCGCGCGGTTCAGTCGTTCTTGGCGACGTGGATGACCAGTCCGTCGAATTCGGACTGCATGGTGATCTGGCAGGTCAGGCGGCTGTGCGCCCGGCGATCATTGGCGAGGTCGAGCGTTGCATCCTCGATCTCGTTCGGGCCACCCACCTTGTCCGCCCAGGCATCATCCACATAGGCGTGGCAGGTACTGCAGGCACAGCTGCCACCGCAGATCGCCAGAATGCCCGGCACCCCGCCGGCGATTGCGCCCTCCATCACCGACAGGCCATTGGCGATGTCGCATTCGTGGGATTTTCCTTCGAGATCGATAAAAGTGACTTTTGGCATGGCGTTTCTGGCTGGTGGTTACTGGATGAAGGTCTTCAAATCGATGGAGGGGTCCGCGAGCTGCTCGCGCACGCATTTGCCGCCGGCGGCGATGAGCTTGCGTGCCGCCATGTGTTCGGCGGGCTT
>JAURMM010000200.1 GCA_030830685.1 Gammaproteobacteria bacterium | reverse complement strand
TGCCATCCTGCAGACGCTCGGTCTGACGCCCCGGCGCGTGCTGCGCGTGTTCTTCACCCAGGGTGCGCTCATCGGCAGCGCCGGGGTGGTGCTCGGCACTGTCGTTGGTGTGGTCCTGGGAACGCGGATCGAGGCAATCATCGCCTGGCTGGAAGCAGCCCTGGGCTTCAAGATCCTGGCGCCCGACGTTTACTACATCAGCCATATCCCGGCGCGGCTCGAGCCCGTGGACGTCGTGGTGACGCTCTGCTTCTCGCTGATTCTGTGCCTGCTCGCGCCGCTGTACCCTGCGTGGCTCGCGAGTCGTACCCGTCCGGCTGTGGAGCTTCGTCATGAATGAGGAACTGGTGCTGGATGCAAGAAATGTCGGCAAGCGCTACCAGGACGGCGCGCTCGATGTCGAAGTCCTGAAACACGTGGATTTTGCCGTGCGTAGCGGTGAGAGCGTGGCCATCCTGGGTGCGTCCGGCTCCGGCAAGAGCACCCTGCTGCATCTGTTGGGGGGGTTGGAATCTCCCAGCGCCGGGCAGATCTTCCTGTGCGGGGAAGATTTCGCGAACATGGATGAGACAGCGCGCGGGCGTGCGCGGAATCGGGCACTCGGCTTCGTCTACCAATTTCATCATCTGCTGCCGGAATTCAGTGCGCTGGAAAACGTGGCCATGCCGGTGCTCATCGGGGGTACCAAGGTCAGCGAGGCGCGCGCGCGCGCTGAGAAGATGCTCCAGTCCGTGGGCCTGGGCCACCGCATGCAACATCGACCCGCGGAACTTTCGGGCGGGGAGCGCCAGCGCGTGGCGATTGCACGAGCCTTGGTCATGCGTCCGCGTTGCGTACTCGCAGACGAGCCCACCGGTAATCTCGACGAGGCCACCGCGCAGTCAGTCTTGGCCCTGATGCTGGCACTCAAGGCGGACTCAGGCACCGCGCTCATCATCGTGACCCACGACCGGCGCATCGCCGCGCAGCTGGATCGGACAGTTGAACTGCGCGGCGGAGAACTCAAGGAACCGGGATCGCCCGCACCCTGAGTGGCGTGAAAAGGACCTGAACGCGCCAGACATCGCGGAACGGAGATGGATTAACATGGTGAAGCCGGCAGGAAGCCGGCTCCCCGCCCGACCCCAACCGTCAAGGAAGACGACCGATGGTTCTGGCTCTTGCCGCTTGGTGCGGCGGCGTAGTGCTGTTTTTGCTGTGCCCGCTGTTGCCGCCGCCGCAGTTTCCCCTGCTGCTCGCGGGCCTGTGTTTACCGGTGCTGCTGGCCCGTCGCTTGCGACTGCCTGCGCTGTTCCTGCTCGGTGCCTGTTTCAGCGCGTGGCATGCCGTCACCCTGGTCCACGCGCGCGTCCCGCTGGCGCTTGAGGGCATGGCGGTGCGCGTCGAGGGTGAGATTCTGGATCTCCCCTCGCTGCAAGGCAGGCGCACGCGTTTCCATCTGGAACATTCGCGCCGCCATGGGCAGGTCGGGTGGCCTGCCTCACCCGTCACCCTGCGGCTTGTGGATTACGGGCGAACCGAGGGGCTGGCCGCAGGCAGCCGGTGCATCCTGTATGTCCGGCTGAAGCGCGCGCGCGGCGTGCGCAGCACCGCAGCGTTCGATCTCGAGCAATGGGCCCACGCCACCGGGATTGCCGCAGTCGGTTATGTTGTCAGTCACCCTGCCAATCGCTGCGAACCGGGGATTTTTGCGCCGGTGGCGATGGCCCGTGCCGCGTTGGCTGACGCCATCGCGCGCCAGATCACACCCGCGTCGACGGCATCGGTGCTCTCCGCGCTGGCTGTGGGCGCGCGCGCAGACATCGCGGATGCGCAGTGGACAACCTTGCGTGATACCGGTGTTGTCCACGTGATTTCCGTCTCCGGGCTGCACGTGGCGATGGTCGCGCTGGGACTGCATGCGGTCGCGCGCCTGCTGCTGGCACTTTTTGCCGTCACGACCGGCCGGCGGCCCTGGCGCTGGCTGGCGGCTCTCATCGCATTTTGCGGCGCTAGCCTGTACGCCTTGATCGCCGGTTTCACCGTGCCGACCCAGCGGACGCTGGTGATGATAGCCATCGCGCTGCTGAATCATCTGCGCGGCCGGGCGCTCTTCTCCCTGGAATCCCTCCTGCTTGCAGCCGTGGTTGTGCTGCTGCTCACACCTACGGCCCCCTTGACGCTGAGCTTCTGGCTGTCGTTCGGGGCGGTCGCGTTGATGGTGCTGCATGGCCAGCTCCAACGTGCCAGCACCTGGCCGGCGCGCTGGCTAGGCGTCCATGTCGCACTGGCGCTATTGTTCGCACCGATGCTGGCATGGGCGTTTCAATCCGTGCCCATGGCGTCGCCGCTCGCAAATGCCTGCGTGGTGCCCTTCATCACCCTGCTGGTTGTACCGCTCTTGCTCCTGGGTTGCCTCGTGTGGGCGGCTACCCCACTACTCGGTGGGATCCTCTGGGGCTGGGCCGGGCAGATCTGGGACGGCGTATGGTGGGCACTGCTCCGCATCGAGTCCTACAGTCCGGTACTCGAGTTGGACTTCAGACCTCATGGCGTGCTTGTGCCCCTGGGCATCTTGGCGGCAGCGCTGGCGTGCGGCCCGTTGCGAGCACCGCGACTGTGCTGGGTGTTCGCCATCGGTTTGCTCTATCTGGTACCCCTACGGCAGCCACCCCCGCAGGGTGAGTTCGAAGCCTTGGTGTTCGATGTCGGGCAGGGGCTCAGTGTGCTCGTGCGCACCCGTGGACACACCCTGCTGTACGACACGGGCGCCGCCTTTCCCGAGGGCGGTGATCAGGCGCGCGCAGTGGTTCTGCCGTGGCTACGCGCGCATGGCATCTCGGTGCTCGACCTGCTCGTGGTGAGTCATGCAGATCTCGATCATGCGGGTGGTATCGGCAGCCTGCACGAAGCACTGACCATTGTGGCGGAGATGGGAGGCGAGCCGGCGGCCAGCGGCATGCCTCCCGCCCGACGATGCGAGCGGGGCATGGCCTGGCAATGGGAGGGAGTCGAGTTCGAAATCCTGCACCCACTGCCGGGCGCACTGCGTGAAGGCAATGATGCGTCGTGTGTGCTGCGGGTTTCCGGCCGAGGAGGGAGCCTGTTGCTCACGGGAGACATCACGGCAGAGGTTGAGCGCTCGCTCTTGCGTGAGGGGCATGCACCACAGACAGAGGTGTTGCAGCTCGCACATCACGGCAGCAAAAGCTCCAGTAGCCCGGCATTCCTCTCGTCGGTCAGACCGGCATTGGCCGTCATCTCCGCCGGGTATCGCAATCCCTTCGCGCATCCGGCGCCGGAAGTGCTTGCGCGGCTGGACACGCTCGACATCGCCAGTGTCAGTACGGTGCAGGAGGGCACGTTACGCATCGTTTTCGCGCCAGAGGGTCCGCGCGTGGCAAGTACCCGCCGCTGCTGGCCTCGTCACTGGGATCCATCGCCTTGATTCGCATCAGCGCGCGCTGCGCGTGACCGGCCGTCACCCGCCACCCGCCCTTTCCGCGCCTGACCGTGTCTGATACCTTTCTGGCCCGCAGGGGCATTGTGCTCCGCACCCGGAGGATCAGGCGCACCGTGTTCGAAATCATCAAAGCCGGCGGGTGGGTGATGTTTCCCATCCTGCTCGCCTCCGTGTTCGCCACTGCGATCATCGTGGAACGCTTCTGGTCGCTGCAGACCAAGCGCGTCACGCCACCCAATCTCGTCACCCAGGTCTGGCAGATGCTGAAGTCGGGTGATCTCGACGAGAACCGCGTCCAGACCCTGCGTATCGGCTCACCGCTTGGTCGCGTGCTCGCCGCAGGCCTCGTCAATCGAGGACACGACCGCGCAGTGCTCCGGGAGAGCATCGAGGAAGCAGGTCGCCACGTGGCGCATGACCTGGACCGCTATCTGAATACGCTCGGCACCATCGCCGCCATCTCACCTCTCATGGGGCTACTCGGCACGGTGTTTGGCATGATCAAGATGTTCGCCGCACTCAAGGCGCACGGCATTGGCGACCCCAGCGCCCTTTCGGGGGGCATTGCGGAGGCCTTGATCACGACCGCCGCGGGCCTCACGGTGGCCATCCCCGCGCTGTATTTCTACCGATTCCTGCGGGGCAAGGTAGATGCTCTGGTCATCACGATGGAGCAGGAAGCACTCAAGCTGGTCGAGGTTCTGCAGGGCGAGCGCGCGCAAGAGCCGACATGAATTTCCGCGGCCGCCGGCAGGAAGACATCGAGGTCAACATCACGTCGCTGATCGATGTGGTGCTCCTCCTGCTCATCTTCTTCATGGTGTCCACCCGTTTCGTGGATGAGTCGAAGATCGATCTGCAATTGCCGTCCGCCAGCGAACATCCCATTCCCACTGAGCCTGCCTCGATCGAAATCGTGATCGACAGACAGGGTCAGTTCTTCGTGAGCGACAAGCCACTGCCGGACACCGCGATGGAAAGCCTGCGTGCGGCGCTCAAGGCGGCGAAGGGGGAGTCGCGCGACCCGATGGTCATCATCAGTGCCGACCGCGAAACTGACTTTCAGTTGGCGGTGGACGCCATGGATGCGGCGCGCATGGAGGGTCTGACCCGCATCACCTTCCCGACTGTGGGGCGAGTCTTGCCATGAGCACGGAACACGGCCAGGGCTTGAGGCTGAAGGCACGCATGGCGTTCGATCGTTTCACCAGCGAGGTCTGGTACGGCAAGCACCCCGCCGCCATGGTGCTGACACCGCTGGCGTTGCTTTTCCGTCTGGTGATTGATCTCCGGCGCAGCGCCTACCGCAACCATGTCTTCTCCTCCTATCGTCCGGAGGCACCGGTCATCGTCGTTGGCAACGTCACGGTTGGAGGGACGGGCAAGACGCCGCTGGTGATCTGGCTTGCCGGCTATCTCAAGGCCATGGGTTTTCGCCCGGGCGTCATCGCCCGTGGTTACCGTGGGCAGGCGCGTCACTGGCCACAACAGGTGCGACCAGACAGCGACCCGCGTACCGTCGGCGATGAGGCCATCGTGATCTCCCGGCGTAGCAAGTGTCCGGTCGCCGTGGGACCCGATCGCGGGGAGTGTGCCAAAGCCCTGCTGGAATACGCGGACTGCGACATCCTCATCAGTGATGACGGTCTGCAGCACTACGCCCTGGAACGTGACATCGAGGTCGCTGTCATCGACGGAGTGAGGCGCTACGGCAATGGCAAATGCCTGCCAGCCGGCCCGCTGCGGGAACCCGCGTCCCGTAACAAGGAAGTGGACATCATCGTCACCAACGGCATCGCGGGGCGCGGTGAGTTTGCGATGAAATACATACTCACTCATCTGGTGGCCGTGGCCCGCGCTGACCGCGCGATCGGTTTCGAAACCTTTGCGGAAGAAACCGTGCACGCAGTGGCTGGCATCGGCAATCCCGAACGCTTCTTCGCCAGCCTGCGCGCCAAGGGCTTGAAGGTCATCCCGCACGGTTTCCCCGATCACCACGCATTCACGCCGCAGGATCTGGAGTTCGGTGATGGGCTGCCCATCATCATGACGGAGAAGGATGCCGTGAAATGCGAACTCTTCGCCTCGCCGAATTGCTGGATGGCGCCGGTCACGGCAGAGCTGCCAGAAGTGTTTGCGTCCAGAGTGGAAGCCATGTTGAACAGGATGAAGAATGGACAAGCGACTTCTTGATCTCCTCGTATGCCCGGTGACCAAGGGCCCGCTTATCTACGACAAAGCGCGAGAAGAGCTCATTTCCCTTGCCGCGCGATTGGCTTATCCGGTTCGGGATGACATCCCGGTGATGCTGGAGGAAGAGGCCCGCGAACTGAGCGAGGAGGAACTGGAGAAGTTCGGCCGGTGACCTTCAAGGTCTATATTCCCGCACGCATGGGGGCAACCCGGCTGCCCGGCAAGCCGCTGCTGAAGATTGCCGGCAAGACGCTCATCCAGCATGTGTGGGAGCGGGCTGCAGCGAGTGGCGCCGCCGAAGTTGTGGTGGCCACGGACGACCGTCGCATCCTCGAAGTCGTGGAGGCTTTCGGCGGCATCGGTTGCATGACGGCCGACACCCATCAGTCCGGCACGGATCGCATCACGGAGGCGACCCGGCTGCGCGATGAATTACCCTCAACCGTGATCGTGAACGTGCAGGGGGATGAACCCGCCATGCCCGCGGCAGTCATCCGCCAGGTTGCGGAGGTATTGCGTCTGTATCCCGGGGTCGACATCGCGAGCGTCTGCGAGCCCTTTGCTTCAGAAGTGGACTGGCGCGACCCCAACCAGGTCAAGGTGCTGCGTGATGTTCATGATCGGGCGCTCTACTTCACGCGCGCCGCAGTGCCCTTCCCCCGGGAAACGACCCCATGGCACCCGGGACGTGATTACCGGCGACACGTCGGGCTTTACGCCTACACCGTGCGGTACCTGAATCATTTCGTGACCCTGCCACCGAACTCGTTGGAGACCACTGAGCGCCTCGAACAGCTGCGAGCGCTGGCCCACGGTGCCCATGTGCGAGTCGAAGATGCGTGTGAGGCTTGCGGTGTGGGCATCGATACGCCTGCAGATCTCCAACGCTTTGCAGCGAGCCTGACGGCTGGCGTCTCGCGCTGAGGGCGGTATCGTGAAGCAGCGCGTGATGTTCGTGTGCACGGGCAACATCTGCCGCTCGCCCTTCGCGCACGGTCTGATGCTTCAGGTGCTCCAGGAACAGGGTCTGGAGCACAAGATTGAAGTTGCCTCATCCGGCACCCATGCCCATGTGGGCGAGCCGCCGCATCCACTCGCCATCACGGTGGCCGCAGTGGACTACGGCATCGATATCAGCGGGTTGCGGGGCCGGCAGTTCGAGCGCGCGGATTTTGCGCGCTTCGATCACCTCATCGCGCTCGATCGGGGCCACCTTGCACGCCTGCATGCACTGAAGCCGCCGGGATCTTCGGTTGAGCCAAGGTTGCTGCTCTCGGGGATGACCCGGGGTAGCGACGCGGAAGTCCCTGACCCTTATGGCCGGGACCGGTCGGAATTCGAGTATGTCGGACGCCTCATCATGCTCGGCGTGCGGCGCCTGTTGACGACGCTTGGCGCCGATGCAGGGAGAATCAACGCTCGCGGAAGGTGATGCGGCCCTTGGACAGATCGTAGGGCGTCAGCTCGACGACCACGTTGTCACCGGTGAGGATACGGATGTAGTTCTTGCGCATCTTGCCCGAGATATGCGCAGTGACAATGTGCCCATTCTCCAGCTGTACGCGAAACATGGTGTTCGGCAGCGTCTCGACGACGCGTCCCTGCATTTCGATGTGGTCTTCTTTCGCCATTCGGTGAGGTGTCGCTCTCTGTTGGAGGGGCCGCCCGGCTGCGCCGGCATGTCGGACACTTGGGGGCGCTGAATTGTGCCCGATGGGTCAGGTGGGGTAAAGCAGCGTCTGGGGAGGGGCTCAGGGGTGATCGCGACCCCACGCACCGGCCCTGAAGAATTCCAGTGGACGATACTCGGTCTTGTAGGACATCTTCTGACAGTCGGCGATCCAGTACCCGAGATAGAGCCACCGAAGTTGCAGCGCCCGCGCGAGCTCCACCTGTTTTAGAATCGCGAGTCGGCCGAGACTGCGATTGCGTTCTTCCGGGTCGAAGAATGTGTACACCGCCGACAGTCCATCACCCAGATGGTCGACCACGGCGACCGCGAGAAGCCGTGATGCGGCCCGGAACTCGTAGAACACGGTATCCGCCCAGCTGGCCGTGAGGAACTCCACATAGCTCTCTGGCTCCGGGTTCTCCATGCTCCCGCCGGCATGCCGGGCGGCAATGTATCGGCTGTAGAGCTGGTAATGCTCCTGCTGGAAAGCGGGCGGTTTGGGGATGAGCGTAATGTCTGCGTTGTAATGCAGAGTCCGCCGCTGTGCGCGAGTCAGCGTGAACTCATCCACCGGCAGACGCACTGGAATACAGGCCTGACACGCGGGGCACTGCGGTCGGTACACATGGTCTCCGCTGCGGCGAAAGCCATGCTGCGAGAGCGTGGTGTAGGTCTGCATGCTCGGACGCCGTCGCGGATCGAGAAACACGGTCACCGCATTCTGATCCGGCAGGTAGCCGCACTTGTGCGGCGGCGTCAGGAAGAAACCGAGGTTGGCGCGGGGTGCCTCAGTCATTCCACCAAACCTTGAATTGGGTCTTCCTGCCAAGCCCGGGGAGAAACCGCCGCGGCGAGCGCAGTGTCGGCGAGGATACGCAGAAATTCCTGACGAGGCATTTCCCGCGCACCCAGACTCATGAGGTGGGGGTTGGCCACCTGGCAGTCGAGCAGCGCGAAGCCCCAACATCGCAGGCGCCGGCAGAGCGCGAGCATGGCCACCTTGGAGGCATCGGTCACCCGGCTGAACATGGACTCACCGCAAAATACCGCACCCGCCCGCACGCCGTAAATTCCTCCCACCAGTTCATCGTCCCGCCAGCATTCCAGTGAATGTGCATGTCCCAGACCATGCAATTGATCGTAGGCGTTGATCATGTCCTGGCTGAGCCAGGTGCCATCGGCGCCCGGGCGCGGGGCCGCGCAGGCCCGGATCACGGCAGGGAATGCCTGATCGAGCGTGATTCGCCAGGTATGGCGACGGAGGCTGCGCTGCAGGCTGCGCGACACATGCAGGCTGTCGGGCGCAATCACGGTGCGCGGATCCGGTGACCACCACAACACCGGTTGCCCTTGTGAGAACCAGGGAAAGATCCCCCGCTGATACGCTTCCACCAGGACTTGGGGGAGAAGGCTTCCGCCCGCGGCAAGCAAGCCGTCCGGCGCTGTCAGTGCGAGCTCCGGCGATGGCAGGCAGTCGCTCACTGACTGGGTGGCGAGACACAGGAATTTGGGTGCGCCGGTCATTGATCCGACTCGCGGTAGGCCGTCTGCCCCGCGACCTGGTTCACGTAGTCATCGACATGAAGTTGTTCGCGCCGGCAGAAATCGGCCACCGCACGGCGAAAGGCTGGCTCCCGAATCCAGTGGACAGACCAGGTTTTGACCGGATTGAAACCGCGCTGAATCTTGTGTTCACCCTGGGCGCCGGCGTCCACCCGCGCCAGTCCATGCCGGATCGCGTAGTCAATCGTCTGGTAGTAGCAGAGCTCGAAATGCAGGTGCCGCACAGGGCGCGAGCAACCCCAATGACGACCGAACAGGGCGTCGCTGCCACGCAGAGCGAAGGCGCCCGCCACGTATTCCCCCTCCAGTTTCGCCAGGAACAACACCGGATATGCATCGGGTGTATGCGAGAGGCTCTGGAAGAATCCGCGCGTGAAGCGCGGAACCCCCCATTTGCGGTCGAACGTATCGCAGTAGAACGCATGAAACAGATCCCAGATCGCGGGGGTGATGGCCGCAGCCTCGTGGACCTCGATGCTCACGCCAGCGGCCATTACATCGCGTCGTTCACGCCGAATCTCCTTGCGCCGCTTGGAGGTGAGAGTGCCGAGGAACTCCTCGAAATCGGCATACCCCTGATTGAACCAGTGATACTGACAGCCCTCGCGGCGCACCAGTTCCGGATGGTCGAACAGTGGCAGCTGGGTTTCATCCGGGAACAGGCAATGCCAGGAGGAGAGCTCATTGTCCTCTCCCAGGCGGAGGACGGCCTCCACCAGTTCCCGCGCAGTTTCCGCCGGAGCATCGGGCGCGAGCAGCAGACGCGGACCGGAAACCGGCGTGAAAGGCACCGCGCTCACGAGCTTCGGGTAGTAGCGTCCTCCCGCGCGCGCGTAGGCCTCAGCCCAGCTCCAGTCGAAGACGAATTCACCATAGGAGTTGTCGCGCACGTACAGCGGCAGCGCGCCCACCAGACGGGTACCCTCATAGGCAAGCAGGTGCTGCGGCACCCATCCCTGAGGTTCGAGGCAATCGTGTGCCTCCATGCCACCAAGCACCCCGTGACGCAGAAAAGGTGATTCGGGTGTGCCGAGTGCGTTCCAGTCCGCCGCAGGAATTTCAGCCAGTGCATTCACAACCTTGAGGTGGATCATGCGTGCATGCTTCAGCGCTGAACGATGCGCAAATCGGCCACGGCGGCCTTCACGGCGCGCTTGGAACCTTTGAGATCGAAACGCTGTTCGAGGTAGGGGCCCGCAGGGTCAGCATGACGGATCACCAGTGTGGTGCCGTTCACCAGCGCAAAAAGAAATGCTGAAGGAATGCCGGAGCCACTGTGCGATCCCGCGCTCAGGCGGACCTGCGAGCCCACCCAGATACAGTCGGCGCCCACCGGGTAGTGCAGGCGCGCAGCACCCGCATCCACCTCTGCCGTGGGGCAGCGCGTGGGCGTGGGGGTGGTGGCTTTCCATTGAAGCCAGACAGTCTCCTGTTCATCCATCACAATTTCCAAGGCGGGCCTTTCAGAGCTCGCTCCCGCCGTCACCCGCGCCACCGGTAACGATCCGGTCGGGTCCTCAGCACCGCGGGGGCGAACAGACCAGTCCGCCAAGGCCGCTGCGGGCAACCCGGCGCAGAACAGCAGTACCCACAGCCCGATGGCGCGGGCCCGGGACTGCTCAGGAGCGCGGGGTGTCCGGGCCACTGGTGAAGATGGGGAAGGGGGTGACCTTGTCCCCGCGACCTTGGGCCTCGGTGATCTTGGGCTGGCCGGATTTTTCGACAACGTCAATCCGGATCACCGCGTGCATGGGGATATAGGTGCGGCTCACCCCCGCAAATTCTGCCTTCAGGTTTTCCTCGGAGGGATCCACGACCAAGGAGGTCTTTTCCCCGAACAGGATTTCCTCCACTTCAATGAAGCCCAGAATCCCACCCTGGCTGACGCTGCGTGCGTAAATCTCGAAGACCTTGCCCTGGTTGTGGAAGGTGACGCGGTAGGTGGTTTTCTTCTTCATGGGGCCCTGCGTGTTGCGGTCAGGCGGGTTTGGTGTTGGGTGCGTCTGGATTCTATGCGATGCAGCACACAGGCCGCAGCCTCTCTGCGCCCTGCCGGGGGCGAGGGACAAAGCTCTGGGCGCTGGCGTGGCACAAAATTCGAGGCTACACTCCATTATTGATTGATTACATGAAGTTACCAGAGTTTTCTTGAGTAACTTGTCGGCTCAGGTA
>JAURMM010000199.1 GCA_030830685.1 Gammaproteobacteria bacterium | reverse complement strand
TACAGCACTGCGAGGGCAGGGGGTGCAACTTTGCGGTAGTCGGCGCGAACAGTAAGTCCCTGCCCATCCCGAGTGCGTCATTTGAACTGTTATTGCGGGGGATGGCGCCGTGGACCGGCGCGGATTGCGGGAAGTCGGAGCAGCTTTCCTCGTTCAGAACAGGAAATCGGTTCAGACTCTTGATCGGTAGTTGGGTTGGTTCATCCGCACGTTGTGGAACAGAAAGTAGTCACAGACTAGTCACGCTCGCTGATGACTCAGACCGCGTTTCCACAACATGTTGATCCAATAAGACTCGTAATGGCGTCCCCAGGGGGATTCGAACCCCCGTTACCGCCGTGAAAGGGCGATGTCCTAGGCCTCTAGACGATGGGGACGGACAACCTTCGAGTCGCAGACAGCCATGCACTGTCCTGCTTGGAAACTGGTGGAGCTAGTCGGGATCGAACCGACGACCTCTTGCATGCCATGCAAGCGCTCTCCCAGCTGAGCTATAGCCCCAGTTTTCAGGTCGCTCTTTCTGAGTCGCTGGCCTGCAAAAAGAGAGGCGCGAAGTTACGCGAGGCCCCCTGGAGTGTCAAGCCAGAACCGACCGTTTCAAAGCGGTTCTGGCCACAGGTTCCTGGCAGCTCAGCCGAGTGCAGCTTCCAGCCGCGCGAGCGTACGTTCACGGTCAAGAAGCTCGAGCGTCACGTCGATGGCCGGAGATGCCGTGCCCCCGGTCACTGCCACCCGCAGCGGCTGGGCCACCTGACCAAGCTTGAGCCCGGCCTGCAAAGCCACAGCCTCCACCACGCCGTGCAAAGCGGCCTTGTTCCAGTCACCGAGCGCGTGCAGAGCGTCTATGAGCGCCATCAGCACCGGGCGAGCCTCAGGGCCCAGGTGTTTGCGCACCGCCTCCTCTTCCATCACCGCCAGCCGGCCGAAGAAAGGCCGGCTCTTGTCCACCATCTCCAGCAGTGTTCGCGCACGGGTGCGCTGGGCATCCAGCAATGCATGGAGATCCGGGCCTTCAGCGGGATCAAGCCCCGCCGCGGCAAAGAACGGCGCGGTGGCTTCCACCAGGCGCGCCGTGCTCACGCTTTGCAGGTATTGCTGGTTCACCCACAGGAGCTTGTCGCGATTGAAACTCGCCGCTGACTTGTTGATGGCCTCCACGTCAAACTTCTGCACCAGCTCATCCAGGCTGAAGATTTCCTCATCACCATGTGACCAGCCTAGCCTTGCGAGATAGTTCAGCAGGGCCTCAGGTAGAAAACCTTCGTCGCGGTACTGGGTCACACTCACCGCCCCATGGCGCTTGGAAAGCTTCTTGCCATCCGGGCCATTGATCATCGGCACATGGGCGTAAACGGGACGCTGGGCACCCAGTCCTTCCAGAATGTGAATCTGCCGGGGTGTGTTGTTGAGATGGTCATCGCCACGGATCACATGCGTGATGCCCATGTCGATGTCATCGACGACCACGGTGAGATGGTAGGTAGGGGAGCCGTCCGAGCGCGCGATGATGAGATCGTCCAGCTCGTCGTTGCTGAACACCACATCGCCATGCACGCGGTCTGCAACCACCAGCTGTCCACCCTGCGGCGTACGAAACCGCACCACCGGCTGGATGTCAGCGGGCGGAGGCTCAGTCCGGTCACGGCAGTGTCCGTCGTAACGGGGCTTTTCCTTGGCCTGCATCTGGCGATTGCGCAGATCATCCAGACGCTCGCGACTGCAGTAGCAGTGATACGCCTTGCCCGTGTCGAGCAGCTGGCGAATGGCCTCGTGATAGCGATCAAAACGCCGTGTCTGGTAGTAGGGACCATCATCCCAGTCGAGCCCCAGCCACGCCATGCCCTCAAAGATTGCATCCACCGCTTCCTGGGTGGAGCGTTCGCGATCCGTATCCTCGATGCGGAAGACGAACCTCCCGCCATGCCGCCGCGCATAAAGCCAGTTGAACAGGGCCGTGCGGGCGCCCCCGATGTGCAGATAACCAGTCGGGCTGGGCGGAAATCGAGTGACGATGGTCATGCATGCTGCCTGCTGAAATCGAGGCAGCGATTATAGGGAAACCCCTGCTGAATGTGCGCGCTGCAGCATGCAGAACCGTCGTGCCATGGGCTTGCGACCCGCGGCACGCGGGTTAGGATGGGGCTCGAAGGGAGGACTCGCCATGACTGTAAGCAAGAACACCCCGTTGCTGCCGTCCGCATTCAATGCGCTGTCGGATCTGGTGGCAGGTTGGGCGCTGACGGACTCTACCGCACGCCTTGAGAAACGCCTCACCACACCGGCAGAAGAGATCAAGGCTTTCTACGACCGCATGCTGCCCCGCGCGCCAGAGGCGCTTGCCTTTCTCGCAGAACGTCGACTGGGCGCCCTCACACGAGAGGAAGAAGCCTTGTTGAAGCTCATGCTGTCGCTTGCAGAGATGGGACCAGCGATCGAGTGGTACGGCACCGGCACCTACCCCGATGCATTTGACGCACGACGTTTTCCGCTGGTCGTCACCCTTCCGGACAACCAAGCCCAGGGAGTTGCCGCATGAACGAGCGCGCATCCAGGACCCCCAAGGTCACGCCCGCCAATCTCACGCTCAAGCATCCCGAACTCGGCACCGGGCCTGTGCCCGCAAGACCCTACTGGGATCCGGCTTGGTACGCCCGTGAACTGGACGCCATCTTCAAACGAGCTTGGTTATGCGTCGGGCGGGTGGAGCAGGCCAGGTCACCGGGTGATTTCTTTCTGAAAAAGCTGCCGACTTTCGACCTCTCCGTGCTGGTAGCCCGCGGCAAGGACGGCGAGCTCCGGGCTTTTCACAATGTCTGCAAGCATCGCGGCAATCACGTCGAGTTGCGCGCAGCCGGGCATTGCGTGGGCTTCACCTGCCCTTTCCACGGCTGGACCTACGGGCTGGACGGCAAGCTCGCGGCGGTGCCGGACGAGAAGGGCTTTCATGAACTCGACAAGAAAAAGCTTGGCCTCACGCGCCTGCCGCTCGATGTGTGGGAAGGCTTCATCTTCATCAATCTGAATCCTGAGCCGCATCAGACCCTCAAGGAATTTCTGGGTGAACACGGGGCGGATCTCGAAGGCTATGCCTTTCACCTCGGCACCGCGATCTTCGAATATGAGGGTGTCATCAACACCAACTGGAAGTGCCTGGTGGACTCCTTCTGCGAGACCTATCACGTGCCGGTGCTGCATAGGCACTCGATCAAGGACACCCTGGCCGGGCCGGAGAACCCGCACGGGCGCCTCATCGACATCCGTCTCAAGGGGCCGCATCGTACTCAGTCGGTGTGGGGCAACATGAACTACGTGCCCAATCCTGTGCAGGGTCTGGCCTTCCAGTACGCACCAGGTCCGTCGGTCACCAGTGGTGTGGTGGACGAGCGCTCGGTGCTGCCGAAAGGCCTCAATCAGACTCGTGCGCCCAACTGGTCCATCGATGTAACGGCCTTCTTCCCGAACTGGATCATCGTGATGGGCAGCGGCATGTACTTCACCCACCAGATGTGGCCCCTGGCGGCCAACAAGGTGGTCTGGCAGATGCGGGGCTATCTGCGCCCGGCCACCAATGCGGCGCAGCGCTTCGGCCAGGAGAATTCGATGGTGGAGCTCCGCGACGCGGTGCTCGAGGACTGCAATACGCTGGAACGCATCCAGGCTTCGCTCGACCAAGGCCTGATCAATGAGTTCATCTACCACGACCATGAACTGGCGCTGCGCCACCAGTACTACGTGGTCAAGCAATGGGTCGAGGATTACGAGAGGAGCACGCGGAAATGAACAAGCAGGTAATCAATACACTGTTGGCCGCAGCCATGCTGCTGCCGACGGCGTCCCAGGCCGCTGCGCCAACCGTGGTCGATGATGCAGCGCTGAGCGACCTGACCCAGGGCCACAACTGGCTGGGATATGGCCGCACGCACCATGAACAGCGCTTTAGCCCGCTCGATAAGGTGAATGCCGGCAACGTGGGCGAGCTCGGGATCGCCTGGTCGCTTGATCTCCCGGCAGATCGCTCACTCACGGCAACCCCACTGGTGGTGGACGGCGTGATGTATTTCAACGGCAGCTATGCACGCACTCGTGCGGTGGACGCCAGGACCGGGCAGGTGCTGTGGGAGCATGACCCGAAGGTCTTTGAAACGGCTGCCGATCGCGCCCGCATCCTGTGGGACTGGAACCGAGGCGTGGCCTACTGGAAGGGCATGGTCTTTGTCGCCACTCCGGATGGCCGGCTCATCGCGCTGGATGCCAAGTCGGGTGAAGAAGTCTGGACCGCCCAGACCTTCGAGCCTTCCAAGGCACTCTTCATTTCCGGCGCACCGCGCGTATTCCGCGACAAGGTGCTCATCGGCAATGGCGGCACCGAATGGGGAGCAACCCGGGGCTTCGTCACAGCCTACGACGCCGCGACCGGCAAACAGGCATGGAAATTCTGGACCGTGCCTGGCAACCCCGCAGACGGTTTCGAGAACAAGGCCATGGAGATGGCGGCCAAGACCTGGACTGGCGAATGGTGGAAGTTCGGGGGTGGCGGCACCGTGTGGCATGGCATGACCTACGACCCGGAGTTCAATCGCGTCTACATCGGCACCGGCAATGGCTCGCCCTGGAACCAGAAGATGCGCAGCCCGGACGGTGGTGACAATCTCTTTCTGTGCTCCATCGTGGCGCTGGACGCAGACACTGGTGAGTATGTCTGGCATTACCAGACTGTGCCGGGGGAAACCTGGGACTACAACTCCAACATGGACATCGTGCTCGCCGATCTCGTCATCGAGAACAAACCGGTCAAGGCACTGATGCACGCGCCAAAGAACGGCTACTTCTACGTCATCGACCGCAGCACCGGCAAACTCGTGTCCGCCAAACCTTTCGGGAAGGTCGACTGGGCGACGGGCATCGACATGAAAACAGGCCGCCCCATCGAACGCGAAGGCGCCCGTTACGAGGACGGCGAGGAAATCGTCTGGCCGGGCCCCTTCGGCACGCACAACTGGCCGGCCATGTCCTTCAATCCGGACAGCGGACTTGTCTATATTCCGTCGATCGAAATGGCCGGCGTCTACAACGACAAGTACACCAAGCCTCAGGCCTGGAAATCACCCGACTTCAAATTTGATCCGGGCGTGGATTTCCTGCGCGCCGATGGCCCGGCCGACTGGGGTTCCTCCAGCTTGAGGGCCTGGGATCCGGTGCAGCAGAAGCTGGTGTGGGAGGTCCCCACGCCTGGCGTATGGAACGCCGGCACGCTCACAACCAAGGGCGGTCTGGTATTCCAGGGGCGGGCTGACGGCAAACTCGTCGCCTATGCGGCCGAGAGCGGCAAAGTGCTGTGGGACATCTCCCTCGGCCTCGGCATCTCGGCACCTGCAATCACTTACGCCATTGATGGAACCCAGTACATCGCCCAATTGGTGGGCTGGGGTGGCTCGATGACCGCGACTGGCGGCAACATGGCTGCACAACACGGTTGGTCTTATGGCGCGCAACCCAGGCGCCTCATCGTGTTCGCGCTTGACGGCAACGGCAGCTTGCCGACAATGCCTCCGCCGGTGTTTGCGAAGCCACTGCATGATCCGGAGTTCGTGGTGTTCAACGAACTCGCGGAACGCGGAAGCTTCGTGTGGAAGGAATCCTGTGGCATGTGCCATGGGCCGGCAGGCACCGCAGGAGGTTTTGCACCCGACCTTCGCGCTTCGGCGGTAATGCTCGACAAGCAGGCACTGCACAAGGTGGTGTTTGACGGCGTGTTGCGTTCACGCGGGATGCCTAACTTCAAGGACATCAGCCCGGGAGATCTGGAAGCCGTGCAGCACTTCATCCGGCGCGAAGCCCACAAACAGCAGTTGAATACCCCGTAATGAGTTTCCGGCGCAGGATGCAGGCACGACTGCCTGGCAAGGATGCAGTGACGAAGCATCGGGTCCTGCGCTGGCTGGGACACAGGCTGCACGACCCCAATCTGTGGCACTTCGGTCGGCGCGCGGTATCGCGAGGCGCTGGCGTCGGCATGTTCGTGGCGTTCTTTCCGATCCCGATTCACATGACCGTGGTGGCGCCCATCGCTATCCTCTTCGGCTTGAATCTGCCGGTCATGCTGGCCGCCGTGTGGGTGACCAACCCGCTCACCTGGGTCCCCATGTTCTATTTTGCCTATCGCGTCGGGGTGTTCGTCATCCATGGCGAGGTACTGCCTCTTGAAGCCCTCAACCTCGGCGCAGATTTCGCAAGCCTGCAACACGCGCTCGGAGAAATCTGGGCGCCTCTGTTCCTGGGCTCCACAATCTGCGGTTCGGTGCTTGGCCTGTTTACCTACTCCATCATAGAGCTGGCCTGGCGCCTCAATGTCGCCCGGCGCTGGAGGCGCCGCGAGGGCAGCAGACACCGCATACTCCCGCCCTGATGCTAGCCAAGGTGGGATGTGCTTATACTCACGCCATCCCGTTGCGCGAGTACAATCCCATGCCAGGTAAAGCTTCCAAAGTCGCCAGCCGGGCGCCGAGTTCGGCGTCGCGGGTCCACTCCAAAACCACCCCGCTGCGCAAGGCTGCAAAGTCGCCGGGCAAAGCCGCTGGTGCCGCCAAGGCTTCTGGAAGCGCTGCTACACGCAAGCCCCTCCGCCGCGTGGATGTATCGCCGGAAAAGATGGAGCGCGAACGGGTCGGCCGCTTCAAGGCGCTCAAGTCTTCCGCCAAGGCGTTCATCGACACCCGCCTCCCCAATGGTGAGCGCGACATCCTCAATGTCATCGGCCGTGGTGTGGTGGAGGACGCAGAGCTGGCACCACCCATCAAGGACAACCGCGATTTCAACGTCGCCTACATCCGCGCAAAACACGGCTGCGGGGCCACGCTGCACATCCACGAGACACTCGAAGTCTTCATTCCCATGAAGGGCACCTGGGGAGTCTTCTGGCAGAACCGCGATGGCTCAAGGCACGAGGTGACACTGGAGCCCTATGACACCGTCTCTGTGCCTGTCGGCGTTTCGCGCGGTTTCCGCTACCTCGGCAAGGGCACGGGACTCATGATGGCGATCGTCGGCGGCACGGATCCTGGTCGTGTGCACTGGCCGAAGGAGACTGTGGTTGAGGCCGCCAAGCATGGCCTTGTATTGCGCAAAGGCGATCTGGTCGCACTCAAGTAGTTCTCACCACACATCCACCCAGGCGCGGGTGGCACGCCGCACAGGTCCTGCCGCTCGCAGCGCACGCAAAATCCAGGACCGAGTCTCGGCCGGGTCGATCACCGCGTCCACTTCCAGATAGGACGCCACCGAGGTGGCCTTGCCCTGCGCGTACATGCGTGCCAGCAAGGTATCGAACAGCGCCTTGCGCGCGCCGGGGTCGGTCTCCGCTTCAAGCTCCTTGCGAAAACCGAGATTCACTGCGCCCTCCAGGCCCATGGGGCCGAACTCGCCGGTCGGCCAGGCAACCGAGAGCAGTGGGCGATGGAAACTGCCCCCGGCCATGGCCTGCGCACCGAGCCCGTAGCCCTTGCGAGTGACCACCGTGAACAGCGGCACACTCAGGTTGGCGCTTGCGATGATGAGACGCGAGCCTCGACGCACGGCCGCAGTTTTTTCGCTGTCCGGCCCCACCATGAAACCCGGGGTATCGCACAGGGACACGACAGGTATGCCATAGGCATCACAGAGCTGCAGAAAACGCGCAGCTTTCTCCGCCGCCGGGCCATCGATGGCGCCGCCCAGATGCCGCGGGTCGTTCGCGATGAGCCCGAAGGCCACACCTTCGATGCGCACCAACGCCGTGATGATCCCGATGCCATAAGCTGCGCGGAGCTCAATCACGGAATCGGTGTCGGCGAGCGTGGAGATCACCTTGCGCACATCGTAAACGCGCAGACGATCCTCGGGGATCAGGTGGCGCAACAGGCGCTGGTCTGCACAGGAATACTCTGGCAGGCGACCTTGAAAGCAGCCCAGGATTCGTTTGGCCATCAGCGCGCCTTCGGCCTCATCGGCCACAGCGAGATCCACCACACCATTCGCGGTCTGTACGTCAATCGGCCCGATGTCCTCGGGCGTGAAGCGCCCGAGCCCACCGCCTTCGATCATTGCCGGCCCCGCCAGGCCGATATTCGAATCGGTGGTCGCGAT
>JAURMM010000198.1 GCA_030830685.1 Gammaproteobacteria bacterium | reverse complement strand
GCGGTCCGCGCTGGACTGACTGCCACGGTAGCCGCAGGCTGGAGCACCGGCACCGCGACACGCCTCAACGCTTCGCGCGCGGCAGAGAAAAACAGATCATGAACCTCGCGCAGATGCCTGAACCGGACCTCGGTCTTGCCGGGGTGCACGTTCACGTCTACTTCAGAAGGCGGCAGCTCGAGATGCAGGGCGAAACCGGGATAGCGGCCAGCAGGCAAGCTGTCACCGAATGCCATTCGAATGCCGTGCGCCAGTTGGCGGTCCCTCACCAGCCTGCCATTGACCGCAAGAAACTGGAGATCAGACTGCGCGCGGGCAAATTCCGGTGGCCCCACCCACCCGAAGACCCGCATGTCGCCGGCCATGCGTTCGATGAATCGCGCTTCACGCGCGAACTCCGCACCGAACACTGCCCGCCAGCGCTGGGCTGCGGAGCGGTCATCGCGCGCGGCGACCGCCTGCCACTGTCGGCGGTCCTCAAAGGAAAGACTGAAACCAACGGCAGGCACGCAGAACGCAAGACCTCGCAGCAGCTGCTGGATGACGAGGGTTTCGGTCGTTGCCCGGCGCAGAAACTGACGACGCGCGGGCAACGTGGCAAAGAGCTTGCGCACCATCACCGTCGTACCCTGAGAGCGACTGGCCGGCACGGGCAACGGCATGGCCTGACCGGGCTGCGTGTGCATTGCCCAAGCATGACTGCTGTCCGACACGCGAGAGGTCAGACTCACCTCCGCCGCGGCTGCGATGCTGGCCAGCGCTTCACCCCTGAATCCCAGGGACAGGAGCGCCGACAGATCCTCGGTCCTGTTGATTTTGCTCGTACAGTGGCGGGTCATGGCCAGCGCCAGCTCGTCACGCGCGATGCCATGTCCGTCATCGGCCACAGAAAGAGAGTCCGCACCGCCCCCGCGCACCTCGACCCGCACGGTGCTTGCACCGGCATCGAGGCTGTTCTCCATGAGCTCCTTGACGATGGAGGCCGGGCGCTCGACGACCTCGCCCGCCGCAATCTGGTTGATGAGGTGATCGGGAAGCGCGCGGATATGTTGGAGAGCAGGATTCATGGCGGCAGTTTAGCCCGACTGCCGCGACGGGCGATGCTTCACGGAATCCGCAAGATCTCCCCGAGGTGCACAGTGGGATTCCGGCGGTTGTTGGCCGCGAGGATCTGCTGGGCACTGACGTCATAACGCTGCGCGATACGTGTGAGCGTGTCACCTTGGGCAACCATGTGTCGCCGCATGTTGGCGTAGCGCTGGCCGGGGAGTGTATGTCCCTTGAAGTAGGCCTTGATACCTTCCTTGACCGCACCGGCGATCTTCACGCGGAAACGGTGGTCGCGCAGTTGCTGTTCTTCGGAAGGATTGGAGATGAACGCGGTTTCCACGAGCAGCGAGGGGATGTCTGGCGACTTGAGGACCATGAAACCCGCAGCCTGCACCTGCTCGCGATGGACTTGACCCACCTGCTTCAATGCGTGCAGGACGTTCTCTGCAACCTTGAGACTGGCCTCCAGCGAGGCAGTCTGTGACAGATCGAGCAACACGGAGCGCAGCTGCGGATCCTTGTCCTCGAGCGTGACGCCCCCGACGAGATCGGCCGCATTCTCCCGTTCAGCCAGCCAGCGAGCCGCTTCACTGGTCGCCCCGCGATTGGACAACACATAGACGGATGAGCCGGTCACCCGCCGGTTCTGGAAGGCATCGGCGTGAATCGACACGAACATGTCCGCCCGATGCCGGCGGGCACGGACCATGCGGTCTCGGAGGTCGATGAAGTAATCGCCGTCGCGGATAAGCACGGCCTTGAAACCAGGTTCGGCGTTGATCTGGCGGGCAAGCTCGCGCGCGATGGCCAGCACCACATCCTTCTCGTAGGTGCCACGCATGCCGATGGCACCTACGTCATCGCCCCCGTGTCCGGCGTCGATGGCGATGACCTGCGTCCGGGCGGGAGAGACCGGGCGGGAGGGCCGCTCGGCGGGCGCTGGCGTCGCAGGCTGCCTCGCCGCGACGGGCACGACCGCTGATGGCAGGGGCGTCAACGTTGCCGGAGAAGAGGGCACCACGGCCGCTTCTCTCGTCGCCACCGGCTCAGCTCGCGTGACAGGAGGCGCGGGCAGCGGGCTCGGCTTGGCCGTCGGTTTGGGCGCGGCTGGCCCGGCAGGCCCCCGCATGCCAGCCGCGCCGGTATCGATCAGATCCACCACCAGTCGATGTCCATAAGGCGGGTGCGGGGGCAACAACGCCTTGCGCATCTCGAGCGCGTGATTGAGCTCGAGTACGAGGCGCAGATCGCGGCCCTGATTGTGTGGCGCGTAGCGCAGGTCACGGATGCGGCTCTTGACCTGCGACGGAAGCTCCAGCGGATTCCGGACAGCCGCCCCTGCCAGGTCGATTACCAGGCGGTCAGGATCCTTGACGGTGAAAACGTCGAAACGCGCGGCCGCTGAGAGGTCCAGCACGAGCCGGGTCTGGTCCGGGGAGTGCCACACGCGCAGGTTCTCCACCGTGGCGGCGGAAACCCACTGTGAAAGTAGAATCGAGAAAATAAAATACCGACGAAACATGATATTACGGTCGAATTCCAATTCTCAGTTCAGGTTTTTGCCATCCTGAGCCGAAATCTTCGAAAGTTTCTCAAGGAACTCGACTATATCTCTGATTGGAATGATTAAAAAGATCTCCTCATGTTTTACTGGAAGCACTTTCAAGCTGAGCCAAAAGCCTACGCCCGGTGGGGGTTCCAGCGACCAGCGAGAGTGCTCTGCGCTCGGCATCCAAGGCCTCGAGCGTCAAGTGCAGATCGGGCACAGGCAGCTTGGCCCCTGCGCGCTCCGGCCATTCGACCAGGCACACCGTTGTCGGGCTCAGGTAATCGTCGAAGCCGATGAAGTGGAGTTCCTGTCCGTCGGCCAGGCGGTAGAGGTCGAAGTGATGAACGGTAAAGCCTGGCAGACAGTAGGTCTCGACCAAGGTGAACGTTGGGCTCTTCACCTTTCCTTCATGGCCCAGCGCGCCCAGCAGGGCGCGGACGAGAAAGGTCTTGCCGGCAGCCAACTGGCCGGAAAGAGTGATGAGGAGTCCGGACTCCAGAACTTCACCCAGCTGTCGGGCGAATGCCCGGGTCGCGTCCTCGTTCTTCAAGACACGCGCCAGGGTTTTATCGTCGGGACCCGGGGCCACTGGGCTCAGCCGCTCAGTTGACCAGCCGGCGCAGGCAGGGCATCAGGTCGCTGGCGAGCATCCCGCGCGCGCCTGCCCGGGCGGCTTCGTCGCCAGCCGCCGCGTGCAATGCGGCACCTGCCACGGCAGCCTCCGGCGCCGCCAGTCCCCGGGCCAGCATGGCCGCGATCACCCCGGTCAGCACATCCCCCATCCCACCCGAGGCCATCCCCGGGTTGCCACCTGCCACCACCGTGGTGCCCGCAGCCGAACACACCACCGTACCCGCGCCCTTCAACACGACCACACCGCCATGGCGGGCCCGCAATGCGGCCGCGCTGGCAAAGCGGTCACGGGCGATGGCTGCGGTATCGGTTGCCAGCAGACGGGCGGCCTCTCCCGGATGAGGGGTGAGAACCCAGTCGGGTCCGGGTTCGGGATCTGCGGCCAGCAGATTGAGCGCATCCGCGTCGACGACCAAGGGCAGCCCTGCGTCCCTGACAACAGCCCAGAGGCTGCGGGCCCAAGCCGTCTGACCCAAACCCGGTCCCACCGCGATGACAGACGCCCGCTGCAGCAACGGTCGCAGTTCTATGGCAGAGGTCACCGCGTGCGCCATGATCTCCGATCTGCCCGCCATGACGGCCGGCAAGGAGCTGGCTGCGATCGCCGCGCTCACCAGGCCGGCGCCAGTGCGCAAAGCCGCTTCCGCGGCCAGGCGTGCCGCGCCCCCCATGCCCTCGCCGCCCCCAATCACCAGCACATGTCCCGCATCACCTTTGTGTGCAACAGGAGAACGTGGGTGCCGCAGAGTGGAGAAATTCCCCCAGTGAACGAGTTCGGCAAACGGTGGCTGTTTACTGACGTCATTCGCGGACACACCCAGGTCCGCCAGCGTGATCGCCCCGGTGTGGGCGCGCGCGGCGCCGGTGTGCAGGCCGGGTTTGTGGGCGATGAAAGTCACTGTGGCTGAGGCGCGAACGGCCTCGCCCATCACAGCCCCGGTCAAGGCATGCAGGCCGGAGGGAATGTCGAGACTCAGCACGGGTAGCGCCTGAGCATTGATGCATGAGATGACCGCGCGCACCTCACCCTCGAGAACCCTGTTGAGACCAATGCCGAACAGGGCATCGACGATGAGTTCGACTTGCGACAGCACGCCCGCGTCGTGGGCGACGGGAACTCCGGCAACCTCGAGCGCCTGCCAGGCTTGGCGTGCATCACCCTTCTCCGCGGGAGCCCCCACCTGCAGCACAGCGACGTCCAGCCCCGCGTCCCTCGCGAGAGCAGCCAGCACATAACCATCGCCGCCGTTGTTGCCCGTACCAGAGACCACAGCGATACGTCTGGCTGCTGGCCAGTGTTCACGCAGATAACGGAAGGCCGCCGCACCGGCGCGACGCATGAGTTCGAAGCTGGCAAAGCCACCCGCACGGCAGGCGGCTGCCTCCAGAGCACGCACCGTGTCAGGGGCGTGCAACGGACAACGAAGTGCCGTCACGGAACCCCGAGCACGCGCAGGAAATGCGTGCGGTAGTGCTTGAGCTCCGCGATCGAATCGCGGACGTCATCGAGCGCAAGGTGGCTGGAGTGCTTTACGAAGCCCGGCAACCCGGGAGCCCAGCGGCGCTGCAATTCCTTAAGTGTGCTCACGTCCAGATTACGGTAATGGAAGTATTGCGCGAGGCGCGGCATGTGACGATGGAGGAAACGTCGATCCTGGCAGATGCTGTTGCCGCACATCGGTGACGCATTCGAGGGGACGTGGCGGGCAAGGAACGACAAGGCCTCGTTCTCGGCATCCTCCAGCGTGAACCTGCTCGCGCGCACCCTATCGCTGAGACCGGACTGACCATGCTGGCGGGTGTTCCAGTCATCCATCATGGCAAGCACCACTTCCGGCTGATGGATGGCGATGACCGGCCCTTCCACTGCCTCATCGAGCGAGGCAGACGTCACGATGAGGGCCATTTCAATGATGGTGTCGCGTTCCGGATCGAGGCCGGTCATCTCGAGATCGATCCAGATGAGATTGTCCTGGCAAAACTGCATGGCCGATTCCTCGCGTGGGTCAGTAGGCGCGACGACTCTGGATGGCGAGCGACAACGTGGAGCTGTCCACGTATTCCAGTTCGCCCCCCATGGGTACGCCATAGGCAATACGGGTCGCGGCGACCCCCGCACGTTCAGCCAGGAGTTTGAGGTAATGCGCGGTCGCCTCGCCTTCCATGGTCGTGCCGGTCGCCACGATGAGTTCACGCACCTCGCCGCTGGCCAGCCGCGTTTCCAGAAGGTCGAGACGCAGGCTGGCCGGAGAGATGCCGTCGATAGGTGACAGGCGTCCCATCAGGACGAAGTAACGTCCCTTGAACTCCATGGCCTGTTCGATGGCAGCCACATCCAGCGGTGATTCGACCACACACAGGATAGCGGGATCGCGAACGGGGGAGGCGCAGATGCGGCATTCATCAGTTTCACTGAAGGTGCGGCAGCGCGTGCAATGTCCCACGCGATCCATGGCATCTTCCAGCGCGCGCGCGAGTCGCCGGGCGCCATCCCGATTGCGTTCCAGCAGATGAAACGCCGCCCGTTGGGCGGATTTGGGCCCTATTCCCGGCAAGCACTGTAGGGCGCGCACCAGATCCTTGAGTACCTCGGTGGTCATGCCGGGCCGCTCAGAACGGCAGTTTGAACCCGGGCGGCAGATTCATGCCCTGCGCCATGCCAGCCATCTTTTCGGCACTCATGCGTTCCACCTTACGCACGGCGTCGTTCACGGCCGCGGCCACCAGATCTTCCAGCATGGTCACTTCATCCTGCAGCAGCACGGGATCAATCTTGACGGCCTTCACGTCATGCCGGCCATTCATGGTGACCTTGACCATGCCTGCGCCAGCCTCACCGGTGATCTCCATCGCGGCGATCTCATCCTGTGCGCGCTTCAGATCTTCCTGCATCTGCTGGGCCTGCTTCATCAGGTTGCTCAAGGGACCTTTCATCTGGCTTGCTCCATTCCTCTTGCTGGGTTGCGTGCCCGACCGGGTACGCGCGAAACTCCGGTGGGGATCAGGGTTCCGTTGGCTCGATACGTTCGATGGTAGCGCCGAACCGGCGTTGCAGCGCGAGTACGTTCGGATCGTTCTCGATTTGTCGGGTCGCCGCCGCTTGCCGCGCGGCTTCGGCCTCGGATAGCGCTTGCGCAGGTGTCCTTGCATGAGCGCTTCCCTCACGGGTAAAGCGCAGGATCACACTGCGGCCGAGCGCCTGGCAGAGAGCCTGCTCCAGGCCTTTCACCTGGCGCTCGCTGCGCAGGTTCTCGGACTGGGGCGTCAGCGACAGCTCAATCACATCGCCCTCCATACGCAGGAATGCGCAGTGCCGCGCAAACTCGCGCACCAGCCCACTCGCCTGCATTCCTGCGACAGTTGCTGCCCAATCGAGTGGCAGATCCGTGGGGGCTCGCTCCCCGGTCACGGCCGGGGGTGGGGTTGCCGCGGCTGCGGGCGGGACCAAGGGTGCTACGGGCACCGCTGCTTCGCGTGCAGCAGGTGGGCGCTTGGGCCTCAGCGCGGCCTCATCCTTGGGGGCTTCAGCCCGCGCTGGCGGCCTGCCGGTTTGCGGCGCTGCGTCGGGAATGGTCGCGCCGGCGGAGGGCACGACCCGTGCGCTGGCCGGAGTGGGTGACCCGGGCGCGTGCGAGGGGTCAGGCTTGAAGGCCAACATGCGCAACAACGCCATCTCGAAGCCAACCATCGGCTCTGGCGCAAGCGGCAGATCGCGCCGTCCGTGCAATCCCAACTGATAGAAGAGTTGGCATTCTTCCGGACTGAGCGTTGCAGCCAAGGTCCTGACCTCGGCCGCTTCTTCCAGCGTCCCGGCCTGCTCGCCCAGCACCTGACACACCGCGATACGGCGCAGGACGGACAACATCTCGCCAAGAATTTGCGCGAAGTCTGGCGTGAACTCAGCTAGTGCACGCGCGCGTGAGAGCAGACCAGGTCCGTCACCCGCTACCAGTGATTCCACGAGCGGAAGGACCTGCCCGGTCCCTACTGTGCCGAGCATGCTCGCGACCTCGTGTACCGCGAGCGTGCCGTTGGTGAACGCTATTGCCTGATCGAGCAGACTGAGCGAATCGCGCATGCTGCCATCCGCCGCATTGGCCAGCAGATCCAGTGCGCCACGTTCGGCAGCCATGCCCTCCGCTTCGAGGATTTTCTGCAGTTGCTCCCTGATCTGCTCGGCGCTCAAGCGCTTGAGATTGAACTGCAGACATCTCGACAGGATGGTAATCGGCAGTTTCTTGGGGTCGGTCGTCGCTAGCAGAAACTTCACATGCGGCGGAGGCTCCTCCAGGGTCTTGAGCAGTGCGTTGAAGGAGGAGTTGGAGAACATGTGGACCTCATCGATGAGATACACCTTGAACCGGCCTCGGGCCGGCGCGTATTGCACGTTCTCGAGCAGCTCCCGGGTATCATCGACCTTGGTCCGCGAAGCAGCATCGACTTCGATCAGATCGACGAACCGTCCCTCCTCCACCTCGCGGCAGCTGCTGCACTGTCCGCACGGCGCGCTTGAGACCCCTTGCTCACAATTGAGGGCCTTGGCCAGCACCCGGGCAATGGATGTCTTGCCTACGCCTCTCGTGCCCGTGAAAAGGTAGGCGTGATGCAGGCGTTGCGTGTCCAGCGCATTGACCAGCGCGCGCAGCACATGGCCTTGCCCGACCATCTGGCTGAAATCTCGGGGACGCCACTTGCGTGCCAGGACTTGATAGGTCATCGCGGTGCCGAGGTCTTCAGAAAAGGATTGGGTCGCCGGTCCTGATTCATCAGGACAAGTTTGGGTGGCGACCGTACCAGCCACACCCCGGCACCCGCAGTCTCCGTTACCGCTGCTCCCTTCCGGGCCTGACGGGGTTCACGGACTTGCGTCGCGAGGGGACCGGCACGGTCACCATGGGAAGACGGCACTCTAGCGGGATTTGGGAACGGGGGCTACCGGGGACAGCCGGTCGAGTGCACCTCCCGCTGCGACCGGTCTCACGTCAAGGGGATGGCAGGGCGGTCGATGACGTAGGGCGCCGATTGTCTTCCAGACGATGCTGGTATTCCTGGTGCAGATTCTCATTCTGGACCCGACGGAGCCCGGTGAGCGGCTCGCTGCGAAAGAGCCGCTGCAACGTGGTCTCGTTGGCAAACTCCCGCAGCAATTCTTCATTTACCTGATAGAGCTCGTGATTCTTGCGCTCGGCGTCTGCAAGCTCGGCAGCGGTGGCGGCCAACTCGCCGGCCAGGCGTTGCCGTTCTGCTTCAGTCTCACGGAGCGTCTCCCGGGTGTCCCTGAGTGCGGTAGCGGTCTGCTCGAGCCGGGTCTTTGTGCTCCCGAGATTCCGTTCCGTCTGGGTCTTCTGTCGAGTAGTGGTCGCCAACCGGGCTTCCGTGTCCGCGAGTGTTGCGGTCCGTTCCCTGAGCTCGGCCTTGGCGACAGCGAGGGCAGCTTGCTCAGTGGCAAGTTCGCTGCGCAGCTTGGCAACCGCGGCTTCAGCCGCGATTTTTTGCGCATTCACCTGCTTCAACAAGGCTTGCGCCCGCGCCAGAGCACGGCTGGAGGCCGCATCAGTAGAAGCGGTTTGTGCTTCCACCACGGCGACGCTCCATGGCGCCACCGTCAACAGCAGGAAGCCAGTCAGCAGTGACAAACGCAGCATGACCTCAGAACCTTGCATTGAGATCGAACTGCAAGGTATCGATGGCCAGCGGCGGGCCATCGATCTCGGTCGAGGAGATCCAGCGCCCACGCACCCACATATTCTTGTTCAGGCCGAAGAGCGCTCCGATACGGAAGCCTTGGGTATCGGTTCCTCCAAGATGGAACACCGAGTCTGTGAAAGCGTCCAGTACTGCGTCCCTCTGCAGATAACGGTAGTCGAACATGACCTGCCAGGCACCGAAACGGGTGATCTGGGGCCAGCCCACTTGCACCCCGGCCATCACTCCCAGGGTGCGATCCTTGATGGGATAGAGATAAGTCTGCCCCCCAGTGCGGCGCAGAATCTCTTCTTCGTCAAAACCGATGTTCTTGACCACGTTGGCGCTGAGAATCACGTGATGCGGGGCAAGCTGGGCGAAATCCATGGATACATTGAAATCGAGAAGGCGATATTCGGATGCGAGCGCGAACAACTGGCTGTTCAGGCCGCTCGGGTCGTTGATCGGGTCAGGAGTATTGGCGATGTTGAAAAGCAGGTTGCCCTTTTGCAGCCACAAGGGCGCCGTGGTGTTGTTGATGTTGCTGCCGAAGTCGTTCCGCTTGCCCGTTTCGTGGATGAAGTCATAGAACGCAACCCCCATGCGCAGCAGGCTCTGATTGTCGAATTGCCAGTCTGCACCCAGTTGTCCACCGGCGAGGAATCGATCCTGGTCGATGAATTCAGGCTGCTGGATTGGGAATACGCCGAATGTGAACCAAGCCTTGCGGTCGAGCGTCGATGGATTGAGTCCGACACCACTGCTGAAATCGATGGAATGTCTGATCGTGCCCGCCACACCGTCGAACCCTAGGTCTTCATCCCATACCATATCGGTGCTGAACCAAGGGTTGGCGATACGTCCAGCGGAGACGGTCAGCCAGTGCAAACCCTCCCGGTTAACCAGATCGTACTTGAGCTGCGCTCTGTCCATCTGGACCGAGAATCGCTCCGAGTAGCTCGCGAGCGCGGCGTTGGCCGAGACCGGGCTGTCCGGCCGGCCGGTGGTGATGCGCGCATCGAACGACCACTGGTCGTTGATTTTTGCCAGCAACCCCAAGCGTATCCGTTCACGCCAGTAGTTCCTGTCATCCGACGTGTTCAGGAAAGCGCCGGTGCCGGCACGCCCGATACCGCCAGCGCGATTGATGGCGAGGATATTGAGATAGAGGTTCTGCCCGCCGAAAGTCTCCGGGTTATTGGAGTCGAAGATGTCCAGTTGGTTGCGCAAGCGCGCATCACCATAGAGCGAGATTGCGTTCAGCCAGGCTGGCAAGGCTTCCGGCGTGCCCCATTTCTCCTGACGCGCCTTCTCTGACACGTCGGCAAGAATGTCTGCACGCATTTCGGCTCGGAGCTGGCTTCTGATCTCATCTTTGACGACTTCCGGCACATAACCCACCCGTACCACCGGCTTTCCATCAGGCGTGCTCAAGGGCGCGGCAGTGGCGCCAGCCGCCAGCTCAGGCGCCGCAAGCGTTTTCGCTGCCTGTTGCGCGGCATCGTGCTCTGCCTTCTCGATGAGGGCAGCGGCCTGCTTCTTGTCCAGTATCCCTTGGGCTACCAGCGCGTCAACGAGATTGACCACCGTGTGCTTGAGTTCCAGGAGGTCACGGGCCTCATCACGGGCCTCAACGGGTGCGGTCTGACTCAGGCAAATCGCCAAGGTCAAGGCAAGCGGCGTCTGATGGAGCGTTTTCAAGTGACAAGCCTCAAAAGTGATGAGCTTCAGCGTGAGACGATTCGCAGCTTCATAGGCTGCGGCATGTTTTCCGGAGGGGGCTGTTCCAGCCGAAGCTTTGCGAGCACGGCACGCAAGGCTTCCTCGCTTGCAGAATCGCCAGTAGTGCCTGCAAGTTCGTAGCGGGACACTGCACCGTCGGCGTTGAACCAGAGACGGATCACCACGGCGTACTTGGCCTTGCGGGCGGCTGCGCTTTCCATCAGGCGACGCTGCAGGTCCTGCTGCACGATGCCCGCGTACCAACGATTGCGATCACCGCCACCGATGAGTCCGCGGCCACCTTTCTTGCCGACCAGCCCGAAGCCATCCCCGCTTCCGCTGCCCTCGGCATCGACCCCGAGATCCTCACCCGGCGGTGCTTCGTCCGCTGCTTCCTCCGACACCGGCTCCTCCTCGGGCACCGGTTCCTCCACTTTCTCTTCCTCCGGCGGCGGAGGCTGTTCTGGCGGCGGTGGGGGCGGTGGCGGTGGCTCCATCCGCGGCATCACAATGATCTGCTGTTCCTTGGGCGGCGGCGCCAACTCGGAATTGCGCATCATGCGCAACGCGCCAAACACGAGCAGTCCCACCAGCACCAGACCGATCGCAACAGCTGTCGCAAGTACCCGCCAGCTGCGTTTTTCAGGCCGGTCACCCTGCGGCATCGCTGTCCATCACTTCACGAGTTTCTGGGTGACGAGTCCCAGTTGGGTAATCTGAAGACGACCAATCATGTCCAGCACCTCCATGACTTTCTGGTACTGGACCGCCGCGTCACCTTTCACAACCACGGGCAACTCCGGATCCGCTGCCTTGTACTGACCGAGACGTTGCTCCAGTTCCGGCAAGGTCACGGGATAGGTGTCCAGATAAATCTGACCATCCGCCGTGATGGTCACCGCTTTGGTCTTGGGCTTGGCGAGACTCGGTGCTGCGCTCGCCTGGGGCAGATTGACCGTAATCCCCTGGATGCTCGCCGTGGTCATGATGATGAAAATGATGAGCAGCACATACGCCAGATCGAGCATGGGCGTGATGTTGATGTCATCGTAGGGTTCGTTGTCTTCCTTTCCGGCGCTCGCCATGGAGAATCTCCTCAGACACCGTGGAGTTCGTTGATGCGCGAGAGAAACTCATCGGCATAGACGTGCATGTCGGCCGAGATTTCCTTCACCTTCGAGCCAAGATAGTTGTAGCCAAACAATGCAGGAATCGCGACGCCCAGTCCCGCCGTGGTCGCTAGCAGGGCGGCCGCCATGCCGGGGGCAATGGCATTGATGTTCACATCACCGCTGGCCGCGATGGCAGCGAACGTGACCATGACCCCCACCACCGTGCCGAGTAGGCCAATGAAGGGTCCGCCGGAAATGGCAATCGTGAGCAACACCATTTGCGCATTGAGCTTCTGGCCCTCGCGCACCATCACCGCATCCATTGCCGCTCGGATGGCCATGAGTGAGCGCTCATTGATGCCCTGACCGGCGTCGCGATCCAGACGGCGCTGAAGCTCCTTCATGCCTTGGCGGTAGATGCGGAACAGGGGCGACTTGGCGTAGGCGGTCTCCTCGGTGAGCAAAGCCCCTAGCGCCCGGCCGGCGCTGAGCCCCACATCTTCGTAGGCCTGCAGGAATACCGTGGACGCCTTGCGGCAAGCCATGAGATAGGTCTGCTTCAGGATCATCACGGTGAATGCAATGAGCGCCATCAGCGCGCAAATCAGGATCACCGACTGTTCAATGATGGCCTGCTCGTTGCCGAACACCTGATTGAGGATGATGCCGAAATAGGAGGAGTGTCCCTCCGCAGACGTTTCTCCTCCGCCCTCGGTCCCGGTATTTTCGTCCGCGAGGTAGGTGATCCCGAGTCCATCGAGCCCTTCAGTCACCGCGCCGAAACGCAGCAGATCGGCAGTGGGAGCAACCGCGTAAATGCGCAGCTCGTCCAGCTCCGCCTGCAGGCCATGAGCACCGTCGGCCGCGGCCCCCACGCTCATCTCGCCATTCATCAGCTCCGCCGGGACTGTGACCGAGCCGGCCTCTGTATCATCGACGGAGAGGGCAAGGGCACTGTTCTGGAGAGACACCGCCAGGTGATGCCAGGCGCCCAGCATGAGCTGCGCCTCCGGCGGCGAATGACGGGTCCCCGCGGCATCCGTGTAAGCCAAGGTCAGGGTCGTGCCGTCGATAGCAAGCGTCAGCCGCTGTTTCCCGCTCGTGCGGTCAAAAATGTAAGCGTCCGCCTGCGGTGCATCCATCTTCAGCCATACACTGAAGCCCCATCCCTGGGCCGGATCCATGGCCAGTTGAGGGGCGTCGGCGATGTTGAGCACGCCGTTGCCGGCAAAGCGCACGCCGTCTCCAATAAGGGACGGCGAAGACACCAGGCCACGTGCTGACAGCACAGGGAGTGCGTTGGCCGATCTGTCCAGCGGTGCTCCACTCGCATCATCGAAGTGATAGACAAGTGCGCTACCGGGACCGTAGGTGCCTGCTGTATTGGTGCTCCCTGCGGCAGCAGGATTGCCGAAGTAGAGGTAAATCTTGTTACTCCCGTTCGCTGGCACTTCCGTGTCGCTGGCGGGAGCCAGCGGTGCAGGTCCTTGGGCACCCTTGACCAAGGGAAGCTTGACCCAGATGAAGGCAAGCTCATTGACGAAATCGATTTTCTCGATGTGATGCTGCAGAAGCGTCTGATCGTCGCCTGCGACGAAGCGTATGTCCCCGCCACCGTCCGTGAGATCAAGGAAGTGGGAGAAATTTCCGGTGTGCAACCTCACCAGAACCGGCACATCCGCCAGATCGCCCTGGATCGCGGCGCCGGCTGGCGTCGTATCAATCGTGATTGCCTTGCGGTATGCCCAATCAGGATTCCACCAGGCGTGGGCCTGCGCCGTGAGGGTTGTGAGTCCAAGCAAAGCAAGGGCACGTAGGAAGCGCATGTGTCATTTACTCGTGAGGAGGAGAGCACTCTGCAGGCGCGCGTATGGTCCGCGGGGAGTGTTACGGTTCCGTGACAAAAACGGACCTGCGGCCAGAATCTTCAGAACTCGTAACCCAGGTTGAAGTGCAGCCGGCTGTCCCCGGCTTCCGTACGATCGGAATCCCTCAGTGGCATGGCCCAGAGCAACATGGCGTTGACTGAATCAAGGCCTCTCGCCCGGAAGCCAACTCCGGCGCTCCACAGCATTGCCTGCTCCACCGAGCCCGGCAGGGGATCCTTGATTCGCAATGCAGCCACATCGGTGAACGCAAAGAGGTCCAGCTCTCGCAGATAGTCTTTGGCAGGTAACTGCGGGACCCCGTAGCGAAGCTCGAAAATGCTGTTGAGCGCATCGTCGCCCTGTTTTTCAGACTCTAGGTAGCCGCGAACGTTGTTCACGCCACCTGCTGCGTAGGACTCGTTGTTGATGAGCGGCGAGTTGGCGACCTGCCCGCCTGCCTTGGCAAACAGTCTGAAGTCACGCCACACCCTTCTTTCATGGTCGACACTGAGCGTGGCGAACACGAAATTGGGGTCTGCGTTGAATCGCTTGCGCTCGAATTCTTTATCAGTATTGCCGAGCCCCCGCGGCGCCGCGCTCAGGGTGAAATCCAGCCTGCTGAGGTAGCCCTCCCCGAACCATGTTCCGTTGTAGTTGGCATTGAACATCGCATAGCTGATCGGGCTGTTCACACTGTCATTACCTAGCAGGCCGATGGACTCGCCAAACTCCTTGTAGTCGACCCCGAGCGTGAACGTATGGAAATAGCCATCCAGCGCCTTGAGGGGGATGGTGTATCTCGCCCCGGCAATGGTGCCGTTGCCAATCACCCCCAGGGTGCCCACTGTCGCGATGTCGCTGTTGGAGCGCACGGCATAGATTGAAAGCAGGTGGGCCAGCCGCTCGAAGCGCCAGAGATAGTTGGCCGAGAAGACTTCCACTTCATCGCGGCTCTCGGGCGACACCAGATAGGAAGCGCCGAGGCTGTGACCCCGCTGCCAGAGGTTGTCGTAGCGCACACTGGCACTCAGGCGAAGGCGCGTTGTGTCGGCGCTGAAGCGATCATTCATCTCAAGCGCGCCGTGAACCGGGAGCTCATCCTCGACCTGCAGGTCGACATCGAGTTTCCCGGGTTCGAGCGCGGGCTTGAGCACAGGGGTGATCACGCGGTCACGTGAGCGATTCGCCAGCGCCGCCAGTTCCTTCTGGACCGTGGGCAGGTGCGGGGCCTTGCCTACCGCCAGCGAGGGGACGCCAGCCTTGATCTTTCCAAGCGAGAAATACCGCGAACCAGATACCGAAAGGCGACGTATGGGGGCTTCCGTGACCTTGAGCCGCACCACTCCGCCTTCGACATCCTGTTCGGGAATATCGACCAGCACCGTTCCGTAGCCTTTGCTGTGGTAGGCAGCCTCGAGTTGGCGCTGGGCTGAGGTCACATCGTCTATGGTCCGGTCTTCCCCGAGATGTCCATAGACAGCACGCTCGACATCGATGGCGGGAAGAAGCGTATTGCCCTCTACCTGGTATTCCCAGATGTCGAAGGAGTCCAGAGCTTCGGGGTCGGGAGAGGTTTCTACAGCCTGGACCGCGTCAGTCTGCGCAGAGCTGCAGGTCGACGTGAGCCACAGCGCCGCAGCACCGAGCGCGGCCTGATATTGCCTGAATTTCATCCCTCATCCTCTTCATCGCCAAAACCGAGGAAGTCGACGGAGATGAATGACACCGCTGAATCTCCCAGACCGGAGGCCGGGCCATCCGCACGACCCGCGCCAGATGATCCATCCACCGCTGACCGGGATGCCGCATTCGCAGCACCGGCCGCACCCGCAACGCCCGCGCTGACCACCCCCACATTCGCTGATGGCACACCCACCGCGGCGCCGCCAGCTTTGATGTTTTCAGCGCCGAGCACCGCGACGGCGGCAATGGTGATGTTGCCTGCGCTCTCGATACCCGCCTCACTGGCGTTGACGACACCGCGCGGCGTGACGAGGTCGGTGTCCCCAAACTTACGCCCCGGCGTGGTCGTGAAAGCGCGGATACCACTGCCCTGGATGGGCGGTGGCACGGTCAGCTTGACCCTACCCTGGCTGTCGAACTGGAACTGGTTGGCCGGCACGGAAATGGCGCTGCGCGCACCTCTGCCCGCATCGATATCTCCCAGGTTCGACCAGACGAGGATGTCGCCCCCGTCGGCCGCGAACACTCTCGACTCGTTCACGTTGAAGTCGTCACGCAGAAAGGCCTGCACATCGCCTGCAGCGAGCGTGGCTATGCCGAGTTCGGACGATTCCTTGGCAATACCGAAGCTCGACGGTGGCGTGGCCAACCCCACGTTGATCGCACCACCCGGGGCAAGTAGCTCGATATTCCCGCCGGCCACCGTAAAAATCTGACTGAAGAACAAGTCCACACCACCAACATAGTCATCCGCGGGGAACAAGGCCTTGATGGCCGCATCGCCCCGTGTGTAGTCCGGGCCTGCACTGACAGCCGCTGCACGCCCTGTCTCGCGGAGCTCGGTGAAGAACGTGCGCAGGACCAGTTCAGTCTGGGCCGCAGCCGGGAGGGTCTGGAAGCGGAACAACGACTCCTCCTCGTTCAGATCCGGCTCGCCGGTGCGCCCCCTCATGTACCGAACGAGGGCGTCAACGTAGGGAGCATCTGAGGCGAAATAAGCCTCCACGAAAGGATCGAAGGTGAACACGCCGGTGCCCAGACCCGCGAACAGGGACAGGCTCGCGCCATCTCCAGCCAGCGCGCCGTTAAGTGTGCTGCCTCGAGAAACAATGCCTCCGGCAGTGCCGAGATCCAGCGTCTGCCCGGTAGTCACGACAAGACGTCCGGGCCCCCACACATTGATGGCGTTACTCGTGGAAAGCACCGCGCCGGCGTTACCGATGGTGGTGTCGACCGGCAGGCGCGGGGTCTGGTAGAACAGGCTGCGCCGAGCGGATATCAGGCTGACGTCATCCGGATTGATGTTCTGGATGATGACATCGAGGTTCACGAGATCCCGACCGGCGCTGAGCTCTGCTGCGCGTGCCAGGAACAGCAGCGCGCCCTCGGCACCCTGGATGTCGCCATCCCGGGTTGCAAACAATGCACGGCCAGTTGTTGATTCAGCATGCACCGGCAACGCCGAGAGCACGTTGGCAGCCGTGGTGGCGCTGCGCAGGGTTTCAGGATTGAGCCGCGCCACCAGCGCGCCCGCGCTCTGGAAATCGTTGAATGCGCGGGGCGTCTCGACATCAGGCAGCCCGCTGACATCAGATAGCACGAGTGATCGGTTGAGGAATATGTCGCCCGCGGCGAGCAGGGACACACCGGCATCACGAGCCGGCGCCAAGGTGAAATCACCGTCAATCGCGAGATCCCCGGCGAAGGCCGTCATTGCCAGGGAAGGCGCCAGCAACTGCAGCGTGGAATTGTCGATTTCCTGCGAGAAATCCAGTTCGAAAGCACCCACCAGCAGCTCTACGGTATCCCTCAGACGGAGATCGCCGGTGAGAGAGCCAAGGGCGATGTCGCTGGCAGCACCGTAGGTCAGGAAATAACTGTTCTGGTCGGTATTGGAGAACTGTTTCTGATGCGGACCCTGTGGAATGAAAGTGGGATTCACCATCGCGGACAATTCGAGATCCCGACCTGCAAACACGTCGAAGCGCGCGTCGCCCACCGCGAGCACCGGATTCAAGGGCAGGTCAAATAACGGCGCGGCTGGCCGACCTGAACCAAACGCTCCACCTGCAACGAGGTTTGCGGATCCCGCGCCGACATGGAACACACCACCAAGAATGTCTCCGGCCGCCGTGGCAACCAGGCGTCCTCCGCCAATGAAATCTACCTCGCTGAGCTCGGCTGTCCGTCCCCCGACCTGGCGGCCGATACTCGGAATGCTGAGGGACAAATTGTAGAAATCCCCGCCCGCGGTAGCGGTGAGGTTGCCGCCCCCCAACGCGCCAATGCCTTGTTCGAAAAACTCGTGGGCCACCGTCCAACCGGTGGCACGATTGGCGCGGTTATCCACATTACCTTGTCTCACCAACCAACTTGAGACGAGCTGGCGCGGGAATTCGAACGGACTCTCGTCATAGAGGAGATCAGGATCCACGCCATGGATGTCTCCGCCCGCATTCACGCGCACATCGCCTCCCTCTTCGGGATAGGGCCTGTTGCCGAGGAATGCCCTGCCGCGTTGCCCGGCGCTGTTGCCGAGACGCACACCGTTACCGACGTCGCGCCCGGCGCTGTAAATCACCGCCGCCCGGTTGCCAAGCGTGATGTCTCCTGCCGCATGAAGCTCGATCGAACCCGTACCGGTCCTGATTGCGTTGAGAATCGGGCGGGCGACAGGAATGTTGTCGTTGCCGGGGTTGGCGGTGCTGCCGACGCCGGGAGCAAGGATCAAATCACCCGCCACACCTCCCCCGAGCATCGTGGCAATGCTGGAGGCGGAAGAAAGATCACCGCCTGCGATCAGACGGTACGACCAGGACTCGCGGGACAGCAGCCTGGGTGCCGCATTGGGGCGCACACCGCAGCTTTCAGGGTCGGAACACCGCAGAGCACGTCCGTCGGCCGATTTCTGGGAAAGATCGGCCGTGCCGTCGAATCCATCCGAAATGGATTCATTGATGGCAAGCGTGCCGGCGGCGCGGAGCGTCAGATTGCCAGGTTGGTCGGCAAAGACCCAGGTTGAAAAATCCCATATTGCGTCAAGGGCAAGGTCCCCTGCGCTGCCCCCATTGCCGCGGATTTCAACTCCCGGACGAATCCGGAACAACGGGTCGTTGGCGGCAATCCCTAGCGCCGTACGCATGGCAGCCGCGTTCTGCATGAAGGTGGCGGCGTCTGCAAAGTATTCATTCGCAGGATCGGCGCTCACTTCCAGTGCGGTAATGCGATCATCCGCATAAGCCCTGAAACCCTCCAAAACGATTCGGCTTGCGCCATCGATACTGCCGTCAAGTCGCAGCAGAGAACCTGCCCCGCCGGGCGACAGCGGCGTGAGGGCGGTGGCCTGAGGCAGGCGAAGTGTCACTTCACCAGGGGTTGCACCTGAGACATCGATCAGGCTGCCTTGCTCCAGCAGGATTCCGCCAGCGGCTGCCTGACCATCACTGGCAGCTGCAGTCTCGAGGAAAGCCCTCCCGCCCGCTTCTCCAGCGGAGGCATCAATACGCCCTGTGCCCCGTAATGTGATGCGATCAGCGGCGGACAGGTTCACGGCACCGCTGTCACCGACCGTCTCGATCACACCTGAAATATCGATTGCACCGTCGTCGGTCACGAGCGAAACGGTTCGCGCGGTGATGCGGTCTGCGGCGCCGACTGCAAGATCGCCGCGGCCAAGCCTGAGAAAGAGCAACTCCTGGAAACCAAGCGTGCTCAGGGAAGCAAGGGTCTGCCCGGCCGTGTCTCCCGCAGGGAGGGTCTCGGCCAGAAGGGTAACGGACCCCGCGCGTCCGCTTTCTCCACTCGAGCCTAGCAGGCTCGCCGGGTCGAACGAGAGCTCTCCCTGAGGCGCAAGCAGACTCACGAAACCCGCATCACCCGTCGCACCAACACCACGGACATCCAGGCTGGCGCCACTGTTGATCCTGAGGTCGCCCAGATCAGCGATGAGCGTGATGTGTCCCGCAGGTGCTGCAGATTGATCAGCCCCGAAGTCCACCAACGTACCAGACACATCGATCTGCGCGGCGTCCAGCAGACTGATTCCAGAGGCACCCGAGGCACGCAGTTCAACACTGCCAGCCGGCAGCGCTATGCGTCCATCCAGGCTGATGCTGTTGGCAAGAATCTGCAGCGCCGCACCCAACCCGCTCTGGGCATTCACACTGGCAGCGATGGCCTCCGGATTGCCCGACAATGCAAAATCTCCAGAGGCGATCAAATCAGTCCGCGCGCCAGCGTTCGCGGTGAGCAGGGCAACTTCCAGTGCCAGGTCGCCTTCCGCGCGCAGCGAAGCCTCACCCTCACCGCGCAGGAATGCCGAGGCTCCGAATGTCGCGCCCGAGAAGCCACTGATCCCGAATGTCGCGCCCTCCTCGCCGGTGAGGCGGATTTCCTCGGCCGAAATCCGCAACGATCGTGAGACAGCGCCCTGTGCCGCGATTGCATCCGTCTCCCCGCCGCGCGCGGCAAGTTCTATCCTGCTGGCGAGCAGCTCCACCTCTCCTGACTGAACCCCGGAGCCAATCAGACCGGGGGTTTCGAACACGAGACTCTCCACGCCAAGATCGACGGCCCCGGACAGGGCTATCGCGGAACGACTGGTCAGAACAAGTTCGTCGAGCGTAAGCCGGTTGAGCAAAGCCGGTGAGAGCACAGCCCCACTCGCCGAGGCTCCGCTGTCCCCAAGCGTGATTTGCGGGGCACCGATATTGAGGGTTCCGCCAAGTTCGAAGCTGCCATTCAGCAGGGAGAGCGCGGTGGCATCGAGCAGGGTTGCGGCGGGACTGACAAGCGATGCGCCCTCGCGGATTTCAAGCGTCCCGCGCAGGCCTGTCTCACCCGATCGGCGCAGACGGGTCCGACCGCTTGTGCTGACGTTGATGAGCACACCGTCTCCACTCACATCGAGATTTTCCTCCGCTGGCGTATCCGTGCCATTGGCCGCTTCCAGCGTCGAACCTTCGTCGAGCACAAGCTGTTCCAGGGCGCCCAGCGTGATGGACGGTGCCTCCAGCTTCGCGCCTGATTCCACACGGACCTCACGGGCGCGCAGCGAGGCAGTCCGATTGTTTCTGCCACCGTCAGTGATTCCTCCGAGGAATAGGCGTGATGCACCGAAGTCATTCAACTGATCGACATCGAGCGCAAGGAAGCCTTCTGCAGCAGGCATTCCTGCGCTCACCACAGACAGACGATCGGCGCTGATCTCGAGGCGCGAGCCCAGCCCGTTACCGGTGGCGAGTGCCGTCAGCCGCGCGGCGAGCTCCAGCTCGCGGGTGGCAGCAATCTGCAAGGTACCGGCGTCCTGGGGTCTGAAAACATCTTGCAGACCGCCGAAGTCACTTGCCAAGGCAACACGAAAATCACCCAAGGCCGCCAATGCGTCCTGACTGCGAATCAGGAATCCACTCGTGCGCGCGTCTGCCTCCGGACTCGCAGCAAATCCAAGTCGTCCCGAGACCACCGTGCCGAGTCCGGGGAGTTCACGTGCGGCACCGGCGGCCATGTCCGTATACCCAGCAATCGGTGTCACGAGGAAGGCACCCGGCAGCAATGCGTAGTGGGCCGGAAGTACTGCGTAAGTTCCCGCGAGCAGGCCGTTGCCGCCTGCGCCAAGGTTGGCGGTCGTTCCGATGGCGTAACTAAACCCGCGCAGTTCCTGGGGGTCCAGTGGTGTCCAGTCAGAAGCCAGGGACGGCAGAACCGCGAAGCTGCCATCTGCTGCCAGAATGTCTCGGCTGCCGAGCAGTCCGGGCAGGAACTCGTAGGCCTGCAGATCGCCCCCTCCGGACAAGTCCACCTGTGCTTGCGCTGCGAGATTCACGATGGGCGCAGACAATGAGAGCAGCGGCTCTGGAAAAGGATCCACGCCGCGATTGGACTGTGGCGTGAACACAAGCCTCGGCTGACTCAGGCCAGGTGAATCAAGCAGGTAGACCCAGTCCTTGCCGAGTTCGATGGTGCCGAAAGGGACCGTTGCACCCTCGAGCGAAGTGGAGGTGAGACTGCCCGGTGTGAAATCGAGTCGACGGGTCGCCTCGAGTGAGAGTTGCCCCATGGGCGCACGGAGTATGCCCGCCTGAGTGATTTCGGCAGCTTTGACCTGGAGGTTTCCACCCACGGACAGCACCGTTCCGCGGCTCTCGGCTGCACCCACCTTGGTGGCAAAGCTGATTTGGCCCTCAACTTGATCAAAGGTGCTGAGCGCATAGTCGGTGAGCGTCACCGGGTAGCTCTGATCGGCCGTGAACAGGAGATCAGCCGAGGAGACCAGGCTGCCACGGCCGCGCGTGTCGATGGAGCCATCGGCCTTTGACAGCACCTGCACCCCGCTAAACCGGATGTCGCCTTCGCTCTCGAAGTGCGCATCGCGCCAGCCGTCGAGCGCCCAGTTGCCGACGATGTCGATCAGTCCAGCCTGGACATGGAGGACACCCTCACCTGAGGCCAAGGCTGTTTTCACCGCTTGGGGCGCGCGATTCCGGTTGTCGGCGTTGTTGTCCGGATTGCCAAGAACTACGCGGGGTGCAAGCAGATTCAGGCGGGCATCCGCGCCGAACAGCGAAGCGGCCGCCAGGGTGATGCTGCGCGAGGCTGCCAGCGTAACATCGCCTTCGAAGCGGATGACTCCCGGTGCGACGGTCCTCCCGTCACGCGAGAGATTTCGCGCCTGAAGATAAATCTCGCCGAAGCCGGCGTCAGTCAGCTGCTGCTCCGTGAGGATGCCGAGTCCGTTCAGCGCTGAAGGCAACGCCATGCCCGAGGCCAGGTCATCGGGCACGATGGTCGTCGTCGACTCCACGACCCTGAGTTCGCGAGTGCCCTGAGGAAGCCCGAGGCTGGCTGCCGGGAGCTCCAGGTTGTCGTTTCTCCGCTGGGGATCGAGAACCATGGAAAAGGATCCGGCGCGCACGCTCGGCAGTGCCCTTGCCGCGGCCATCTGCCCCCCGAAGAGTATCGCCTCGGCGGCTTGCAGCGTGATATGCCCACTGTCACTGCCCACCAGCTGTCTGCTGATCTGAAGACTGCTGCCGTCGTTCTGGAAAAGGTCCAGAGTGGCGCTGGTGCCGCGCACGTCAATGAAAGCGCCGGGTTCGACAATCAGTGATCCGCTGCGAGCAATGAGCTCCACCTGCCCACCGTCATAGAGTTCACCGCGCAGCAACCCACGCGCATCGGGCTGTTTGACCAGCACACCGGGCGCCAGCAGTTGTGCCGAGGGTCCGAGCCACAAAGTCTGTGAGGGCATGAAGCCGATGAGTCTGGAACCACTGATGCCGCTGGTGAGCTCGGCACGCAGGGTGCCACCGGGCGCACTCAGGAGACCGTCAATCAACAAGCGTGTGTCGCTGAGCAGTGAAATAGAGGCGCCCGGCTCACCTAGGATTCCGGTCCCTGCCCCAATCTCGAGAATGTCGAGCCCCTGAAGGACAGCATCGTTGAACTGGTTAAGGGGCGTCTCGGCTTTCACCCGCAAGGTCAGGTCGACTGGGTTGCGCTGGGGATCCGGTAGCGTTCCTATCGCCGAGAACTCGCGAATGTCCGTTCCGCTGCTGCGTTCACGGAAGCTCTGGTCGACAATCCGATTCTGCTGGGCAAGCGTGATGAACACGCCCTCACCCAGTTGCGCGCCGCCGCCCACCGCAGTCAGGTCGAAGTTTGCGAACCCACCCGTGCTGAAAAAGTCAGCAGCCAGGTCAAGCCGGGGCTGGGTCGTTGGTGCGCAGTTGCCCCCAAGGCAGAGGTCCGCAGCAACCAACATGATTGATCCACCATTTTCGAGACCGAACGCCGACAGTTCGCCTTGCAGCTGCATGGGCACCGGATAGGGCGTCTGCAGCGGATCTGCGCGTACCTCGAGTTCGATGAGTCCGGCCAGACCAGCTTCCAGCCTGCCGTCTGCCGTGACCACCGCCCCGCCATCGGCACGCAGTGCGCTGCCCGTCTTAAGCACCAAGCCACCCAGGCCCGGCCCCTTGCCCTGGGCGAGCAGGCTGATCCGGCCAGCATCGGGCAACCTTGGACTCTCACCACCCGGCGCCTCCGCATTCAAACTCCGAAGGTCGTTGGTCCACAGTCCACTGACGTCGATTTTCGCACCCGAAGTGAGACGCAAGGCGCCGGTTGAGCGCGCGACCCCGGTAGGCTCCGAGGTGTCACGCGCGGTGATTTCGATGTCACCACCCGGGGCAAGCAAACTACCGGCGAAGAGAATGTCACCCGCTTCCAGGCGCAGGCGGCCAGCGGGCCCGAGATCGAGCGTGGTGCCGGCTTCCAGTAGGAAGCTGCCCGCGCTGAACAACGTTGCCTCGCTGAATGCGTCCGGCCCGAACCAGTCGTCACGAAGCCGCGTTGCGCGAGGAATTCGCGAGAGGGGGAGACTCAAGGGGTCAACATTTCCGGACAAGATGCGGGACCGACTGGATCCAACGATGAGGTCTGGCGCAATCAGCATGGGCTCCGGTTCCTGGAAGGAAACTTCCGAGCCGATCCTCAGCTGGCCGCCGCGGGGCCGCTGGTCGTAAGGCCGATTGAGGCCGCCCAGCGAGGAGAAATCAGGCGCGAGGCGTTGGTAAGTGCCCGCCACCGCCGAACCACGGACCTGCCCTTCCAGAACCATGCGTGGGGCAAGCAAGGACAGACTGCCCGCGTCCCGTCCCTCGCTGTAAGGAGCGCCCGCCGGGTTGTTGAACAAATCCCAGCTATCCAATTGGCCCCATTTCTGGTCGCGCCTTTCCACACGCTGGAGTACGACCTGAATGGGAAGCTCTGGAGTGGCTTCGGCAATATCAAGCAGACGCCCTCCGATCATCACGAGCGAGCTGCCGTTCGCACTTTCCGGGTAGTAAACTTCGCCGCCCGAAACATCGATGGAAGAGCCTGTTTCGAGCAGGATGGCGCCCTGCGTGCGCAGGCTTATAGTTCCACCCACGCTGTGGCGCTCAGCGTTGGTTCTGAAGAGACCTGCGGCCGCAGCCTCACGGAGATCAGCGAGCGGGGTACCGATCCACGGCGTTCCGTCTGCCAACACTCCGGATTTGCGCAGGTCCACTGTAATTTCTGTTCCGCGCAGCACACCGTTGCGCTGCTCGGGCCGGTCCTTGAGTTCTGCGCCTTGAAGCTTGACTTTCAGAAAGTTCCGATTGGCAGCCGCGGTTCCGCTGGCACCTGAGACATCGATACCGCTACCCGCTCTCGCAACAATACGGCTCTCCGAATTGGCGGGCACGTCCATCACGGTGAGCAGCTCATTGCCCGAATCATTGGCCGTAACGGCGATGTTTCCGCCCATGGACTGGAGCAGACTGTTTTGACCAAGGTCGACAGTTTTGCCTGCGAGCTCTATCTCACTTTTCAGGACCGGACTGGCATCCACTGCGAGAGCGTCGTCCTCCAGATCGGGGTTGGCGGCCGTTACGCTGTTCTCACCCAGCGTGAGCTGTCCCCCTTTGTTGGGTTGGAGCTGTGGGGTACCAGGCAACGGAACGGCTTCACGCGCCAGCAGCCGTATCCGGCCACCCTGACGGACAGCAGAGCTCGCGCTCACCCGTCCGAGTTGGTTGACCGAGAGACCGACAAGCGTGGCAGTGCCGCGATCGGCAACGACTTGCCCGATCAACTTGGAGGGGTCGGTTTCGCCCGCGTTGTCGGCGGTCCCGTTGGTGAGCGTGCCACCCTTGCCCACCTCGATGATGAGCCCGCTGCCCTGTCCTTCCCCTGGCTGGCGAATGTAGATCTCGCTGCCGGCGGCCAGCGCAACCTGTCCATCGTTGGCGGTGATGGTTCCTTCGTTACTGACCTCGGGTGCAAAAAGGAAGGCCTTGCCATTGGGTCCATTGGTCGCAATCCGCGCGCCACGCTCCACCCGCACCGCGCCACTTTCGACTGTTCCACCTCGTCCCGTATTGCCTCGAAAAGCGGGTGCGCCGCTCACCTGGGCGTTGGGTGGTGCAATGCCGTTCGCCAAGGCGTCATCAGTAAGATTGAGCGACGACGCAATCAATCCGCGTACATCGACCTGGCTGCCCTCACCGAACACGATGCCGTTGCGGTTCAGCAACCAGACCTCGCCAGTCGCAGTGAGACTGCCACGAATCACTGAGGGGTCCGTCTGGTTGATGAGGTTGAGCGCAATCGAGCTTGCGTCCGGTTGCTCGAAGCGCACCGCATGGTTGCGCGCGATATTGAAGCTGTCCCAGTTGAAAGTGGCATTGGGAGAAAGCTGCTGGATAGCCATGGTCTGCCCCGCGATAACGGGAGCATTGGCGGCACCGGATGTGACGAATACGCTCGAGGGTACCGGGAGAGGCGGGTTTGCATGCACCGCAGCCGGCAGCAGCACGCCGAAAATCAGGCAGGACACCTGACCCTGGAACCTCGACAGCCGCCACCAGAAGGTCGTGGCCTCTGCGGGATGCGGCTCATAAGGCAAGCGGGCGGTCCTCAAAGTCGGAAGGGTCAGGGAGAAGAGACTGCTGCGTTCGCCAGTCCCGGGGGAGCCGCAATGATCGGGAGAGAATGTGACAGTTACATGACAGAAGAGGCGGGAGGCCGGACCAGAAGCCCGGCCTCCCTGGTCGACTGAAGCTCAGAGACCGGACTGGGCTCTGTTGCTCACTTTGACCGTCAGGCGGCAGGCATTGGGGTTACCGGTAACCCCACGTGTGCTGGTCGCAATCGGACGGTTGTATACGTCGTTCTTCTTGGTGACATCAGCACCGCTGGCGATGTATGGCGTGGTGGGTGCACTGGCCTTGTTCTTGACCGCATTACCCAGCAGACCGGCCCGGCCAAAAGGATGGTTGAAGGCGGTGTTCAGTCGGGCCACCACATCGGGCTTGCCGAGCTGATTGACGATTGCCTGGGCAACGCTCTTCTTTGCCTGGGGGAGCACCGGCAGCGTGATGCTGTCGCTCACGATAGCCGTCTTGCGCCACTGGATGGTGGACTCGAAGAAGAACTCGTGACTGCCCTTGACAGCGTTGAGCACGTTGGGTGCCGCGCCATCGACCTTGATGAAGCGCCAGCCGTCTGTGGTGCTGGGTACACGCTCGGAAGTGATCACCCCCACGGAACCCTTGCCCGCCGTGTTGTCTGCATTCAAGCCGGACACCACGTTGCTCGTACCGGAGTTTTCAGTGACGCGTGCGTTGGTCTTGTCGAGGAAAGCGGAGGCTCCATCCACACAGCCCGTGCCTGCGAAGTAAATCTCGAAGCTACGCTCGGTACCGGATGTGAACACTCGACGCTGGATGAAGATATCCCCGGAGCTCAGCTGAGCACTGCTGGGTGCCGGCACGTTGAAAGCATTTTTAGCTCGCTGCGGCGACCAGATCTGGTTCCACTTGGTAATCCTGCCAGTGTAGATGCCCGCGAGCGTGTCACGGCTCAGACTGGGCATGCAGCGTTCGGAACTTGCCACCGATGCCAGATCGTTGAAGTCACCGTAGCGTGCATTGCTGGGGTTGCACTTGTTGGCGGGCGGGAACTGGATGGCCTGCAACCGCTGATAGGCAACCTTGGTTACCGGCACGCCAAAGATGACGCTGGAGATGCCGTTGACCTGCAAAGCATTAAGTTCGTTATCCGTCAGACTTGGGCTGTAAATCTGTTTGAACTGGGCTGGCTCAACATCGGAGATTCCCACGTCGGACTGCTGGTTAGTCACCACCGCAGTGGAATCCAGGTTGGCATGCTCCGTGTAGCCTGATAATGGGCCTTCCGCTGACTTGGGGGTTCCAGTCGAGCTCGCAAGCGCAGGCGCGGTCGGATCG
>JAURMM010000197.1 GCA_030830685.1 Gammaproteobacteria bacterium | reverse complement strand
TTCTCGACAGATTTCCCTGTGACCTCAGTCTGGTCTCATGCAAAAGGTCACACAGGCTGAATACCGGGATTCTGTCATCGGCGCACCGGCGGCCTGTGCTGGAAGCTCGCGGTCACCGCGACCGGGCGAGCGCACTCCTGAGCCGTGGAGGCCGCCCCGAGCCGGGCGGAACGGTAGCAGGGCAGGCGGCAAGAAAGGCAGTTTCCGTGGCTTGACAGCTTCCGGACCCTGAAAAGCAGGCTGTCACAAATCTGTCACATTATCGTCGTACAAAGTAGCGTTCGCCAAGTGCTGATTTGGCCTCTTCTCCCCACCACTCAACGGAAACCTACGAATGTCCACACTACCTACGTCACGTTCCCCTGTCGCCTCGGCGCGGCTCCTGGGCCTTATTCTGGGCGCCGTCCTGGCACCAAATGCCTTCGCGGCTGACAAGGAGCTTCTGGACATCCTGCTTGCCAACGGTGCCATTACCGCCGAGCAACATTCTGCGCTGTCAAAGAAGGCTGCCCTGACCAAAGAAGATGTAGAAAAAGTCGTGGTCTCACTTGACAAAAAGGGCCTGAATATTGCCTCCGGTGATGGCGATTTCGAGATGAAAATTGGTGCGCGCCTGCATGTTGATGGCGCCATGCACAGCGGGGAGACTGGCGGTGAAGAGGCCACAGACGGCAGCGAATTCCGACGCGCGCGCATTGAGATGAAGGGACGCTTCCACCGTGACTGGATTTGGACGGCAGAGTCCGACTTTGCAGATAACAAGGTTTCCATCAAGGACTTCTGGCTCGGCTTTGAGGGGCTTCCGGGAATGACCGTAATGGCCGGTCACCAGAAGCAGCCTTACTCGCTTGCAGTAGAAATGAGCTCCAACGATATCCCGTTCATGGAGCGGTCTATCGATAACGACCTCATCATTCCCTTCACTGACCGGTCAATCGGGGTCCGCGCCGAATCACATGGCGACCACTGGTTTTTTGCGGGCGGCGTTTTTGGTGACTCAATTGATCCGCAGAAAAACGACGATGAAGGCTGGGGTACGGCGGGGCGCTTCGTTCTTGCCCCAATCGTGGAAGCAGACAGAATCGTCCACCTCGGAGTGCGGGGCGCTTACCGTCAACCAAACTCGGCGACAGGCTCGATCCGGATGCATGACGAGACCACTCATTTCTCCAATCTGGACATTGTCGATACCGGAGACATCGAGCACGTGGACGGCATCACGCTCTACGGGCCCGAAGCGGCTTTGGTCTATGGACCATGGTCGCTGTCCGGGGAGTACAACCGGGGAGAAGTCACACGCAGCTCGCTCGACGATCTGAGCTTCCAGAGCTGGCATGTTGCCGCTACCTGGACGCTGACCGGCGAGTCGCGCGCGGGTGCCTATCGTATCGACGCCGGGGAGTTCAAGCGCCTCACGGGTGATCATGATTTCAGTCTCGCCGACGGAGGCTGGGGTGCCTGGGAGCTCGCAGCGCGCTACGCCAGAATCGACCTCAACGATGGAGCTTTCACGGGTGGAGAAGAAGACGCTTTCACGGCGGCACTGAACTGGTATGTAAACACCAACGTACGCCTGATGTTTGACTACACCCGAATCATCGATACTGACGGCACAAATGCCGTGCGCGCCGCAGTTCCGGGCTTGAACGTCTATCAGATGCGGGTGCAATACACGTTCTGATTGCAAGTCCACGCGTCCTAATCCCTGACAGTCGGTTGGCTGCGGCCCAGAAAGCGGCCGCGACCGCAGCAGGAGCAGCACCCCGCCGCAGCGCAAAGGGGCAGGTGTGCGCGGTGCAGTGGTCCGGGGTGGCGCTTTCTCTGGTGGCTGCCGCGCGGGGTGACGACGCTCTCCATCGGGCAACTTCGAATTGCATGGTTTGCGGCGCAATGCCGGTCGCCACAATCTCGGGGGAAAAGACATTCATGGTCGACTCCTTATTTTCCCGGGTCCACCGCAGAGTGCGGGGCCTCATGGGAAGCGAGTCTCTCCACCAAGGATAGATGTGCGCCTGTTGCCGCCAAACGGAAGGGCGCTGGAGCGCATCGAGTCCGGGGAAGCGCATTTCGCCATTGGTGCTTACGGGGATTTGCCCGATCGCTTCGGGCTTGAACAACTCGATGACAACCTCTTCGTAGTAATGATGCGTGCGGATCATCCCCTGGCCAGCGGGCGTTTCGATATCCGGCGTTACGCCGAGGCCCGCCACCTTCTCATCACGCCACGCGGCGATCCGGTTGGTTTCGTGGACAAGGCGCTGGCTGAACTCGGTCTCTCCCATCGCATCGGACTGACCGTCAATTAGTTTTCGCTGGCACCGGCTGCAGTTGCCAACAGTGACATGGTGGTGACTCTGCCCAAGCGGATCGGGGACTTCTACGCCCCGCTTTTCGGGCTGGTCATGCGGCCCTCCCCTTTCATCGCGCCACCGGAATATCGCTCGCTGGGCTTGGTCTGGCACAAGCGTCTCGGCCACCACTCCGCGTACGTCTGATTCCGCGAGAAACTCAAATCGATCATCCTTGATAAAACTTCGAAACCTTGCGCGGGTCCGAAGCGGGATTGCACAGCAAACCGCCGCCAGAACACTGCGCGACAGAAATCACCCGGGCGATCGGAGCCGCAGCCTCGCCGGGCGCTCAGGCGATAAAGCTCCAGGCGAGCAAGAATATGCCGAGTTCTGACAGGAAAACCCTGACCAGCAGCTTGATGGTTTCCTCGCTTGTCATCTTGATCGCGATTACGCCGAAGTAACCGCCAATCACTGCACCCAAGGCAATCGGCAGACCCGACGCGTAATTGATCGACCCGAAGTAGTGCTGTCCGAGCAGTCCGGAAATGCTCGACCCCACCATCATCAGATGGCATGCATAAACCGCCTCCTTGATCTGCATGCGCGCATAGGCAACGAGCAAAGGTAGCAGCATCAATCCCCCGGCACTGCCGACCATGCCGCCGAAAAGACCAGCCGCTGCGCCAAAGACTACAAAGCGCATGAACGGCTGGAACTTTGTATCGACTGCCTGATCCGGCACGCGACGCAAGCGCTCGCGCCGCTCGTGGCGCGCAAACAAATCAAGATTGAGGAATACGAAGAAGGCAAGCAGTAGAGTCGCGGCAAAGCGTGGAATCTGGGCGATCAAAGTTACCCCGACGTGCGCTGTTGCGAACCCGCTCACTGCCATGATGACTCCGGGCACCCAGGCTCTGGGCGGCATTTCGCGGGCATAGGTAGGGATGATCTGAGCCCCACCAAGGACGCTGCAGGCCGCGACCGCGAGTGCCGAGGCCGCCGCTGCGTCGCCACCGTAACCGCAGATTGCGAGCACCGGCACGATGACCACCCCCGCTCCGGCGCCAATGAGTCCCGAAGCGAATCCGGATATTGTCCCCAGCAGCAGGTATGCAATCGTCAGCAGATCCACAGGTCAGTCTCCGGCAGGCTCGGGGTATTGGTGCATTCAGAGGCTACTCGACCGCCATCCCATCAGCGGCAGAATCGGGTCCAGCGCTGGAATCAGAGCCCCGGGGCGGGCTCAATGCTCCCCCTGACGGCGGCGGGAGTCTCCCGTGCATTGCGTCAAAGAATGAAGTATCCGTAGCCCCGATGAGTTCCGCCTTTTCAGGCAGTGCATGGCGATAGGCCATCAGTGAGCGCCAGAACCGATAGAACTCCGCGTCTCTTCCGAAAGATTCCGCATAGACCCGGACAGCCTCAGCATCTGCATCTCCCTTGATTATCTCCGCCTCCCGTACAGCCGGAGCAAGGATGGTCTGCGCATCCCGCGCCGACTTGCCGCGAATGCGCTCTCGCTCGCCGCGTCCCATGGAGAGCAACCGCTCAGCGACGCGCTCGCGTTCCGAGGTCATACGCTCATACACCATCAACTCCACCGCCGGCTCGTAACTGATCTTCTTGATGAGCACGTTGAGCACTTCCACGCCAAGCGGTTCCAGTTGTAACGCAGCGGCATCCAGCATGATGCGGGTCAGATGCTCGCGCCCAACCGTCACTCTCTCGAGTTCCGAAGTGACTTCGTCATCCAGCTGGGCGCCCTTCCCCGTATGCGGGGCCGTGCTCTCCTCCCGCGCCAGGCGTCGCTTGGTCGCGACGATACGGTTGGTGTTTCGCACTGCATCAACAAGAGCATGACCGCTGACCGAGTCTTTCACCGCGCCATTGAAGATGCTGTCGAGTTTTGCCTCGGCTGTCGGCATATCGCCCAGACTTTCCAGAAACCGGGACGGATCGCTGATTCGCCAGTGCGCGACAGTTTCAACGGCCACGTAAAGCTTGTCCTTGGTTGGAACGTAGTTTACATAGCCTTCCCAGGTCTCGACACGCGCATCGAGGTAGTTGGCGTATTGAATGAACGGTACGCGGAAATACAGGCCTGGCTCCTGATAAGGTTTGCCGATGATCCGCCCCAGTTGGGTGATCACGACCTGCTGCCCTTCGTATACGGTGAAAGTTCCCAGACGCACACCGACGGCGGTTACAGCCACGATGAGGAAAAACGCGAAGTTCCACATGGCTCAACCAGCCCTCAGGCAGGTCAGGTCGCGACGAGACTCAAGGCGCACGACGGTTACCTCCAGCTGGAAGCTTCACAGGCTCCACTCGGTTTACGGCAGGCGCGGCCTCGGGAGCAACAGGTGAACTTTGATGCACTCCCTCCAAAGCCCCGGGTGGATCAACCGCACGTTGTGGCGGGGTGTGGGCGCCTGTCTCGGGTATATGCTTGGCGCGCGCTTGAGACTGAGCCGGAGCGATCTCATGTTGAAGAGGCTCCGGTGCGCCAATGACGGCGGCCATCTCCGGGGGCAATGGATCCACGGAACTCCGCTGTCCCTGAAACAAGGGCAGGATCCCTTTCAGTTTCGGGTCAATCAATGTCACCGCGGTACGCGCATAGACATCTTCCATTGCTTCGATGTAGTAACGGTCTCGGATGACTTCCGGTGACTTGCGATACTGCTCCCGGATCACGTCGAAACGGGCCGCTTCACCGATGGCGCGGTTTTTCAGTTCGATGGCGTACGCCTTCGCCTCGGCGAGGATGCGTTCCGCCTTGCCATAAGTCTGCGGGATGATGCTGTTGTATTCAGCTTCAGCCTGGTGGACGATGTTTTCCATTTGCTGCTTGGCGCGATTGACCTGGTGGAAGGAAGCCTTCACCTGATCAGGAGGATTTGCGTCCTGGATGATCACAGCCACGATATCCAGACCCAGAGGGTAACGATCGACGATTTCCTGGATCAGTATCCTTGCCTCGCGCTCGATCTCGCGCCGCCCCGTGGACAGGATCTCATAGTCCAGTCGATCACCAACCGCGATCCGCATCGCGATCATTGATACGTCGCGCAACACGCGCTGGACGTCAGTGGCGCGGAAAAGATAATCCCTGCCACTTAGGATTTCATACTGCACCGACCAGGTGACATAAACGATATTCAAGTCCCCTGTGAGCATTTTCATGTCTTCCGGGACTGGAACCTTGCCGTCTGGCGGAACGACATTCTTGAGGGCTTCAGCCTGAAGGTCGATTCGCTCCATCACCTCTTCAGCCTCGGCCTGCGGATCGGGTTCCCGCGGGGAAGGCGGATTCCGGGCGATGACATAATCACGCGGCAGTGGCGGGCCACGCTCCAGTTCTTGCTGCAGATTTCCGGAATCCCGAGCTTCGATCTCCGCCTCCGCCACTTCGACCACGGTATCAGCCTGATGCGCGGCGACCTCCTGCTCGAATTCCGTGAGAGGCTTGGGTGGAGGAGTGTACTGAATGAATCCGAAGTCTTCCTGCAGTCGACTCTTCGTGTTGACGACGAAGACTTTCTCGACGAGAGGCAGCTTGAAACGTATGCCCGAGTCCACGGTGCGGTGATACCGGCCCAAACGGAGGACGATCGCGCTGGAATTGAAATCAACGATGTAGACGGTTTCCACGACAAGCGCGATTACCGCAGCAATGAAGGCGATAGTCAGGATCAGGTGGCGAACATCACCAACCAGTTGTCGCAGCAATGCATTTTCCCGCAGGAACTCGGCCGCGGAGCGCACTGCGCCCACACAACCTGCATGGACATAGTGCGCGGTTGACCGCAGCCCCCGGGAAAAGCGCATGAAGGCGGCCAGCAATCCGAGACGCAGGCTGCTACCCAGGCGTCGGGCCTTTTTCCCCAGCGAACGGCGGCGCCGCCTGCCCGCCCGGCGGGATTTTCTTGCGTTCACGGCGGGCTCTTGACCCGCGTCGCGATCAAAATCATCCATCAAGGGTCTACCAGCCGATCAATCAAAGCGCCGCTTCCGGGGCGGCCCAGCGTCCGTGCCATTTACGATTCAGCGCTGTCAGTAATTCGTCCCACTCTTCCTGAGTGCCGGAAAGGGGATAATTCAGAGGTGCGAGGGCACCTTCCGATTCCCACACCGGAATCACCCGTCCGGTATCCTCGAAGCGACCGACTCTTATCTGTCGCCACAAACGGTGATTGGATCGGTCCATATGAACGTAGCCCGACGGCGCTTCGAAGTGCAGGCCCCGCAGGGCGCGGCCCACTGCCGCAGGCGTCAAGGAGTTGGCTCGGGTAACTGCCGCGGCCCACATCATCACGCCGATATACGCCGATTCCTCAATTTCACCAAAACGGCGCTGACGGCCGTAACGGCTCTGGATGGCGGCACGGAAAGTCGCATTGGCCTTGCTCTCGAGATCATTGAAATAGGATGCAGCGAGATAATCGCCCTCATTCTGTGCCGGGCCGAGCTCACGCAGCTGATCTTCGTCAGCCCATACATGCACTATTGGAATCTGGTCGCTGTTTACGCCCGCGGCGCGCAACGCATTGACCAGTCCGGGCAGCGAGCTGCCATTTGTGAAGCTGAGTATGGCGTCAGGACGTGCTTTCAGGATGGCCTGCGTGGCTGTCGCAAGATCTTCGGACCCGGGCGCCACAAAGAACGCGCCCGCCAGCTCACCGTCGAGTTCCTTGAGTTCTCGCTCTATCAGCGCTGCAGCGATGCGGGGATAAATATCGTCCATTCCCACCACGAACAAGCGCCGCCCCAAGTTACGGCGTGCCCACTCGGTGGCGGGCATCACCAGCTGATTGGGCGGGCTACCGGTGTAGAAAACGTTCGGCTCGAATTCGAGGCCCTCATTGTCTGCGGGGTAAACCAGCAGGTTCTCAAGCCGCCTGATAGCAGGCAGAATCGCGCGTCGGCAGCCCGACAGGTAGCAGCCGAAGAAAGCGGCGACCTGCTCTTCGCGGTTGAGGCGTTCTACCTCCGCAAGTGTGCGCTTCTGCGAGATTCCGCTGTCGAGGATGATGACTTCCAATGGACGTCCAAGCACACCGCCAGTGGCATTGATGGACTCGACCGCAAGACGATAAGCATCGTGAAGCTCTGCCCCGGCAGTCTCTGCAGTTCCGGACAGCGGCATGATCAGGCCGATTCGGACCGGCTGGTGATGTCGCTCATAGAACCGATGTCCAACGGCACCTACGACCGCCACCACCACCAGCTTGACGAAAAGATCGGTCCAGAACTTGAAACGGCCCAAGCGGCGGTTGATTGCCATGCGACGGCGAGCTCCTAACGCGCCTTGCGCACGCTCAAACCGCCGGAACGAGCCACGATATTGAGTCGAAACGCCGCGAGGGGGTCGTGCTCGAACTCGTTCATGATGGGCGTGGGACCCGTGATGAACCGGTAGTTCAGACGCGTATCCGCTGGCATCTGCAACGATACAGAGCCTTTGCCGGTTTTGATGTCGACCTTGCCAGCCACGGGCACCCGGGACCAGGCGGCGCGCAGCTCACCCGAAGAGGATTTGTAGGCGAGCGATCCGGCCAGGCCGCTGACTTTCGTGTCACCGCTTTCGGTCGCGATTTCGAGGCTCTCGCAAGGCGCATCACCGGTTACGCTGCCGGTTCCCGCACGGACCGCAACGTTTCCGGTGAGACCTTCAAGCACTACGTTGCCGGATTGTGTTTCTACATCGACGTCTTCCGTTGCGCCGATGATCCGGATGTCTCCGCTGCCACTGCGCGCACTCACCAGAAGGCCTCGCGGACACATTACCCGCAGGCTCGTCGCACAGGTTTTGCGTCGGGACCAAAGCCAGCGTGGATTGACCAGATGCTTTATCTCGATGTGAATGGTATCTCCCTTCACCGCAACATCGAGCTGGCTGAGTGCAGGATCGTGATTCATGACGTAGACGATTATTCGGGGCTGGTCATGACTGTCGACCACGATGCGACCCGCAGTCGTACAGATGTCCATCGCAACAATGTCTTCGGCACTCAGCTCCACGCTGTGCATACCCTCTGCGGCGGTCGCGGCGGCCGGTGGCGGAGGGGTCGCCAAGCTTGAATCGGCGGTGGTGGTCGCTGCGGGCACATCGGAACCGGGGGGCTCCGAAGCGATCACGAGATTCTCGGGATTTTCGCTGCTCATCGGCTTCTCCTGTCGGTGTTCATGGTTGCCCCGGGCAGCAAATGGGCGCGGGGCTTGCCACTGCCGGGTTGCCATGTTCGTATTGGATGGAGAACCGCGCAGGGAACCGGCATTCTCCCGCGCGGTAAAGGCGATTCCGGGCCCTGAGACCCGGTCAGGTGGAGCGCCGGGAGCGACTGGGGCGCTTCTTCACCGAGATTGCCACACTGGCTTTGCTGCCCGTGCCCGGCGCTTTCGAGGTGGTTTTCTTCGAGGTGGTTTTCTTTGATGCCACACGGCGCTTGCTTGACCTCCCTTTGCCCGCGATGCCGAGCTTGCCGGCGAGCTGCTTGCCGAGGGCTTCCATCGTTTTCCACTCCCCTTTGACCAAGCGTGGAAGCGGTGCCGTGGCAGTTCCGATTTGACGGCCGACCAACGCAGCCAGGTCGTCCAGCGCAGCAGTCAACTGGCGCCGCGACAAGTCGAGACGGGTAGCGATGTTTTTCAGCATTTTTGAGGTTCCCCCGGCAGCGGCAGACTTGCGTCCACTGGATGTCTTGCTCTTCCCCCGAGCTCCGCCAGAAGATTTCTTGGCGACCGTCTTCTTACCGGGCTCCACTTTTTTAACCGCAGCTTTGCGGGCGGTTGCCGCTGCGGGTTTCATGGCGGTCTTGCGGGTTGGGGATGCCGCGCGGCCGCGCCGCGCGGGCGATGCCCGTGGCCTCACGACGGCGCCAGACTCCGGAGCGTCGGGCGCAGGCTCTTGGGCCTGATCAGTCGGCGTCTCGTTGACTGAACTATCCCCGGGCTGCTCGTCTTTGGCAGTCTCAACACCCATATTTTCCCCCATGTTCCCCTCCGGTAATTGACTCCCGGAGTGCTCAGGAGGGCACGTCACGGGCAGTGGATTGGACCCCAGCGCCAGAGTGGAGCCAAGGCTTTCCAGTTAGCATATGGCAAGGTTCCGTCTCGAGAATAGCGCGAGTTATTGCGCCGCACCACTACGTGGGGCGCATTTTTCCTCACCGCCCGCACCTGGACCGGCAGGCCGCTTGCCGGCCCCCACGCAGGCCAGGCAACCGGGACCCAAGTCCACGCTCGAAGACCGTGATCGGATAGCGGCCCGATTATCCAGAACTGGAGGAGGGATCCTGAGCCTTGGCCGCCTGATGGGCGCGGGCCAGAACCCTCGCACGTCGTTTGGCGCGCCAACGGTTGAAACGAAAACCAAGCAGCATGGCCAGCATGCCGCAGGGCACACCGACCATGAGGCCCCGGGTCCCGTCTCCGCCGAGCACCACGCCAACCCCGAGCCCAAATGCAAAACTGAGCACGGTGACCAGGAAATCCTGGAATGCGAGCAGCACCACCACGCCGACCAGTGCGGCAAGAATAATCAGGGCTTCTTCGATCATGATGGGGACACGACGTGCTTTGGATCAAGTTTGAGCGCGCGAGTATACCTGTACGGGCCAAACCTGAGGGAGGATTGTCCGCACAAGCCCACCGGGTGACCCGGGCACCGAATAAGGACCCGATTCGCCGGGTCTCTCAAGCCCGGCTGCGCCTCGGAATTCAAAACCCACACCTACGCCAAAGACGACCGCGGGTTCCCAGTATTCAGGTTCACGGCCCAAGTCCACCTCAACTTGCGGGGTGATGAGCAAACTGCGCGCGGCGAAAGTCCAGCTCAAGCCTGTGCGCAGGACCAACAGGGTCTGACGGCCATCTGGAGACGCGGGCTCGGCAGCAAGTTCTGGTTGATCCTCATCTATGGAGTTCTCTTCTTCAGGTTCGCGCTCCTTGGTCTCAACTCCGGGACCGAAATAGAGTTTCAGCCCTCGATCCGACCATGGACGGAATGTGATGGGGGCCAGGAATATCCAGGCGTCACTGATGTCGACATGTTCCGAAATGACGTTGATGCCCCAGCGCTCGGTGATGCGCCTTTCGTACTCGGCACCCAGCGTAATGGCCGCGACGCCATCCTCCGCCGTACCGCCGACAAAAAATGCGGCCTCGTTGCGGCCTTCTTCATCGAGTTCTGCGTTTCCCGCGAGGCACGGTGGGGAGGACACCGCCCCCAGCATGAGCACGAGCAGACTGGAAAGGCCGGCGGAGCACCTGCCGGTTAACGGGTTAAAAGAAGACTTCATGCGCGTGGCAGACTCCTGGCTGGGTGACGTTACTAACGAGGGAGGTATCATCCAGACGCTCATCGTGCCGTTCCTGTAGCAGGTGCGCGAGCCTGCCAGAGTGTTTTCCGATGCTCAAGGCGCACGAACAACTTCGGCGACCACCGAGTGCGCCGTCCCTTGCGGCCAGCGCCCGACGCCTGCATGCTCGAACCCACAATCCACGACCCGGAGGACGCCCATGGCACTTGCAGCAGGCAATCTTCCTCTTGGCATGGTGGGTTTGTTCATTTCGGGTGTACTGTCGGTCAACATGCTCGCGCTCGGCGGCAAGGCCGATGCCCGCGGCGCAGCCATCTTCAATATCCTCACGGCGTTCCTCGCTACTGCAGTCGCACTCCACAGCTGGTTGAGTGGCGGCAGTCCACTCTACGCGTCGCAGACCTTTCTCTTCGCCTTCACCTACTGGTGGATGGGCTACAACCTCTACACGGGGGTAGAGGATCAGCGGGCGTTCGGGTGGTATTGCCTGTTCGTGGCCATCAATGTGGTGCCGTTTGCTGCGTTTACCTTCAGAGCCGAAGCCTGGATTCTCGGGATCAACTGGATCCTCTGGGGCGCTGCCTGGTTCATGTTTTTCGTCCTGTTGGCGCTGCGCAAGAGCGAGTATTACCGGCTGATGGTGGCGGTGACCTGGACTGCGACCGGTGTCCTCTGGTTCTGCTCGCTGGGTTGGCTGCTCGGATGGATGGATTTTCAGAGGTTCTACGGATTCTGGTAATCGACTCGTGCAGGAGCATGCCTGTTCTTCCTCTCTACACTTTCCCCGGAGCCACCATGAAATCTCTCACCTCCCTCGCACTCGCCGGGCTTCTCATCACAAGATTGGCAGTAGCGTCGGCTGAGAACCTCGAGGTCGGCTTGCTCGAACTCGTCAACTATCACGAGTATTCGGCACAACTCCTGAGCGCAGGACAGCCTGCCCGGGATCAGTTCCCCACGATTCGCGACGCTGGAGTTCAGGCCATCATCAACCTGGCGCCGATCACGGACCCGGCCTCGCTGGCAGATGAGGCCGAGATCGTAGGCGGCCTCGATATCGCATACACCCATATCCCGGTCGACTGGGAGAATCCCACCGCGGCAGATTACGCACGTTTCATCTCCGCCATGCAGGAGTACGCGGGCAAGCGCGTGCTTGTGCACTGTTATGCCGGTTCACGCGCTTCGGCTTTCGTGTACCTCTACCGTGTGCGTGAGCAGGCGGCCACCACCCAGGCTGCGCGTGAGGTCATGATCGCTCTTTGGGATTACAGCCCGGGTTATGAATTCCACAAGATGCCCCAATGGCGGGATTTCGTGGCGAGGACAGAAGCACTGCCCGCCCCCACTACAAGGTGACGGGCTTACCGGCGAGACGCCGGAAGCGCATCGCCGAGAGGTTGTGAAAGGGCAAGATCCATGGCACTTGCGGCGGTGCGCGACGATCTGAAGGGCGCGCGCCAACGGCGCCTGATTATGCCAATCAAAGGCCGCTCCAGCAGGCGATGAACCCAAACGCCCAGAAGTACCGCT
>JAURMM010000196.1 GCA_030830685.1 Gammaproteobacteria bacterium | reverse complement strand
CCCTAGGCCCAGCTCTCCATCGCGCGTGCCCGGGACGATCTTCGCCATCGGGTTCTCGCACTGGAAGAAGCGTCCCCTGCGCGCGGCTCTGCAGGATTCACGCATCCGGTTCGTCCGGGACTTCCGCTCCGTGCCCCATGGCGCCACTGTGGCGATTTGGGGCCTGCCCGCGACCAGTCCCCAGGAGCGACCTGATCTTCGCTGGCTGCATGTGGAGGACGGTTTTCTGCGTTCGGTGGGCCTCGGCGCTGAGTTGACTCGTCCGCTTTCCTGGGTCGTCGACCGCCGTGGCCTCTACTACGACGCAAGTCGCGCCTCGGACCTCGAAGTCCTGCTGCAGACAACGGACTTCTCTGCCGCCGATCTCGCCCGCACAGCGACGTTCCGTGCGGCGCTCATTGATGCCGGCCTCACCAAATACAATGCCGATCGCGCCCATTGGCACCGTCCATCGGGCGCTGAGCACGTTGTCCTTGTGCCAGGACAGGTGGAGAGCGACGCCTCTCTCAGTCACGGCTCGGCCGGTGTGCGCACCAACCTCGAGTTGGTCCGAGCCGCTCGTGCGGCCCGACCCAAGGCCTTCCTCATCTACAAGCCGCACCCTGATGTGCAGGCGGGACTGCGCGCGATGGGTGCGGAGGAACAACAGATTCCAGCGCTGGTGGACTCAGTAGTCACCGATGTGGACATGCACCAGCTACTGACGCAGGTGGACGAAGTGCACGTGATGACCTCTCTCACCGGCTTCGAGGCCTTGCTGCGAGGCAAGCCCGTCACCTGCCATGGGCAGCCTTTCTACGCCGGCTGGGGACTCACCCAGGATCTCACGCCTGTTGCGCGACGCACCCGACGGCGCACCCTCGATGAGTTGGTGGCGGCCGCCCTGCTGCTCTACCCCTGTTACTTCGATCGACAAGGGCATCGGGTTTCTCCCGAGGAGGCGCTCACTACCTTGCTTGAGTGGCGCGAGGCTGCGCAGCTGCGCCCTGTGCCCTGGTGGCGGCCTTTGTGGCGAAGCCTGCTGCGCAGAGTCGTGGGCGTGCGATGAAAAATCGCCGATTCCTGTTCCTGCAGGGGGTGTGTAGCCCCTTCTTCTCGCTGCTGGCGCAAGCACTCCGGCGTGAGGGCGCGGGCGTCTCAAAGATAAACTTCAACATGGGCGATGCGGCCTACTGGCGCGCGGGCGGGAGTGAGGATTTCAAGGAACCTCTGAAGGCCTTGCCCGGCTTCATCACCGAGCGCCTGCAGGCAAAAGGCATCACGGATGTCGTGCTGTTCGGAGACTGTCGTCCTGTACATCGGCTCGCCATTTCCGCTGCCAAGGCTCAGGACGTGCGCTGTCATGTATTCGAGGAGGGATATTTTCGCCCGTTCTGGCTCACGCTCGAGCGGGATGGGGTCAACCGTTACTCCCTTCTCCCGCGGGATCCTGCCTGGTATCGGGATGTCGCTCCCAGGCTTCCTTCGCCGGAGTCGCATGTGCCCTTCGATCAGGCGTTTTCAGTGCGCGCCTTCCATGATGTGCTCTACCATCTGGCCGGTGCAATCAATCCGGTGTGCTTTCCAAATTACCGTACGCATGCCCAGCATCTGGCGCCGCGCGAATATGCGGGCTATGTGTGGCGTTTCCTGCGGACTCGTCTGCGCGAGTCTCACGATGAACAGACGATCTCCGATCTAATGCGGGCATCGACGCCCTTTTTTCTCTTGCCTCTGCAGCTCAACAATGATGCCCAGATCCGGGAGCATTCGCCCTTTGCCGACATGCCGGAAGTCCTGCGCGTGGTGCTCGAATCCTTTGCCCGGGCAGCGCCTGTCGGGACCAAGCTCCTCATCAAGAATCATCCGTTGGACTACGGCACGGTGGACTATCCGAGGGTGATAAACGAATTTGCGCGGGAGTTCGCACTCGAGCGCCGCGTGGCCTTCATCGAGAGCGGGCCCTTGGCAAGCATCGTCGCGCGCTGCGCCGGTGTGGTTACCGTCAACAGCACCGTGGGTTCGGTGGCTCTCGACCAATCTCGTCCCCTGTTCACTCTGGGTGAGGCTATCTATCACATGCCTGGGCTCAGCTTCTCCGGGATGCTCGATGAGTTCTGGCAGCATGCAGAAGCACCGGATAGCGCGCTGTATCAGGCATTCCGCCGCGTGGTGATGCATGCCACGCAGATCAATGGCGGCTTCTACACCCGGCCTGCCATCGAGATTGCGCTCAGAAATGTGCTGCCTGCTCTGGCCGCTGTTCCCTCGCGGCTGGAATACCTGCTCGCGTGCGATCCTCTCGCATGAAACGCTCTGAGCCGCACTGCATTCTCATCACGGGCGCCACCGGCGCACTGGGCGGGGCCTTGGCCGAAGCCTATGCAGCCCCCGGAGTCACCTTGATTCTGCACGGCCGTGACCAAGTGGTGCTGCACGCGCTCGCCGCCCGCTGCGAGGCGAAGGGCGCAACCACCCATTTACACGACGCCGATGCGGCCGAGCGTGAGTCCTGGCATGCCTCGCTTGTGGAGGTTGCGACGGCATACCCGATAGATCTCGCCATCGCCTGTGCGGGTGTGAACCTGCATCCCCCCGGTCCCGGTCATGTCGAGTCCTGGCCCGAGGCCGCAGCCTTGATGGAGGTGAACATCCTCGCAACGCTTGCGCTGGTGGAGGCTCTGCTGCCCGGAATGCGCGCGCGCGGCGCGGGGCAGATCGCCCTCCTGAGCTCGCTCGCAGCCTTCTACGGCCTACCTCTAACCCCAGCCTACAGCGCCAGCAAAGCCGCACTGAAAGCCTACGGGGAATCCCTGCGCGGCTGGCTGGCTCCAGCCGGTATCAGCGTCAATGTAGTGATGCCGGGCTATGTGGATTCCGCCATGTGTCGCGCCATGCCGGGGCCCAAGCCTTTCCTCTGGGCGGCCGTGCCGGCAGCACAAGTGATCAAGCGCGGCCTTGCCGCCAATCGTGCACGCATCACCTTTCCGCGCTTGCTCGCGCTCGGCTGCTGGAGTCTTTCGGTTCTACCACCCGCGCTGTCTGGCCTGGTCCTGCGCTTGTTGCGATATGGGCCTTGAGTCTCTGGTGCTCGTCTGGTGGGGCGCTCTGGTCGCCGGCGCTGCTGCCTCGGTACTGCTGGAGCAACTGCTGTTGCCAAAAGTGCCGCGCTGGCGGCGCCCGCCGGGCGCCTGGCTGTTGCAGCTTGGTTTGTGGGTGCCGTGTCAGAGTGCATTCGCGCTGAGTCTGGGCAGGCCGTGGCTGGCCCTGGTGTTGTCGTTGGTCGGGCTGATGACGCTAGTGGTCGTGAGCAATGCCAAGTACCGCTCGCTGCGCGAGCCGTTCACCGTGCATGACTTCGAATACTTCACGGATGCCATGCGGCATCCCAGGCTTTATCTGCCGTTTCTGCGTGCCAGCCCTCCGGTGGTGGTTGCTTGTCTGCTGGTGCTGGCCGGCTTGTGGGCGTGCTATTACTACGAGCCGAGTCTCTACCGCCTGCACTCCGCAGGCGAGGTGATTGCAACCGCCCTTCTGCCGCTGTTGCTCGCCGGCTTCATGCTTTGGCAAGGGGAGCGCGCGCACATGCCTGTCACCTATTCGGCTACAGGCGATCTGGCCGCCTTGGGTTTGCTGCCCTGCCTGTGGCGCTATGCGCAGGAGTTGCGGCGCCCAATTACGGTGAAGTCACCCTATGCGGCTGTGCCACCGATTTCCGCCCATCCCGACACGCTGCCGAATCTCGTCGTGGTGCAGAGCGAGTCGTTCTTCGACCCCAGAGGCCTTTTCCCCGGCATCAGGCCGGAGGTGTTGCGGGAGTTCGATGCCATCCGGCAGGAAGCCCTGTGCCACGGCCGTCTCGAGGTTCCAGCTTGGGGCGCGAACACCATCCGTACCGAGTTCTCATTCCTGTTCGGTATCGGCCCGGAGGCGCAGGGTGTGCACCAGTTCCAGCCATACCGCACACTCGCACGCAGCGGATTGCCGCAACTCGTAAGTCTGTTGCGCGAAGCAGGTTACCGAACCCTGTGCATCCATCCCTATCCCGCCAGCTTCTACGGCCGGGATGAGCTTTTCCCGCTGCTCGGGTTTGATGAATTTCTGGATATCCGCGCCTTCGGCGCTGGGGACCGCGCGGGCCCTTACATTGGGGACGCCGCGGTAACGGAGAAGGTCCTGGCCCTGCTCGAAGACCGGGCGGACCAGCCCCTGTTCGTGTTCGCAATCACCATGGAAAACCACGGGCCGCTGCATCTCGAGCGCGCAACGCCCGAGGAGGAAGCGGGGTTTTATGCGTCCTCCCCGCCGCCCGGTTGCGGAGATCTCACCGTGTATCTGAGGCATCTGCGCGACGCAGACGCCATGATTGGAAGGCTGCGCGAGGGTCTCGCGGCCAGCGACCGCCCCGGATACCTCTGCTGGTACGGCGATCACGTCCCGATCATGTCCAAGGTCTATGCTCGACTGGGTGAACCAGATGCGCGCACGGACTATTTCCTCTGGTCCTCGCAGCCCCGCGGCGAGTTGGTGGTGCGGGCTGATCGATTGGTGGACGAACTGGGTCTAGTACTGATCGATCACCTCGCCCGCGATTAATCCTCAACACGCTGCGGCATGCTGGCAGGAATATAGTGATATCCTCGGCCTGAAGTCCTGCGCTGAAAAGAGCCCGATCCCGGCATCAACCCTGGGGTAGATACAAAAACTGCCGCATGAAGTCTGACTCCTCCTTGAACATCCATAGACACTGGTTCATGCAATGAACAGGAAGGTAGCGATCGTCGGGCAGAGCTTCCGGTTTCCGTCAACAGGTCCGGGATCCTGGTGGGCAGATCTGCTGGCGGGGCGTGATCTCATCACGAGCATCGACCATAACCGCTTTGCGGCGGATGCATTCCGCCACCCGGATCAGAAACACCTCGGCACAAGCTACACCTTTGCCGCGGGTGTGATTGATCATGTGGGCGACTTCGATCCCGCGTTTTTCGGGATTTCGCCGCGTGAGGCGGCGCTGATCGACCCCCAACAGCGACTGTTGCTGGAGCTCGGCTGGGAAGCGCTCGAGAGCGCCGGGATTCCGCCCTCCACGCTGCGGGGCACCAGCACGGGCGTCTACGTAGGCATCGCAAGCAGCGACTACTCCTACCGACTGGTGGAGGATCTGGCTGCTGTAGACGGACCGGGAGCCACCGGTAATGCAGCGAGTATCGCCGCCAACCGCTTGTCCTGGTTTCTGGATTTACGCGGTCCCAGCATGGCTCTGGACACAGCGTGCTCATCCTCTCTGGTGGCTTTCCACCAAGCCTGTCGCGCGATCCAGACAGGCGAAGTGCCCTTGGCCATCGCTGGTGGTGTGAGCCTGTTGCTTCATCCTTTCGTGTTTGTGAGCTTTGCCAAGGCCGGCATGCTCTCGCGCCGCGGTCGCTGCCGGGTGTTCGATGCCAGTGCCGATGGATACGTGCGGGCGGAAGGGGGTGGCCTCCTCGTGTTGAAAGAGCTCGAGCAGGCGCTCGCTGACGGTAACCAGGTGCTCGCGGTGGTCGCAGGCTCCGGCATCAATACCGATGGCCACACACAAGGATTGACGGTGCCGAGCGTTGCCGCCCAGTCCGCGCTGATGGCAAGCGTGTACGCCAATGCCGAACTCTCCTCCGAGAGCCTTGACTACCTGGAAGCGCACGGCACAGGTACGCCCGTGGGAGATCCGGTGGAAACGCGCGCAATCAGTGAGGCCCTGGCGCGCCACCGCTCTCGTTCACGACCCCTGCCCATAGGCTCGGTCAAGAGCAACATGGGACACTTGGAGGCTGCTTCAGGAATGGGGGGCCTCATCAAGGCGCTGCATTGCCTCAAACACCGCGTGGTGCCCGCGACGATCGGGGTTGAAAACCTCAACCCCAATATCCCGGTGGAGGAATGGAACCTCGACATCGTGCGCGAGCTCCGAAAACTGCCCACAGACGGTACGGTCACCATAGGGGTGAACTCTTTCGGCTTTGGAGGTGCGAACGCCCATGTGGTGCTGCAGAGCTTCGAGCCCCGGAAGTCGCCTGTCGTCTCGCTTCCAGCGCAACGACTGCCGGTACTTATCAGCGCCCACGATGCCGCGGCTCTCCGGGACAACGCCCGGCGCTTAGCAGCGCTGCTGGACGGCAAAGCAGCACCGGCGTGGCCGGATGTGGCCCACACGCTGAATTTTCGTCGAGACCTGCTAACGGAACGTCTGTTGGCAGAAGGTTCGGCGCAAGAAGTTGCGGATGCACTCAGGGCTTACGCGGAGGAGCGGCCATCCAAGGCCCCCTTGGCGCTTGGCCGAGCGCTCCCGAATCCAGCGCGCCTGGCGTTCGTCTACTCGGGGAATGGTTCGCAGTGGGAAGGGATGGGGCGTCGGTTGCTGACCGACTCCTCTGTGTTCCGTGAGGCCGTCCAGGAGGTAGATGCGCTTTTCAAGCCGTTGGCCGGGTTTTCCATTCTGGATGAGTTGTTGGGTCTGCCGGGTCCCGGACGCTACGCCGCGACCGAAATCGCACAGCCGGCACTGTTCGCCGTGCAGGTCGGGCTGACTCGACTGCTCGAGTTGCAGGGCGTGGGCCCGCAGGCTGTCGTTGGTCACAGCGTAGGGGAAATTGCCGCAGCCTGGGCGGCGGGTGCTCTCACCCTGGCCGCCGCTGTAGAAGTCGTCCATCACCGTAGTCGACTGCAGGGTACAACTCGCGGGGCGGGTGGTATGACTGCCGTCAAACTCCCGTTTGCCGGGCTGGACGCGCTGCTGAGAGACCATGCAAACCTCTCCGACCTGGTAATTGCCGCCTGCAACAGCAGTGATTCCTGCACCGTTGCCGGTCCGGTCGATCAGCTGACAGTCCTTGAGGACCTCCTGCAAGCCGAAGGGCACACATGGCGCCGACTCGATCTGGACTACGCATTCCACAGTTCGGCCATGGACCCCATCGAACGGGAGCTCAGACAATCCCTCGCAAATCTGGATGTGCGGACCGCGTGTCTTGATTTCCATTCCTCGGTCACGGGCGGTCGCTTGGCCGGTGTGCAACTGGATGCTGCATATTGGTGGCGCAACATTCGCGAGCCCGTCGCGTTCGCGCCGGCTGTTAACGGGCTGCTCGACGAGGGCGTGAATGTTTTTCTTGAGATCGGCCCACACCCGGTCCTCTCCAGCTATTTGCGGCGGGCCAGTCAGGATCGGGAGGTGCGCGCGGTTGTCTTGCCCACGCAGACCAAGAAGGAAGATGTACCCACAACGGTTTGGCAGGCCGGGGCGCAAGCCATTTTGGCGGGAATCGCGCCGGATTGGTCTGCGGCGTTTCCGCGCGCCCGCCCCACCGTAGAGCTTCCGCAATACGCGTGGCAATACCGTTCTTGCTGGCATGGGAACACCCCTGCCGCGATGGGGCTACTGAAACGCCACAAAGTACACCCTTGGCTCGGGTACCCGCTGGCGCAGCATTCCCACACCTGGGAATGCCCCGTGGACACGGCGCTGCTACCGACGCTCGCAGCACACAAGGTGCGTGAGGCCGTAATCTTTCCTGCCTCTGGTTTCGCTGAGTTATGTCTGGCGGCGGCCGCCAGCTGGCAGTCGGGGCACACACTCACAGTGTCCGACATCGATGTGCGCGCGCCGCTGGTCATAGGCAGGGAGACCACGCGCACTGTGCGCACCCGCCTGGACACTCGGGAGGGTCAGATAGCTGTCGAGGCTCGTCCGCACGCCGAAGACGAAGATTGGCTTCTACACCTGAAAGCGCACGTACCCGCAGACAGCGTCGATATTCCGCATATGGGCCCGATGGAGTTTCCTAAACGGCCTCCTGATTTTGATGCCTCAACCCATTACGAGAAAGCGCGCAAATTGCAGCTGGATTATGGGCAGCCCTTTCAGCGGGTGCGGCATGGATGGCGCGATGGTAGCAAGATCATCGCAGCACTGACTGAGGATGATCGGGAAGACAGCCCGTTTCACCTCTCCCCCATGCAGCTTGATGCGGCCTTTCAGTTGGCGCTTCAGTGTGTGGACGCTTCAGGGGAGGCACTGGAACACGCTTTCGTGCCCGTGCGCATCGGCCGACTGGTTTGCTTGCGCCAGGGAGGACCCGCCATCGCCGCAGCCGCGGAAGTGATATCAGCCACATCCCGGACGCTCTCGGCACGTTTCATCTTGTACGCCGGTAGTGGGGGGGTGCTCGCGGTCGCTGAAGACGTGGAGTTCAGACGCGTGCCCGTTCCTCAGGACCGTCGTCCGCCACGATCGCTCACCTGGGAGCTACAGCCCCTGGCTGACGAGAACAGTCGTCTGGCCATGACAAAGGCATTCGACAAAATCTGCTTGGGCACCGAGGAGCTGTTCCGGCACCTGGTGCACGATGGGGAGGGCCTTCGTTACACCACGGAGTTCGAACCCTTGTTGGACAGTCTCTGTCGTTTTTACACACGACAGGCAATGGCAGCGCTGGCCGACGCAACTGGCTGCATCGATCCAGCACGGGATGCTACACCGGCCACGAGGCCATGGTTGGAGAGGCTGTTGGCTTCAGCCGTTGCCGACGCCACAGTGGCCCGAAAAGACGAGCGCTGGCAGCTACTTCCGTGCGAAGAATCAAGCTTGGACGCCATCGCGGCAATTCAGGGGAGCTTGCTTGCAGAACATGCGGACCAGGCAGAGCTGGTCCTGGCCGTAGCTCGCACAGGGGTGCGCTTGCCTGCCCTCCTGCGCGGTGAGCTCGACTGGGCAGGGTTGCACGCCAGAGACATGACACTCGCCATGCTTGTCGAGCGCGCCCGAGGTGCGATTATCAATGCCCGGTTAGGTAGAGGCCTTGACCAGCTGTTAGACACCGCGCACACAACACCGATGGTTGGCAGCGTGCTCGAGATGACTGCTGGAGATCCGCTTTTATTGACACACCCTGGGGCGTGTTTGACCAGAACACGCAGATCTCGCTACTTGGCAAGTCCGGAACTCCGGGTATTGAACAGCGCTAACGTTCGCTGGCCCGGGGTACGAACAGAAACCCTCGATGGCGACTTCACGGCGGCCCAACCCGTCGACTACGTGCTGGCAATGGATGACGGGAGCAGCTTGGGCGACTCTCTCGCATTCTTGCGACATGCGAAAATCCGCCTCAGACCACAGGGAACCTTGATGTTCCTCGGGCACTTCCCAGCACAATGGCTGGATTTTGTTCTCGGTGCACGCCCTGGCTGGTTTGACGACGAGGTTGCCGGGCCAGACCGCCAGCAACCCCCACTATTCTGGCGTCGGCAGCTGGAGGCTTTGGGTTTCGAGGAAATCGCTCTGTACGCACTGGATCAGGAAGAGGCTGCCGGCCCTTGGTTGCTGGTCGCCAAAGCGCCACAAGCCGCGGAAGACAGCCCTGAGGAATCGCCTGGCTCGTTTCCGCCATTATCGCCCCTTGCGCAGCACAAGACCTGGCAGCTGTTGACCTCCGAGGGGAGCCCGTTAGCCACAGCGCTGCGAGCTGGATTGCTCGCCGCGGGGCACAGCGTACGGGTCCATTCGGGTGAGGGTTGTCCATCGCTCCGCGGTGTGGATGTGGTGATCGACTTGCCTGACTGGTCAGGGAGCCAGACACAAAAAACGCCAACCATGGCAGCTCAGCAAACCCGCTGTGGGCGGTTGGTGTCTCTCCTGCAGACGCTTGAAGAGGAAGACCTGTCGATTGATTGCTATTCAGTCACCTCAAACGCCTGGGGCCTTGGAGAGTTCTCGGTCGATGTTGATGACGCTGCCCTCTGGGGTTTCGCTCGCACGGTGATGAACGAGTCCGATCGTGTAAATCTGCATCTCGTCGATTTGCTGGATTTCAGCGCCCCAGAAGTCGCGGCAGAACGTTTGGTAGCCGATCTCCTGAAAACAGCGCATGAACCGGAGCGCATCCTCTCCGCGCAAGGCGGCACCACTGTTCCGCGATTGCGACCAGTGCCTCAATCGGCCACCGGGGGTGCAGCGCCTGAAGGAACCGTGCGCACGACCCTTGCCATCGAGCAGACCGGGTCGTTGGACCATTTACGCTGGGTAACTGAGACCCTGCCGCCGTTGGACGATGACGATGTAGAAGTTCGCGTGGAAGCCTCGGCGCTCAATTTCAGGGACCTCATGCTGGCCTTGGGTCTCCTGCCTCCGGAAAGCGTGGCGCAAGGGTTTGCCGGCCCCACTCTCGGACTTGAATTCGCTGGTACGGTAACCCGCGTCGGTCGGCGAGAGCTCGTGTTCCGGCCGGGAGATCGCGTCTTGGGTTATGGCTCCGCCTGCTTCAGTGACAGGGTTCGCACCCGGCGCTGGGCCTTGGCTCCGATTCCGTTGACGCTCTCGTTCGAGGCCGCCGCGACGATTCCCACAGCGTTCGTCACGGCATGGTATGCCCTGCAACACGTGGCAAGGCTGCGACCGGGAGAACGGGTGCTCATCCATGGGGCGGCTGGCGGTGTGGGCCTCGCAGCACTCCAGGTGGCTCGCCTGTTGGGTGCGGATGTCTATGCCACCGTCGGATCCGAGGAGAAACGGGATTTTCTCCGACTGTTGGGCGTGGAACGTTTGTACGATTCCCGCTCATTGAGTTTTGCTGATGGAATACTGCGCGATACCGCGGGCGAGGGGGTGGACGTGGTGCTCAATTCCCTCAGTGGTGATGCACTGGTCCGCAGCTTCGAGGTCTTGCGTCCTTTCGGGCGATTCATCGAACTTGGCAAGCGGGATTTTTACGAGAACACGCGTCTTGGCTTGCGCCCTTTCCGCAATAATGTGAGCTATCACGGAGTGGACGTTGATCAGTTGATGCGCGTTCAACCCGAACTCGCGCGTACACTCCTGGACGAAGTTATACAGCGCTTCATGGCTGGAGATTTCCTCCCCTTGCCCTTTCGCACGTTCAATGCCGAACAGGCTGAAGAGGCATTCCGTCACATGCAAAGCGCCCGGCACATAGGCAAAATCGTGCTGAGCTACCCGAATGGCATACCCCAGGGCAGACACACCACCAAACAAAAGGCGTTGGTGCTCGATAATAGCGCCGCTTACCTGGTGACCGGAGGACTCTCGGGCTTCGGACTGCGCGCGGCGGGCTGGCTGGTAGAACGCGGAGCCAGACACCTCGTCTTGCTGGGTCGGTCTGGAACCCTCTCTGACGAGGCGCAGACAAATGTCGAAACGTGGCGATCGAAGGGTGTGCGAGTGGACACTCCTGTCTGCGATATCACCGAAGCCCAGTCGCTGGCGCGAGTGATGGACGATATCAGGAGCACCGGTGCCGCCCTCAAGGGTATTCTGCATGCAGCTTCAGTTTACGAGGACGGCGTGGCCCGGAATCTCGATGCCCATCGAATCGCCACGGTACTTGCGCCCAAGATACTTGGCACGCAAAACCTCTACGCTGCCACCCAAGGAGCAGTGCTCGATTTCTTTGTGCTTTTTTCTTCTGCCACCACATTGTTCGGGAATCCCGGCCAGGCTTCCTATGTCGCGGCCAATCATTGGCTGGAGGCCTTTGCACGCGCAGGTCGCAAGCTGGGTATGCCGGTCACCTGCGTAGGCTTCGGCCCTATCTCGGACGCGGGCTATCTTGCAAGAAATACGGCCGTGCGCTCCGCGCTGACCGAACGTTTGGGCGGACGTGCGCTCTCGTCCAGCGAGGCGCTTGGCCTGCTCGAGCAGGCCTTGGTCGAGGGCCTTTCAGGCACTGCGGTGCTCGATTTCAGCTGGCCGGTACTTGCCCGGGGGCTGAAGAGTGCAGGCCAGGCCAAGTTTTCTGATCTCTCTGCGCTGGAGCAACCTGGTCAAGCCCGTGCCTCGGACAGCGCGAGCATCCACGCTCGGCTGTCAGGGCTCAGTGGCGAAGCTTTGCATGCTGCTGTGCTGGACCAGCTCAGGGAGTCACTGGGCGTAGTGTTGAACATGGCGGCAACTGAAGTAGGCACCCAAGTGCCTATCCACACCCTCGGACTCGACTCGCTCATGGCAGTAGAGCTTGCCGTCGCCATTGAAACAGGATTCGGGGTGCGGATTCCGGAAATCGGACTGGGTGACCAGACTCTCGAATGGTTGGCGAATCGGGTGACACACCTTCTTACCCAGGATGACCCCGGTGCCGGAAACACGATGGAGGAAACTGTTGCCGAACAGGTAGGATTTCTCGCCCGGCATGAAGGGCACGCAACCGCTGCTGAACTGGTGGCCTCAACAAAATCGGGACGCGGAGGGTGAGCCAATCCCGTACCCCACAGCTCTCTCCGGAACAGAAGGCGCGTCTTCTTCAGGAAGCGCGCAAGCGTCGGCAGCAACCCGGAACCCAGCACAGCGATGCGCTGTCTGCCAGGGAATCCGTCGAACCAGTGATGGATGTCCCCTCAGCCTGGTATCGGTTTGATCAGCATCCATCCTATCAGCAGCTACGTTTGCTACGCGCGGGCGCCAGCCACTACGGCGTCGATGACCCTTACTTCAAGGTTCATCAAGGAACCGCCAGTGCCACAACAGTCATTGATGGCAAGAACTGCATCAACTTCTCCAGCTACAATTATCTGGGACTCTGCGGTCATCCAGAGGTGAATGAGGCTGCTACCGAGGCCTTGATGCGCTATGGCACGTCGGTCTCCGCCAGCCGCCTGGTTTCTGGTGAGCGACCGGTGCACCGCCAGCTGGAGGAGGCCCTCGCAGAGGCCTATGGCGTTGATGCCGCAATCACCTTCGTGAGCGGCCACGCCACGAATGTGACGGTAATCGGCCATTTGCTGGGTCACCGGGACTTGGTGTTGCACGATGAATTCATCCACAACAGCAGCCTTCAGGGCATGTTGCTATCTGGTGCAAGGCGCATCAGCTTTCCACATAACGATTGGCAGGCCCTCGATCAAATACTGCGGGAACAGCGGCGCCGTTACGAGCGCGTGCTGATTATCGTGGAAGGCCTCTACAGCATGGATGGAGATTACCCCGACCTTCCCCGGTTTATAGAAATCAAACACCGCCATCGCGCGTGGCTGATGGTGGATGAGGCGCATTCATTTGGCGTCATGGGTGCCTCGGGGCTTGGCATTCGAGAACATTTCAACCTTGCCGGAACAGATGTTGACATCTGGATGGGCACGCTCAGCAAGTCGCTCGCTGCCTGCGGTGGCTACATTGCGGG
>JAURMM010000195.1 GCA_030830685.1 Gammaproteobacteria bacterium | reverse complement strand
GCCTGCACCCCTTGCTCGCGCGCATGGATGACGAGGACTGGTATCCCCCCCACCTCATGCGTGATCTGGAGGAGGCCGGCTACCTTGGCATTACTGCTCCGCCCGCACTCGGGGGCGCCGGACTCGACCTCTTCGCCTCCGGCATGGTTGGCGAGGCCATGTGCTACTGGAACCTCAATGCAAATGCGATCTGGGGACCACATGAGAACCTCTGCCTGAACAACCTCCTGCGCAATGGCAATGCAGACCAGCAGCAGCGCTACATCCCGGCGCTCTGCCGCGCAGAGATGATCGGCGCACTGGCCCTGACCGAACCCGAGGCCGGCTCCGATGCCCTGGAAGGCATGCGCACCACTGCGCGCAGGGAGGGTGATGACTATGTGCTCAACGGCCGCAAGTTGTTCATTTCCAACGGACCCATTGCTGACGTCCTCCTGGTGTATGCCAAGACGGCTCCGGAGCGCGGTGCCAAGGGGATTTCCGCCTTCATCGTGGAAAAAGGGATGCCAGGGTTTGGTGTTGCCCAGCAGTTGAAGAAGATGGGGTGGCGTGGCTGCCCTACGGGCGAACTGGTGTTCGATAACTGCAGGGTACCGGCGGCCAATCGCGTGCTGGACGAGAACAGTGGTGTGGCCGTGGTGATGAGCGGGCTGGACATCGAACGCGCATTCTTTGCCGTCGGGATCATCGGCGGCGCGCAACGCGTGCTCGATCTCTCATTGGAATACGCGGCACAGCGGCGACAATTCGGCAAGGCCATCGGTGAATTCCAGATGGTGCAGGCGCAGCTCGCCGACATGTATACCGAAATCGAAGCAGCTCGCCTCCTGTCCTACCGTGCCCTGCTTGCCTGCAATGCTTTGGAGCAGGGCGGCGGAGGCCGCGGGGATCTGCACAAGCTGTGCGCAGCGGCGCTGCTCAAGGCCGGTCGACTGCATGCGGAGTGCACCGAGATGGCGGTGCAGATCCATGGCGGCATGGGCTTCATGTGGGAGACCGAGGTGAACCGGCACTACCGCAACGCCAAGATTTCAGAGATCGGGGCCGGCACCCGTGAAATCCGGCGCATCATCATTGCGACCGAACTGCTCAAAGGCATCACTAAGCGCTGAGGCGCCGCAACCATAAGGGGAAACGGTATGGGAACTTTGCAAGGTCAGACGGTGGTGGTGTTGGGCGGCAGCTCGGGTATCGGCCTCGCCACGGCACGCGCTGCGCAGGCCGAAGGGGCTGAAGTCGTGGTCACCGGCCGGGATGCAGCGCGTCTCGCCAAGGCCCAGGCAGCGCTCGGCGGAACGGTCAGGACCGGGCAGTTCGATGCGGCGCATGAAACGCCCATGCGTGAGTTCATGGAGACACTGCCGACCATCGATCACATCTTCTCGACCGCCGGTGCGCTCGTGAACGATGCGGGGCTGACGCCGCCGCGCGGTCAGCTGAGACCAGCCATGGGCGTACGCTTCTGGGCGGCCCTGTACGCCTGTAAATACGGTGCACCGCGGATGCGCCCGGGCGGATCGCTGGTGTTCATGTCGGGCACCGCTGCAAGGCGTCCGTTGGCCGGGGCCGCAGTCGCCTCGGCATCTTGTGGTGCCGTTGAGTCCTTCGCCCGGGCGATGGCGCTCGATCTCGCCCCGCTGCGCGTGAATGTCATCGCGCCCGGTTATGTGGACACCCCTCTGTTCGATGCGCTGCTCGGTGAACAGCGTGACGCCGTGCTTGCCGCGGCCGGCTCCAAGCTTCCCGTGGGGCGGGTCGGGCGCGCCGAGGAGATTGCCGATGCTGTGCTCTTCCTCATGAAGAACGCATACGTCAACGGCACGACTCTAACCGTGGATGGCGGCGGCTTGCTGGTCTGACCGGACAGGTCTGAATCGGCAGCGCGCCGTCAGTGGCTCCGGGCACGATTGAAGAGCCAGGCACTCAGCAACAGACACAAGGTCACCACCAGCATCAGCAGGGTGGCCAGCGCATTGATCTCCGGCGCCAGTCCCAGGCGCACCTTGGACCAGATCAGCAAGGGCAGGGTGCTGCCGCCCGGCCCGCTGGTGAAGCTCGCAATCACCACGTCGTCCAGTGACAAGGTGAACGCGAGCAGCCAGCCCGCCACCACGCCCGGCAGAATCAAGGGTAGTGTCACCTCGCGAAAACTCCGCCAAGGTGTGGCCCCCAGATCTCGCGCAGCTTCCTCGAGTTGCGGATCCATTCCGGCAAGGCGTGCCTGCACGACCACGCTGACGAAAGCTACTGTGAAACTTGCGTGCGCGAGGATGAGCGTGCCGAGTCCGCGGCCTCGCGGCCAACCTAGGAAATCTTCCATCCCGCTGAAGAGCAGCAGCAACGACAGGCCAAGGATCACTTCCGGTATCACCAGGGGAGCAGTGCCGAGCAGCGCCAGAAGCGCGCGGCCCCGGAAGACGCCGCGACGGGCCAGCACGAACGCGAGCTGGGTGCCTGCGAGCACGGCAAGCGTGGCGCTGGTTGCAGCGACCAGCAGACTGAGACCTGCCGCCTGCAGGAGCGCCTCGTTGCTGAAAAGGCCAGCATACCAGTGCAGGGTGAAACCGCTCCAGACACTCACCAGGCGGTTGGCGTTGAAAGAACCGAGCACGAGCATCGCCAGCGGCACGTAGAGGAAGATCAACCCCAGCCACAGGCAGACTCGCGGGAAGGCCCCGAGTCGCAGATCTCCGGGCTTCATGCGTGCTGTCCCAGACGACGCTGCAGGATCTGGTGTGCGGCAAGCACCAGCCCCATGGATCCCAGCAGCGTCAACGCCAGTGCCGCAGCCATGGGCCAGGCGCGATTGACGAAGAATTCGTTCCACAACACCTGGCCAAGCAGCAGCGTGCCCGGGCCGCCGAGCAGATCAGGGATG
>JAURMM010000194.1 GCA_030830685.1 Gammaproteobacteria bacterium | reverse complement strand
CAGCCAGACCCACACATTCCGGGCTTCAAACCCCACAGAGGGTTCAGATCCGGATCGCCGCCAAACGCAGCGGCATCTCTCATCACCTCACCCACGGACTCCGGTCGGCGCAAGCCCCCGGAGTTTTTTTTTGTGATGCTATCCTTGGTCACATGACGCGACTGCGAGCACTTCCAATCCATGTTCACGCAATGCCCTGAGTGCGAAGGTCTGTTCCAGATCCGCGCGCAGACCCTGCGCGTGGCGATGGGCATGATTCGCTGCACGCATTGCGGCCTCGTGTTCAATGCACTGGCAGAGCTGAGGGATGCCGAGGAAGTTGCCGGCCGCAGCTTCGAGACTATTGGCGAACCGGCCACTGATGAGTCTCCTGGGGATCGTCTGCTCATCGATGCGGATGTGCGCTCGGGCGAAACGCGGATTCTGGCCGCTGGCCCCCGCGCCACATCCACGCCGCCGGATACCGCACCCAATCCGCAGTCCGCACGAACTACCGGTACTGCCGCCGAGTCTCGCGCTGAGGCTCGCGCCGGGGCAGCGCGCCTGGCTTGGTTACGCACCCTGGTCGGCCAGACGGGATACCTCGCACTGCGCAACTTGAGTCGCCACCGGCGGCGCACGGCACTCGCCCTCTGCGCCACGGGCTTTGGCGTGGCCGCACTGCTCATCGCCGGCGGCTTCGCCGAATGGATGATGTGGGCCGAACGTGAATCGACCATCCATTCGCGCCTCGGTCACATCCAGATCGTGCGTCAGGGGTATTACGAAGGTGGCGTTGCCGACCCGCGCGCGTACCTCGTCCTCCGCGGAGCTGTCGATACGGCAGCCATCGCACATCTACCGCATGTGGAGGCGCTGGGTGAACGCCTCAACTTTGCGGGCCTCGCCTCCCTTGAGGACACCACCGTCAGCTTCCTCGGTGAGGGGGTCACCCCGGAGACTGAGGCCGACCTTGCACGCGAAATCGTGATCGATGAGGGACGTGCACTTTCCGCCGATGACAGTGGCGGTGTGATTCTCGGCAAGGGTCTCGCCAACAGCCTGGGAGCCAAAGTTGGAGCGACGCTGGTATTGCTGGGCACTGATCAGGATGGGGGGGTCTCAGCGGTTGATGCGAAGGTCAGGGGGATCTTCCATACAGCCGTCAAAGCCTTTGACGATGTCACCCTGCGCACACCGCTCCCGCTGGCGCAGCGCCTGATGAAGGTAGAAGGCGCGCATCAGTGGTTGATCCTGCTCGATGAAACAGAACACACCGAGGAACTGTTGCCCGCGGTGCAAGCGCTGCTCGACCGGGACAGCGGCCTGCAACTGCTGCCCTGGATTGATCTTGCCGATTTCTACAAGGCGGTCGTTGAGCTTTTCGCGGCACAGACGCGTTTCGTCAACGGCGTCATCGCGCTCATCATCGTGATGAGCATTTCCAACCTGCTGGCGATGGGCGTGATGGAGCGGACTTCTGAAATCGGCACCCTGCTCGCCTTCGGTATCCGTAGACGACGCGTGATGCAGATCTTCGTGACCGAGGGGCTGATGCTCGGCGCACTGGGTGGCTGCGTCGGTCTTGTCGGTGGCTGGCTGTTGGCCGAGATCATCTCCTACGTCGGCATCCCCATGCCGCCAGCGCCCGGCATGGATCACGGCTTCACTGCCTTCATCCGCCTGACGCCCGCGCTCGCCGGCGGGGGCTTTCTGCTGGCGGTGTTCTCTGCAGGCCTCGCGAGCGTGTATCCGGCCTGGAAGGCTTCGCGCCTCGAGATCGTCGATGCCCTGCGCAGGGCGCGCTGAGCCATGCAAACCAACGGCATGATGCTCAAGTTCGCACTGCGCAATCTCTTCAGACAGAAGGGGCGGACGCTCATGACGCTGTCGGCCATCGTCATCGGTGTCATGGGTCTGATTCTCAGTGGCGGGTTCGTGGAGGACATCTTCATCCAGTTACGGGAGGCCACCATCCACTCCCGGCTCGGGCATTTCCAGATCTATCGCCAGGGTTACCTCGCCAACTGGAGCAAGGAGCCTGGTCAATACCTGATGCCGATGCCGGAGCGGATCCAGTCCAGTCTCGCTGGAATACCCGGCGTGCTCGACTCCATGCAGCGCGTCAACTTCTTCGGTCTCGTCAACAATGGCCGCTCGGATCTTCCGGTCTTGGCCGAGGGCGTCGAACCAGCCAAAGAAGCCGCCCAGTTCGGGGATTTCTTTTTCGTGGTGGAAGGCCGGATGCTGCGTGCTGAGGAAAGACACAAGCTCTTGCTGGGTGAAGGCGTCGCCCGCGCGCTCGATCTGAAGCCCGGGGCACTGGTAAATGTACTGGCCAACATGCCTGATGGCGGCCTGAACAGCCTCGAATTCGAGGTGGTGGGCGTGTTCAGGACGTTTTCCAAGGACTTCGATGCGCGCGCAGTCCGCATGAGTCTGGGCGACGCCCATGAGCTGCTGGCGGTAGAGGGTGCGCACGCCATCGTGGTGTCTCTCAAGGACACCACGGCCACCGATGCAGCTGCCGGGCAGGTCCGGAAAACTCTCGCTGATCAGGGTTTCGAAGTGAAGACGTGGTTCGAGCTCGATGATTTCTACCGTAACACGGTCGAACTTTATGAAAGCCAGTTCGGCGTACTGCAGGGGGTGATCCTCATCGTGGTCCTGTTGAGTGTAGCCAACAGTGTGAACATGACAGCCCAGGAGCGTGTGGGCGAGTTCGGCACCTTGATGGCACTCGGCCTGCGGCAACGCGATGTAGCGCGTCTCATCCTCCTCGAGAACACTCTTCTCGGGCTGGTGGGTGCGTGTACGGGCGTGCTGCTTGGCATGCTCCTGGCCTGGGGCATCTCACAAGTGGGTATTCCCATGCCACCGCCGCCAAACTCCAACGTGGGTTATACGGCACTCATCCGCATCGTACCGGAGGTGCTCATCGTCGCGTTCCTCATCGGCCTGGTGGCGACGGTAATTTCAGCCTTCTTCGCAGCCCGCGGCGCCGCGCGCGTACCGGTGGTCGAAGCCCTGCGCCAGAACATCTGAGGCCACCTCTGTCACGCCGGAAACTGCCCAAGGATTTGCGCATGGCGGGAATGTTCCTGCAGGAGTGGCTGCTGCCCGGGCGGCAGACACGCGGCGCACCGCCGTCCGCCAGTCTCCCTGTGCAGACCCGCATCGAAGCGATGCAGCAGGATGGACGCATCGATGGCCGCACAGCGGCGGGCTATCTTTACCAGAGCGGCGGGATCTCGCGCACGATTCGCGGTGCCCGGACTTGTGTCGATCTCGGTTGCGGAACCGGCGTACAGTTGTTGCAGGTCGCCGCCCTGAATCCGGCAATCCACTTCACCGGTGTGGACAACTGCCAAGCCCTGCTCGATGTGGCGGCGAGGACCGCCGACGCGCGGGGCCTCTCCAACGTGACATGGGTGCATGATGACATCACCCGTCCCGCACGACTTGAAAGAGGTTCATTCGATGCAGTCATAGGCACCATGTGCCTGCATGATCTGAAGGATGTGGAGTCACTGCATCGCTGCCTGCGCAGCGCAGCCGGACTGCTGTCACCCGGAGGGGCGATTTATCTGGAAGATTTTGCGCGACTGAAACATCCACGTTCCATTGAGCTCTTCGTCCATCGCGGGCACGTGCAAGGGCCTTTCGCCGCGACTGGAGCCCCATCCGATCCGTTCTCGTCACTCTATCGGGCGTCACTCCGGGCAGCTTTCTCCCTCAGGGAGTTACGGGACGCGACCAGCTTGCTCCCGGGGGCACGTTTGCACGCCACTTTCCCGGTACCGTTTCTGTGCGTCATCAGCACACCAGACCGCGGCCTCGAGCCTGCAATACGGCAGGGGCTCTCGATGCTGCGCACCGCACTGACCGCATCACAGGCTCGCGATCTCGCTGATCTCGCCCGTGCCTTTGCCCTGGGTGGCTTCACGAAAAATGTTTTTGCGTAATGCACGCAGCGCGAGAACGCTTCAAGGAAGCGTTCCCCACGTGCACTTATCGCTGCAGATAGAACGCCAACGCCCTCTCCGCCACACCCGACGATGCCGGCGCGGTGATCCCCCAGGCCTCTATCTGCGCAAGGCTCTCGGTATTGCCGAAGGCCTGCACACCGGCCAGGTAGTCCAGATACAGCGGTAGCGTTTGCAGCGCACGCCTTTCCCGCCCCGGCAGGAACACTTTCACCAGCTGCATCAGGCGCATGAATCCACGTGCACTGAGATCGATGGAGGGGAGTAGAGAGAGACGTCCGGCGGCCCGGTACATCCCGCGTACCGTTCGCCGCAGATCAGTGAGACGCAGCGCCTGCTCCGGACCTGCGCAAAGGTGCAGAATACGTCCGCGACTCTGTGCATCGAGGCTGGACGCGACGATGGCTTCTGCCACGTAATCATTGGGCACGATATCGAGCGTCCCTGCTCCCAGTGCGGGATAAAAGCCCAGGGTGCGCCTGCCGCTCAGAAAGTCACAAATGAAATAGAAGATCTGGAAATGGATCACCGCCCCGGAATGGGAATCCCCGACCACCATGCTGGGTCTGTGCACGGTAGCTGGAAAGCCTCGCGACACGGCTTCACGGATCAGGTCTTCTGCCTCAGCCTTGGCCGCTTCGTAGGTATTGTGAAAATCCCTGGGCTCATCCAGCCAACGCTCGGGGAGAGGCCCGTCCCAGCGGCCACCCACGCCCACGGTGCTCACAAAATCCACTTTCTCCAGTCGCGCACAGGTCTCACCAAGCGCCAGTACGCGCGCCACCGGCTGACGGGCCGTTTCGCGCGCCTCGGCAAGCGGCAGATTCATGCGCACGCTGGCCGCGCAGTGAATGATATGCGTGCAATGCGCACGGACGTATCCTTGGTCGGTAGCAGACAGGCCCAGAGTTTGCTCGGTGATCTCACCCTTCACCGCCCGGATGCGGGCCGAGAGCGTGCGACGATCGAGCCCCGGATAATATCGACTCCAGAAGTCGAACAGTTCGACCAGACGTGCCTCCGAAGACTGCGCCCTGCCCGGGCGCACCAACAACAGGATCTCAGCATCGGTCTTCCGCATCAGCACCGGTACGATAGCGCTGCCAACCACACCGGTGGCGCCGGTAAGCAGGTAAACACTCATGTCGCCCGCCTGCAACTGACAAGACAGCGATTCGCATCCAGCTGCGCCACGAACAAACTCTCGTTTTCAAGGCGCGCGAAGAGCTCATCGAGGGCGTCTTTGTGCCGGCTTTGAATCACCGCCCTGCGGAGCTTGAGATTGCTCGTGAGCTCACCGGAGGCAATGCCAAAAGGTGTGCGCAACACCAACAGCCCAGCCGGATGAGAGTAGGTGGGCAGATCACGCAGCGCCTCGGGTATCCGCGCCGCCAGGGTGCTTGCGAATGTAGCCAGATCGCTTTCGGCACGGGTTGCCATGAGCGTGATGATCGCGACCGGTGCCTTGTTACCGGCGCCCAGCAGCACCGCCTGATCGACACCCGGCAGGCGTCGCAGTGCGTACTCCACGGGCAGTGGTGCCACCTTGCGCCCGGTCGATGTCTTGAAGATTTCCGACTTGCGTCCGCTCAGCGTGAGAAAACCGTCCTCGTCCAACGTGCCGAGATCTCCAGTGGCGAGAAAACCGTCCGCATCTACATCAGCCGGCAGATCTCCAAGATAGCTGCGGCACACCCCCTCCCCTCGCACCAGCACCTCACCCTCTCCGGAAATTGCGATCTCGTTGGCTGGCAGTACCTTGCCCACCGTGCCGAAACGCCAGGCAGCAGGTCGGTTGAGCGCCACTGGAACCACATTTTCGCTCAAACCGTAAGCTTCAAGGACCAGCAACCCCATGGCATGGAAGCGTTCCAACAACGAGGCAGGGAAAGCGGCCGAGCCGCTCACGAGATAGCGGACTTCACCGCCCAGCACCGCACGCAGACGCTGCAACACCAGACGCTCGGCCAGCACGACACTGCAGCGGGCGATAAAACTGGGCGAGGTGCCAGTCCGCAGACGGCGCGCATGCGCATCGCCAACCGACAAGGCCCACTCCGCGATTGTCCGCGACCAGGCGGAAAGCGCATCCAGCCGGTTCCGCATGCCCTCCTCCAGTTTTTCGAAAAAGCGCGGCACGGCAATGAAGACATGCGGCCGGATTTCGGGCAGGCGCTGCATGATCGTTTGCGGATCGCTTACCAGCCAGGTCTCTGCGCCACGTCCGGCTGCGCAGTAGTTCAGCATGCGCTGAAAAAGATTTGAAAGCGGTAACCAGCAGACCATGCGATCACCCGCGCGGATCTCCGGGAAAGCCTGCAGGATGCTCTCCACCGCGAGCACGACCTGCGCGTGGGTGTAGAGGATTCCCTTGGGCTCTCCGGTACTGCCAGACGTGAAGATGAGTGTTGCGGGATCATCGCCTGATGGCGGGATTGGCAGCGCCACGCCCTCACCTGCGCGCAGCAGAGCCTCGACGGTGTAACCCTCGGTCAAGGCATGGGATTGCACCGGCGCTGCGCCGGCAAGGCAGATGATTCGACGCAGGTTCGGCAGTTCAGAAGCTGCGAGGCGTTCCAGGAGGCCGGAGTCCGCGACCACCAGCGTGTCGATGTCCGCCGTCGCCATCATGGCTCGCACCCGTGTGGGGTGATCGTGTGGATCAAAACCCGCGACAGCGGCCCCGTTGAGCAATGCGGCCAGCTGGAAAAGCTCCCACTCAAGGCTGGTCGGCGCCATGATGGCAATGCGGCTGCCATGTGTCAGGCCTACGGCGGCAAGGCCTTTGGCGAGGGCCTCGGCGCGCGCGACAAACTCCGTCCAGGTGACGCCCGTCCACACGTCCGCCACTCTATGGCGGAAGGCAATTTGCTCCGGATCAAGCTCAGCCCGCGCGTGGGCAAAATCGGAAAGTATTCTCGGCTGGACGCGGGGGGCGGACACAGTTGAGTGGCTCAGTCGGGTGCGCGCACACCAGGCACGGGATCGTAAGCCCCGCGCGGGCAGGTAATCCGGAGATCGTCCGGCGTGAGTCCCAACCACTTCAGGTGCCCGGTGACGTGCCGCCCCAGAAACTGTCGCCGGCGGATCATCCAGTCGACAAGCGGCGCCATTAAACGCCACTGCGCCAGACTGGCCTTCCCTTCCCGGATGAGCGCGGCAAATTCCGGGGCGTATGGGTTGTAGCCGAAGTTGCGCAGATCGGAATACATCATTAGCCAGTTGATGGGATAGTTGCTGAAAACGGGGCTCGCATGTCTTGACGTGGCCACCAGCCCTTTTTCCACCACCAGACGCATGGCCGCTTCCTGGTCGTAAGGCCAGGCATGGAACGGTGCGAGATAGCGTGGGAACGTCGTGCCGACAGGGTAACGGCCGGGGTCAAAAAAACGGGCGAGTTCATCAGTGGCAAACGCCCCACTTTCCCGCAAGGCAGGTGGTGTCCAGTCCGTGGACTCGATCAGCGCACGCGAGAATTCATACTTCATGCGCTCAGGCTCAGGCTGGCCGGGTGAGTAACCGGCCAGTACCAGCGGAATCTGCTTTTCCAACGCGAGCTTGATCGCATCACCTTCAAACAGCGGCGCATAGACGTATGACACCGTATAGACCGCGCCGCGCGCTTCCTGATGACTCAGCAGATACCGGAACAGCTTGCGATAGAAAGCGGTCGGCGGCGTGTAGGTGATGAGATCACAGCCCAGTTTCTCGACCGTGCGGCGAATGTTCTGCCAGGCAATGGGGGGAATATTCACATCAACGGTAAACGCGAGCACTCGCAACCGGTATTCCACACACAGTTTGTAGAGAAGCAGCGCGCTGTCCTTGCCGCCACTGAAAGGCACCAGGCAATCGTATTGTCCCTGTCCGCGCACCGTAGCGAGTGTTTGTTCGAGATCGGCTTCAAAGCCCCGGCGCTCGGCCTCTCCTGTGTGCAGCGATTCGGGCGCAAATTCACGGCACGGTCGACACACTCCCGAGGGGTCGAGATCCGCGTCCGGCACCGTGGCGGGCAGAAGGCATTTCCGGCATTTTTTCATCCTGGCAAGCGACCCACGCGTGGATGTACAGCCATGATACCCCGTGTCATGGGGCCTGACCCGCCGACTTGGCGTCGATACCGTGCCCGGCGAAAAAACGTTCCAGTGCCGTACGCCAATGCGGCATGTGGATCCCAAACCGTGCATTGAATTTTCGGTTGCACAACACGCTGCGGGCAGGCCTGACAGCCTTTGCCCCGTAGTTCGTTGAAGAAACAGGGACGACTTCCGGTGTTTCCCCCTGAATCCGGCCGTGTCGCGTGGCGAGCGAAAGTATCTCGCAGGCAAAGCCGTACCAGGTGGTCTCGCCGTCTGCACTCAGGTGGTAAAGCCCGCTTACCTCTTCCCAACCGATGGTCTGCGCCCTCGCGCAGGCGCTGACGGTTGCTTCGGCCAGGTCCCGCGCCCAGGTCGGGCTGCCCACCTGGTCATTCACGATCCGTAACGCTTCACGCGTGTTAGCGAGCCGCAGAATGGTGCTGACAAAATTGTCTCCCCGCCCGCTGTAGACCCAGCTGGTGCGCAAGATCAGATGGTGTGCACCGCTGCGCTGAATGGCCTGCTCACCCGCCAGCTTGCTGCAGCCGTAGGCGTTCAAAGGGGCGGGCGAAGTTTCTTCTGTCAGCGCGCCGCGCTCGCGGCCGCTGAAGACATAATCCGTGGAGTAGTGAACAAGCGGGATTTCCAGGCGCGCGGCTTCCTCCGCCAAGACGCCGGGCGCCCGGGCATTCACCCGCATGGCGAGATCCTCGTCATGCTCGGCCTGCTCGACCGCGGTGAAGGCGGCTGCGTTAAGGATGAGCCCCGGCCTCAAATCCCTGAGACAGCGCCGTAAGGCCATAGGGTCGGTCAGATCACACTGGAGGCGACCGAACGCCAGGGCCTCAGGCCAGCATCGCTGCAACTCGGCACCCAGTTGCCCATCGGCACCCAGTATGAGCACTTGGGGCACGTAACTCAGGCCTCGAAGCGAGGCAGGCTGGAGGTTGGAAAGTCACGCAGGCGCAAGCCCGCAGCATCCTTGGGGGAAAGCTCGGGAGAGCCTACTGGCCAGGGAATATCCAGATCGGGGTCAGACCACAGCAGCATGTGCTCGCAATTCGCGGCGTAGTAACCGTCACACTTGTAACTGAAGATGGCCTTCGGACTCAGTACATAAAAACCATGGGCAAAGCCGCAGGGGATGTAGAACTGGCGGCGATCCACATCATCGAGGTGCAGCGCAGCCCAACGTCCGAAAGTGGGTGAACCGCGCCGCACATCAACAGCGACATCGAGCACTTCGCCCTCGACGACACTGACCAGCTTGGCCTGCGCCTCCGGGTGCTGAAAATGCAATCCACGCAATACACCCTGAGTGGAGATGGAAAGATTGTCCTGCACGAAACCGGACCCGAGACCGAGGTCACGGTACCGTTGTTCCTGCCACGTCTCGAGAAAACAGCCGCGCGGGTCGCGAAATACTCTCGGCTCCACCACTTTCAGGCCGGGGATCTCCAGTTCATGAACCGTCGTCCCCTGTGCCAGCTGGCGTGTCCCCACCAACTTCGCGCCCAGCAGCTTCATCACACCTCGCCCGGCAGGAGTGCCTGCAGATATTGTCCATAAGGGTTTCCGGCCAAGGGTGCGGCCAGGGCGCCCAGTTGCGCATGGTCGATATAGCCCATGCGCCAGGCGATCTCTTCCGGACAGGCGATCTTCAAACCCTGCCGAAGTTCCACTACGCGCACGAACTCCGTGGCATCCACCAGGGAATCATGGGTGCCGGTATCAAGCCAGGCAGCACCGCGGCTCAACAGCTCCACCTCAAGCCGCCCCCTGGCGAGGTAGGCACGGTTGACGTCCGTGATTTCGAGCTCGCCCCGGGATGAAGGCTTGAGGGATTTCGCGATGTCGACCACGTCCGCGTCGTAAAAATAGAGACCGGTGACCGCAAATCGTGAACGCGGTTGCTTCGGCTTCTCTTCGATGTCCTGCACTCGCCCTTCGGCATCAAAGCTCACCACCCCATAACGCTCGGGATCCTTCACCGCATAGGCAAAGATGGTTGCGCCCTCGTTTTTTGCAGCTGCGCGTCGCAACTGCAGGGAGAGTCCATCCGCATAGAAGAGATTATCGCCGAGAATCAGACAGGAGGGATCTCCGCCAAGAAACTCCTCACCCAGAATGAAAGCCTGTGCGAGCCCTTCGGGTCTTGGTTGGACACAGTAGCTGAAACGACAGCCCCACTGCGCGCCTTCCCCCAGCAGTGCGCGGAACTGCGCGAGATCCCGCGGCGTGGAGATGATGAGGATGTCCCGGATCCCGGCCAGCATCAAAGTGCTGAGGGGGTAGTAGATCATGGGCTTGTCGTACACGGGCAGCAGTTGCTTGCTGACCGCCATGGTCACCGGATAGAGCCGGGTTCCGGCCCCCCCGGCAAGGATGATGCCCTTGCGCCGAGGAGGGGGCACGGGGGGCATTCCCGCTTCAAGTGGTTCCATGGACGACTCCCAGACGTTCTCCACGGTAGGCGCCGGATTCTACCCGCTGGCACCATTCCTCATTCGTCAGATACCAATCCAGCGTTCTGTCCAGACCCGAGGCGAAGGTCTCGAGCGGCT
>JAURMM010000028.1 GCA_030830685.1 Gammaproteobacteria bacterium | reverse complement strand
GACGAGGACGACGAGGACGACGAGGACGACGAGGACGACGAGGACGACGAGGACGACGAGGACGACGAGGAAAGACGCCCTTCATGACACCTCGAAATCGACGTCCCGAGCCAGGCGCCGCCCCCGCACCCCGCATCAAGGGACGCCTCAGCCGTGGTGCCAAGGTCGCCGCGGAAGCGTCCCCTGTGCCGGTGGCCGAGCGGACGCAGAAAGTGCTCGCCAGGATGGGGCTTGGTTCCCGGCGCGAGATCGAGGGCTGGATTTCCGCTGGGCGCCTGACCGTTGAGGGGCGGGCACTGACCATGGGCGAGCGCCTGTCGCCCGGTCAGGCGGTATTTCTCGACGGCAAACCGCTCTACACCGAGACCCGAGTACGCGTTGCCCGCACTTTCGTTCTCAACAAGCCCGCCGGCACTGTGTGTACACGTCGTGATCCGGAGCAGCGGCCCACGGTTTTCGAACTCTTCCCGGGTGCTCTGGCCCGCCAGCTCGTGTGTGTGGGACGGCTGGACTTCAACACCGCCGGGCTCCTGATCTTCACCACCGACGGTGAGCTCGCTCATCGCCTCATGCATCCAAGCCACGGCGTAGTGCGTGAATACGCGGTCCGTGTGTTCGGTCACGCGCACGACGAGGTGCTGGCCCAGTTCACGAGAGGGGTTGAAGTCGATGGCGAGACCTTGGCCTTTGACGAAGTCGAGCGTCAGGCAGGTCCAGGCACCAACGAGTGGTTTGTCTGCCGGCTCAAGACGGGCCGGAATCGCGAGGTGCGTCGATTGTGGGAGTCCCGAGGTCTGACCGTCAGCCGCCTCATCCGGGTGCGTTTCGGGCCGCTGCAACTGCCTCGACGGCTACCGGCGGGACGCCACACGGAGGTCACCGGCGCGGACCTCGAGGCCCTTTACAAGAGTGTGGGCTTGCCGAGCCCCGCAGCCCCCGCCGGGCTTCCTGCAAAGCCGGCGCAAGGTCGCCGAAAGAGCCCCGTGGCAGTCCCGGCCCGCGCGCGGAGACCGAGGCCGCGTTGATTTAAGGGGGGGCGGTCGTTACTCTTGCGCGCCTCCCGCCACCAGACTGACTCTCCACCGCATGCGCACCCCCTTGGTCCTCGGCAACTGGAAGATGCATGGCTCGCAGGCCTTCGCCCGTGGGCTGGCCGAGTCCGTGCGCGCCCGCTCGGGCGAGTTCCCCGGGGTCAGGCTGGGCGTCTGCCCGCCCTACGTGATGCTACCCATCATTGCCAAGGCGCTCGATGGCAGCTCTGTCGCCTACGGTGCGCAAAACGTCAGTGAGTTCGCCGAAGGGGCTTATACCGGTGAGATCTCGGCGGGCATGCTCAAGGAACTCGGATGCAGCTATGCGCTGGTAGGGCATTCGGAAAGGCGACAGCTCTTTGCGGAAACCTCGGATCAGGTGGTGCAGAAGCTGGTCGCTGCCTATGGTGCGGGCCTCATCCCCGTGCTCTGCGTGGGGGAAACCTTGGCGGAGCGGCAGGCTGAAGCGACAGGGCGCGTGATCGAAGCCCAGTTGCAGCCCTTGTTGAGCCACCCGGAGGCTGATCGGCTCCTCGCCGCACTGATCATTGCCTATGAGCCGGTCTGGGCCATTGGCACCGGACAGACCGCGAGCCCGGAGCAGGCTCAGGAGGTGCACGGCGACATCCGGAGACTCATCCGCGCGCGAGCCCCCGTCGCCGCCGATGAACTGCTCATTCTTTATGGCGGCAGCGTGAAGCCGGGCAACGCTGTAGAACTGTTCGCCATGCCTGACATCGATGGCGGTTTGATTGGGGGCGCCGCCCTCAAGGCCGAAGATTTTTGTGCGATCGCTGCCGCGGCGGCCGCATCCAAACGGAGCTGACCCATGTTGCAGACCATTTTGCTGGTCGTTCACATCCTTCTTGCCCTGGCGCTGATCGCCATCATTCTCCTGCAACAGGGCAGGGGGGCGACCGCCGGCGCAGCCTTCGGCAGCGGGGCTTCAGGTACCGTCTTCGGTGCGCGAGGGTCGGCTACTTTTCTTTCGCGCACCACCTCCATTCTGGCCGTGCTCTTCTTCGGCAACTGCCTCCTTCTGGCTTGGCTCGCCACCGGGAACGCGGCCCCCAAAAGCATCGCTGATCAGATCGCGCAGCAAGCCGTGACGTCGGATGCAGTGGAAAAATCGATCAATGAGGCGCTCGAGAAAGTAGCACCGCCTGCAGATCCTGCGGCGCCTCCAATCCCGGCATTGAGCGCGCCAGCTGCGCCTCCCGCGGCCGCCGAAGAAACACCTGCTGATGCGCCCGTGACACCTGAGCCGAGCGAAAAACCCTGAGCGGATTGAGGCGGTTCTGGAATACGGTTGCAGGGTTGAGGCAACACAAAAAAAAAGCGGGTCGACGCGCGATTTTTGTGTAGAGCTCGCGTATCATCTGCGGCTGACCTGAGCAGGTTCCTGATCTCCTGCGGAGATCGGATACGCCGACGTGGTGGAATTGGTAGACACGCCATCTTGAGGGGGTGGTGGGGAAACCCGTGTGAGTTCGAGTCTCACCGTCGGCACCAACCCAAAGCCATGGGCAGCATGCGGGCGCTCCCTCTTCCCGCTCCCAGCAGACAGCGAACAATGAGAACACTGCCTTGCTAGAGCTCTATCTTCCGATATTGATGTTCCTGGGGGTCGGCGTGGCCGTCGGGATCGTATCCCTCGGCGCCAGCGGAGGCCTGGGGCGCCTGCTCAAGGTCTATCGCGACGACCCTGAAAAAACCGCGCCTTACGAGTGCGGCTTCGAGGCCTTCGAAGACGCCCGCATGAAGTTCGACGTGCGGTATTACCTCGTCGCCATCCTCTTCATCCTTTTCGATCTCGAGATCGCCTTCTTCTTTCCGTGGGCTGTCGTGCTGGATGAAATCGGCATGCAAGGCTTTGTGGCGATGATGATATTCCTCGCCATTCTGGTCGTCGGCTTCATCTACGAGTGGAAAAAAGGTGCACTCGAATGGGAATGAACGACATGGCGGAGCGCGGCTTCGTCACTACCAGCATCGACAACGTCATCAACTGGGCCCGTACAGGCTCGCTGTGGCCCATGACTTTCGGCCTCGCGTGCTGCGCGGTGGAGATGATGCAGGCGGGCGCCTCGCGCTATGACCTGGACCGCTTCGGTATTGTCTTCCGACCGAGTCCCCGCCAGTCTGACGTGATGATTGTGGCCGGTACCTTGGTCAACAAGATGGCCCCGGCTCTGCGCAAGGTCTACGACCAGATGACCGAGCCGAAATGGGTCATCTCGATGGGGTCCTGCGCCAACGGTGGCGGGTACTACCACTATTCCTATTCTGTGACGCGTGGTTGCGATCGCATCGTTCCCGTAGATGTGTACGTGCCCGGATGTCCGCCTACCGCAGAAGCGCTTCTGTTCGGCGTTATTCAGTTGCAGGAAAAAATCAAGCGCACGAACACCATCAGTCGCTGAAAGGTGCAAGCATGAATCGCAGCCAGGCCGACGCGCTGAATGCGCTGATTGCTCAGCTCATCGGAGATGACCTCGAGCACAGCGAGTTCGCCGCCGGAGAACTCACGATCACGGTCCGACCCGCCCGCATCGACGGCCATCTGCGTGCCCTGCGAGATGCGCCCGGGTTGGCATTCACGCAGTTGAGCGACCTCTCGGGTGTTGATTACAGCGCCTATGGGCAGGCCGACTGGATCACGCATCAGGCAACAAGCTCGGGCTTCAGTCGGGCTGTGAGCCGCGGCCGGGAAAGCGATGGAACCGAGAACGCAGGTCCCCGCTTCGCGGTGGTCTACCAGCTGCTGTCGATCCCTCGGAACCAACGACTGCGGGTCAAGGTCCTGCTGCCCGAGGCAGCGCCGCTGCTGCCTACGGTGGTGGAAGTCTTCCCGGTGGCTGACTGGTACGAACGCGAGGCTTTTGACCTTTTCGGCATCCTCTTTGAAGGGCATCCGGATCTGCGCCGCATCCTCACTGACTACGGCTTCATCGGGCATCCGTTCCGCAAGGATTTCCCGCTGGAAGGATATGTCGAGGTTCGCTACGACCCGGAGCGCAAGCGCGTGGTCTATCAGCCGGTCTCCATTGAACCTAGAACCCTGGTCCCGCGCGTCATCCGCGATGATCGCGGTGTCGGCACTGCCCACTGAGTGAACGCTGCAAGCGACTGGAATCGAGACTACCGTGCCTGAAATTCGCAACATGACGCTCAACTTCGGCCCCCAGCACCCGGCTGCCCACGGCGTGCTCCGCCTGGTGCTGGAGATGGATGGCGAAGTGATCGAGCGTGCCGACCCGCACATAGGTCTTCTGCATCGCGGAACCGAGAAGCTCGCCGAGAACAAGCCGTTCAACCAGAGTATCGGCTACATGGACCGCCTCGATTACGTGTCCATGATGTGCAATGAACACGCCTACGTGATGGCCATCGAGCGCCTGCTTGGCATCACGCCGCCGGTGCGGGCCCAGTACATCCGCGTCATGTTCGATGAAATCACCCGCGTGCTGAACCACCTCATGTGGCTTGGGGCACACGGCCTCGACATCGGCGCGATGACGGTCTTCCTGTACTGCTTCCGCGAGCGGGAAGATCTCATGGACTGCTACGAAGCAGTCTCCGGTACCCGCATGCATGCCACCTATTACCGGCCGGGCGGCGTCTATCGGGACTTGCCTGAGCGCATGCCGCAGTACCAGGCCTCGCGCTGGCGCAGCGAGAAGGATGTGAAAGAGCTCAACCGCAACCGCCAGGGCTCCATGCTGGATTTCATCGAGGATTTCGCCGACCGCTTTCCGGCGTGTGTCGACGAGTACGAAACGCTGCTCACCGACAACCGCATCTGGAAGCAGCGCACCGTGGACATCGGAATCGTCACGCCTGAGCGGGCCCTGGCCCTCGGCTTCACAGGCCCCATGCTGCGCGGCTCCGGCGTGGAGTGGGACCTGCGCAAGAAGCAACCCTATGAAGTCTATGGCGACCTCGAGTTCGACATCCCGGTTGGCCTGAACGGGGACTGCTACTCGCGGTATCTGGTGCGTGTTGAAGAAATGCGGCAATCCGCCCGCCTCATCAAGCAATGCGTGCAGTGGCTGCGGCAGAACCCGGGTCCCGTGATCATCGACGACCACAAGCTCACCCCACCCCGGCGTGGCGAGATGAAGGGCGACATGGAATCCCTCATCCACCACTTCAAGCTCTTCACCGAGGGTTACTGTGTTCCGCCGGGTGAGGTCTATGCCGCAGTGGAGCATCCCAAGGGTGAGTTCGGCATCTATCTTGTCTCCGACGGCGCCAACAAGCCTTATCGGGTCAAGGCGCGCGCCCCAGGATTTGCCCATCTCTCCGCCATGAACGAGATGGCCCAGGGCCATATGCTTGCCGACGTCGTCGCCATCATCGGCACGATGGACATCGTGTTCGGCGAGATCGACCGGTAACGCAGGATGACTGACATGCAGACTCCAGACACCTCGCTGCTCTCATCCCACGCACGGGCAGTGATCGACGAATGGGTAGCCAAGTATCCTGAGGAGCGCAAGCAGTCGGCGGTGCTTGCCGCCCTGCGCGAGGTCCAGCATGAAAACCACGGCTTCCTCACGACCGAGCTGATGGACGCGGTGGCTGCTTATCTGGGGCTACCGCGGATCGCGGTCTATGAAGTGGCCAGTTTCTATTCGATGTTTGAGACCAAGCCGGTCGGCCATCACAGCATCTCGGTCTGCACCAACATTTCCTGCATGCTGCGCGGTGGCGATGACCTGCTCGCCCATGTCGAGAAGCGGCTCGGCATCAAGGCCGGACAATCCACACCGGATGGCCGGATCTACCTGAAGCCGGAGGAAGAGTGTCTCGCCGCCTGCTGTGGTGCGCCCATGATGATGGTGGACCACGTCTATCACGAGAACCTGACCCCCGAGAAGGCCGATGAAATTCTCGCGGGTCTGAGCTGAGTGACTGCCATGACTGTTGAAGCAAGCGCTGTCCCGCGCAACCTGAACTGCTATGCGACCCTTGGCCATGACGTGCCATGGTCCATGGAAACCTATCGCAAGATTGGTGGTTACACGGCTTGGGAGAAGATTCTGCGCGAGAAGATCCCGCCGGCGGACGTCATCGAAATCGTCAAGTCAGCGGGGCTCAGGGGTCGCGGCGGCGCCGGCTTCCCGACCGGTGTGAAGTGGAGCTTCATGCCCAAGGGTCCAGGTCAGAAGTACGTGGTCTGCAATTCAGATGAGAGCGAGCCCGGCACCTGCAAGGATCGCGACATCCTCCGCTTCAACCCGCATGCGCTGGTGGAGGGCATGGCGATCGCGGGTTATGCCATCGGTGCCACCGTGGGCTACAACTACATGCGGGGCGAGTTCATGGACGAGCCCTATGCGCACTTCGTCGCGGCCCTGAAGGATGCCTACGCTGCCGGCTATCTTGGTCGCAACATCCTGGGCTCCGGTGTCGATTTTGACCTCTACGACCATCTCGGCGCAGGCGCCTACATCTGCGGTGAGGAGACAGCACTGCTGGAGTCGCTCGAGGGCAAGAAGGGACAGCCGCGCTTCAAGCCGCCGTTCCCGGCTACCTTCGGACTCTATGGCCGCCCGACCACCATCAACAACACGGAATCGCTGTCCTCGGTGCCTGCGATCATCCGTAACGGCGCCGAGTGGTTCCAGAGTTACGGCAAGCCCAACAACCTGGGCACCAAGATTTTTTCAGTCAGTGGCCATGTGGCACGGCCTGGCAATTTCGAGGTGCCGCTCGGAACCCCGTTCCGCACCTTGCTGGAAATGGCTGGGGGCATGCGCGATGGCCGCACGCTGAAAGCGGTGATTCCGGGTGGGTCCTCCGTGCCGGTGCTGCCCGGCCAGGTGATGATGGAACTCGACATGGACTACGACTCGATCTCCAAGGCAGGTTCCATGCTGGGCTCAGGCGCGGTCATCGTGATGGATGACACCACCGACATGGTGAAAGTCCTGCGGCGCATTTCGCGGTTCTATTACGCCGAGTCCTGTGGCCAGTGCACGCCCTGTCGCGAAGGCACCGGCTGGCTCTACCGCATGCTCTGCCGCATCGTGGACGGCGAGGGGCGCCCGGAAGATCTTGATCGCCTGGACAACGTTGCCTCGAAGATCGAAGGGCGCACGATTTGCGCACTCGGTGATGCGGCCGCGATGCCTGTACGCAGTTTCGTGAAACAGTTCCGAGCTGAGTTTGAACATTACATCCAGCACGGGTGCAGCCCGCTGGATGCCCCGCGTGCTTCTGCCGCGGCCTGACCCCAACCCCCTGACCTACAACCCTGATTACGGCGGCACCAGCAACACATGAGCGCGACGGTCACTGAAGCCCCCAAAGTGGAAGATACGGTCACCATCGAAGTCGATGGGCAGGCGCTCACGGCACGCAAGGGCTCGATGCTCATCGACGTGACGGACGCCGCCGGCATCTACATCCCCCGGTTCTGCTATCACAAGAAGCTAAGCGTGGCGGCAAACTGCCGCATGTGCCTGGTCGAAGTGGAACGCGCGCCAAAGCCACAGCCGGCCTGTGCAACGCCGGTGATGGACGGCATGAAGGTGCTCACGAAGTCACCCAAGGCGATTTCCGGCCAGCAGGCCACCATGGAGTTCCTGCTCATCAACCATCCGCTGGATTGCCCGATTTGCGATCAGGGTGGCGAGTGCGAACTTCAGGATCTGGCCCTCGGGTATGGCTCCTCGGTGTCCCAGTACACGGAGCGCAAGCGGGTTGTCCGGGACAAGAACATCGGGCCGCTGGTGCAGACCGACATGACCCGCTGCATCCACTGCACGCGCTGCGTGCGTTTCGGGGAAGAGATCGCCGGCCTGCGTGAGCTCGGCGCCACAGGCCGTGGCGAAAACATGGAAATCGGGACCTATGTCGCACAGGCGGTCACTTCAGAGCTCTCCGGCAATGTGATCGACCTCTGCCCCGTGGGTGCGCTGACCTCCAAGCCCTACCGTTATTCTGCGCGGGCATGGGAGTTGCGGCAGCACGACACCATCGCCGCGCACGATGGCGTGGGCTCCGCCCTGAATGTGCACGTGAAGGGTCAGGTGGTGAAGCGGGTGGTGCCGCGTGAAAACGAGGCGGCCAACGAGACGTGGATTTCAGATCGTGATCGCTTCAGCTACCAGGGCCTCAACAGCCCAGACCGCTTGCATACGCCACGCGTGCGGGAAAATGGCGTCTGGCGCGAATGCGACTGGACAGAGGCGCTTGGCAGCCTCAAGCGCATGTTGCTCGAATCCGGCCCGTCGACGGGCGCCCTTGCCTCACCTTCCTCGACCACGGAAGAGCTTTTCCTGCTGCAGAAGCTCATCAGGGCTCTGGGCAGCAACAACATCGACCATCGTCTGCGTCAGGTTGATTTCACTGCCGACGCCAGTGAGCCGGTGACACCTGGCCTCGCCGGCAGTCTGGCCGACCTGGAACAGGCGGACGCTGTAGTCATCGTCGGCGGCTACCCGCGCCACGATCAGCCGCTGGTCAATCACCGCGTGCGCAAGGCTGCGGGCCGGGGCGCGGCAGTCGTGGTGCTCGATACGCTGGCGCAGGAATACAACTTTGATCTTGCGGCCCGGATCACAAGCGACCCGGCGAATTTCAACACTACCCTTGGCGCCGTGGTGCGAGCCTGTGCGGAGCGCGCTGGGCAGCCTGCGGAGGACCTCGCGCGGTACCCGAGCACAGCGGAGGCGGCGCAGGTCGCGGCGCTGCTGGCGGAACGTCAGCGGGTGTATCTGCTTGCGGGGAACCGTCTGCAGTCACACCCGGACCGCGCGGTGACTTTGGGCCTCTTGTCGCGTCTGGCAACGCTGCGCCAGGCCCATCTCGGCGTACTGACCGAAGGCGCAAATGCTGCTGGTGCATGGCTCGCCGGCGCCGTTCCGCACCGCCTGCCCGGCGGTGCACGAAGCGAGCAGACGGGTGCCCACGCGATGGCCATGACGCAATCCGGGCTGCAGACCTTGCTGTTGCTCGGCTGCGAACCACAGGCCGATCATGCCGATCCGGTCGCGCTCAAAGCGGCATTGGCCGCGACCCGTAACGTGGTCGCCCTCACAGCCTTTGTCACCCCGGCGCTTGAAGTTGAGGCCAGCCTCTTGCTGCCCATCGCGGCCTTTGCTGAAAACGAGGGCACCTTCGTGAATCTCCAGGGTGACTGGCAGACCTTCGCCGCCGCAGTGAGGCCGCCGGGAGAAGCGCGCCCCGCCTGGAAGATCCTGCGTATGGTCGGCGAACAATGTGGTTTCAACGGCTTCGACGCCGTCAAGGTTGCAGATGTGACAAACGCCGTTCATGGCGCCTGCGCAAGCGCGCGCGCATCCTCACTCAGTTACCCGATGGCGACGGGTGTCGGCGAGGCTGCCGAGGCTTCCGAAGGCGGCCTCTGGCGCATCACCCAGGTCCCCATGTATCGGGTCGACGGCTTGGTGCGCCGCGCCCATGCCTTGCAGCAGATGCCCCAGGCCGGTGATGAAAGAGTTCACCTGCACCCGGACACCCTCGCGGGGCTCGGGCTGAGCGACGGCGTACGCGTGCGCGTGTGCGCCGGCAACGAACAAGCCGTCAGCGAGGTCGTATCTGATCTCGCCGTGCCCAAGGGATGCTGCCTCATTCACGCGGCAACCGGCCTCGCAGCGCAACTGCCGGCCGCCACCCGCGTCAGTCTCAGGGCGGAAGGGAACGCGGCATGATGGAGATGATCGAAAGTCAGCTCTCGTTCCTGCCCGCGCCGTTGCTGGCGGTGACCCTCATCATGCTGAAAATCGTCGTGATTCTGGTTCCGATCATGGGCGGGGTCGCGTACCTGACCCTGCTCGAACGCAAGGTCATCGGTTACATGCAGGTGCGGCTCGGCCCGAATCGGGTGACTTTCTTCGGCATCCCGCAGCTGGGTGGCCTTGGCCAGCCCATCGCGGACGCTTTCAAGCTCCTCATGAAGGAGATGATCATCCCGGCGGGCGCGAACAAGGTCCTTTTCCTGATGGCGCCCATCGTGGCACTGGCGCCGGCGCTGGCCGCCTGGGCGGTGATGCCCTTCGGCAGCGAGCTCGTGCTTGCCGACATCAATGCGGGACTGCTCTACATCCTCGCCCTGACCTCCCTTGGCGTCTACGGCATCATCATCGCGGGCTGGGCCTCTAATTCCAAATACGCGTTCCTCGGCGCCATGCGTTCGGCCGCGCAGATCGTGAGCTATGAAATCGCGATGGGTTTCGCGCTGGTGGGCGTGCTGGTAGCCGCCGGCAGCCTCAATCTCGGCGAAATCGTTGAATCCCAGCGTGGCAACCTGCTGACCTGGTTCTGGCTGCCGCTCTTTCCGCTGTTCCTCATCTATTTCATCTCGGGCGTCGCGGAAACCAACCGCGCACCGTTTGACGTCAGCGAAGGCGAATCGGAAATCGTGGCCGGCTTCCACGTCGAATACGCCGGCATGGGCTTCGCGCTCTTCTTCCTCGCCGAATACGCCAACATGATGCTCATTGCGGCACTCACCACGGTGATGTTCTTCGGCGGCTGGATGTCGCCACTGCCCGCGGCGTGGACGGACATTCCGGTCATCGGCACCTTGCTGGGCGACGGGCTCCATTGGTTCGTGTTCAAGGCGTTCTTCTTCCTGTTCTGCTTCCTCTGGTTCCGCGCCACCTTCCCGCGCTATCGCTATGACCAGATCATGCGCCTGGGATGGAAGGTGTTCCTGCCGATCACGATCGTCTGGATTGTGGTGGTGTCGAGCCTGGTCGTTCTTGAAGTGCCGCCATGGTTCAGCAGCCATGGCGCTGGAGCGTGACGATGAATGCAGTAGTCAGCTATCTGAAAAGCCTGACCCTGTTCGAACTGGTCAAGGGCCTCAGCCTCACCGGCAAGTACCTGTTCGACCGCAAGATCACGGTCCAGTACCCGGAGGAGAAGACTCCGCAGTCACCCCGTTTCCGTGGCTTGCACGCGCTGCGCCGCTATCCCAACGGTGAGGAGCGCTGCATTGCCTGCAAGCTGTGTGAGGCGGTCTGTCCGGCACTCGCGATCACCATCGAGTCCGAGCCCCGCGCCGACGGTACTCGCCGCACCACCCGCTACGATATCGACCTCACGAAGTGCATTTTCTGCGGCTTCTGCGAAGAGTCGTGCCCGGTGGACTCCATCGTCGAGACACGCCACTTCGAATACCACGGCGAACAGCGTGGCGACCTCCTGATGACCAAGGACAAGCTGCTCGCCAACGGTGATCGCTTCGAGACACAGATCGCTGCAGACCGGGCAGCCGAAGCGGCCTACCGATAAGCGCCCGGGCCAGGAAACCGCCACATCATGTTCGAACAAATCGTCTTCTACACTTTCGCGGCCGGGCTCATTTTTGCGGCCTTCATGGTCATCACCGTCCGCAACCCGGTGCATGCTGCGCTCTTTCTGGTCGCCGGCTTCTTCGCCAGCGCCGGCTTGTGGCTGCTGTTGGAGGCGGAGTTTCTCGCCATCGCCCTGGTGCTCGTGTATGTCGGGGCGGTAATGGTGTTGTTCCTCTTCGTCGTGATGATGCTGGACATCAACCTCACCGTGCTCAGGGAAGGCTTCACCGCCAACCTGCCCGTAGCCGGCATCGTCGCCTTCCTGATGCTTGCCGCCATCGGGCTTGTGGTGGGGCGCCATCACTTCGGTTTGTCGGAGATCCCGGCACCGCCGGCCGCCGCAGCGGATTATGAGAACACCGTGGCCCTGGGCCGGGTGCTCTACACCCAGTACCTTCTGCCATTCGAGATTGCAGCGGTCGTGCTGCTGGTCGCCATCATCGCCGCCATTGCGCTGACCTTGCGCAGCACCCGCCAGACCAAGGCGCCGCGACCGGAACGCCAGGTGCGCGTGACCCGTGCCGACAGCGTGCGCCTAGTGAGCATGGCAGCAGAAAAACCCGCCCCGGCGGATACGCCGGAGGCTTGAACGGTAGCCCCTCTCTGGGCACCCGGAGTCATACATGTTAGCTCTCGCGGATTTCCTCATCGTCGGCGCCATCCTGTTCTGCCTCAGCGTCGCCGGGATCTTCATCAACCGGAAGAACATCATCGTGCTCCTGATGTGCGTGGAACTGATGCTGCTCGCGGTCAACCTCAACTTCGTGGCGTTCTCACACTTCAACCAGGACATCAGTGGCCAGGTGTTCGTGTTTTTCATCCTGACCGTGGCGGCTGCCGAGTCCGCCATCGGCCTCGCGATCCTGGTGGTCCTGTTCCGCAACCGCAGTTCCATCAATGTCGAGGACATCAGCGCAATGCGCGGCTGATTCCAGGCATACCCACTCTGACCAAGCCCGATGAATAGCGAGAAGAAAAAGTGAAAGAACTCTGTCTGGCCATCGTCCTCGCGCCGCTCGCGGGTGCCCTTGCGGCCGGCCTGTTTGGTCGGGTGCTGGGCCGCAGCCTCACACATTGGGTCACCATCCTTGGTGTGGGGGCGGCGTTCGCGATGTCGTGCCTGGTCTTCAAGGAAATCATCATCAACGGTGGCCCGGCGCAGAATTTCACCCTCTACCAGTGGCTGCAAAGTGGCGGCGTCGATTTCAAGGTGGGCTTCCTGATCGATCCCCTCACCGTGACGATGATGGTCGTGGTGACCTTCGTCTCCTGGATGGTGCACATCTACACCATCGGCTACATGCACGACGATCCGGGCTATCAGCGCTTCTTTTCCTATATCTCGCTGTTCACGTTCGCCATGCTCATGCTGGTGATGTCGAACAACTTCCTGCAGTTGTTCTTTGGCTGGGAAGCGGTGGGTCTGGTGTCCTACCTGCTCATCGGGTTCTGGTTCAAACGTGATACCGCCATCTACGCCAACCTCAAGGCTTTCCTTGTGAACAGGGTGGGGGATTTCGGCTTCCTGCTGGGCATTGCGGCGGTGCTGATGTACTTCGGAAGCCTCGACTATGCCGAGGTGTTCGCCAAGGCCCCCGGTCTCGCCGATGCCACCATCAACGTCTGGGGCAGCCAGCAATGGTCGCTCATGACCTTTACCTGCCTGTGCCTGTTCGTAGGTGCCATGGGCAAATCCGCACAGGTCCCGCTGCATGTGTGGTTGCCGGACTCCATGGAAGGCCCGACCCCCATCTCAGCCCTGATCCATGCCGCGACCATGGTCACGGCCGGTATTTTCATGGTGTCGCGGATGTCGCCCCTGTTCGAGCTGTCAACCACCGCGCTTTCGGTGGTGATGCTCATCGGCGCCACCACGGCCTTCTTCATGGGGCTGCTCGGGCTGGTGCAGAACGACATCAAACGCGTGGTGGCGTACTCCACGCTGTCGCAGCTCGGTTACATGACAGTTGCTCTGGGCACTTCCGCCTATGCAGCGGCTATTTTCCATCTGTTCACGCATGCCTTCTTCAAGGCCTTGCTGTTCCTGGCGGCGGGCTCGGTGATCATCGGCATGCACCATGATCAGGACATGCGCAACATGGGTGGCCTACGTCGGCACATGCCGATCACCTGGCTGACCTGCCTGATTGGTTCTCTGGCCCTGATCGGTTTCCCCGGCACGGCAGGTTTCTTCTCCAAGGACATCATCATCGAAGCAGTGAAGGCTTCAACTACCCCGGGCGCAACGATCGCCTACTGGGCCTGTCTGGTGGGCGTTTTCATCACGGCCTTGTACTCCTTCCGGCTGGTCTTCCTGGTGTTCCATGGCAAGGAGCGCATGGACCATCACACCAAGGAACATCTCCACGAATCGCCGGCCGTGGTGTGGGTGCCGCTGGTTGCCCTCGCAGTTCCGTCTCTGCTGGCGGGGGTGCTGGGTACCGGATCCATGGTGTTCGGCGACTATTTCGCGACGGCGCTCACGGTCGCGCCCGAGCACGATGTCATCGGGAAACTGGCCAGTCACTGGCACGGTGTGGTGCCGTTCATCGCCCACGGCATGATGCAGCCTCCGTTCTTCCTTGCGATGTCCGGAGTGGTGGTGGCGTGGCTCCTCTATCTCAAGCGCCCCGAGATACCGGGACGCATTGCTGCGGCCTTCGCACCCCTGCACCGCCTGATGCTCGACAAGTACGGTTTCGACCGCTTCAACGACTGGTTCTTCGCCGGCGGTGCGCGACGGACCGGCAGTAACCTGTGGCGCTGGGGTGATGTGGCGCTGATCGATGGCGGCATGGTGAACGGCTCAGCCCGTCTGGTCGGCTGGCTGTCCGGGGTCATGCGCCAAGTGCAGTCCGGTTACCTTTACCATTATGCCTTCGCGATGATCCTGGGACTGCTCGCCCTGCTGGGCGTGTTCGTGCACCACCTGTTCGTCTGAAATCCATCTGAAAATCGCGCCCTGACTTCCGGCTTACCATTATGCAAACCGATCTCCCGTTGCTGAGTCTCTGTATCTGGTTGCCCATCCTGGGTGGCCTATGGGTGATCTTTGCCGGCAGCCGCGGCTCTGATCGGGGCGCCCGCCGCGACGCCTTGCTGGTCTCGCTGGTCACCTTTGCACTTTCCCTGCTGCTCTACCGGGATTTCGACGCCAGCACGGCAGCGATGCAGTTCGTGGAACGGCACGAGTGGATTCCTTCCTTCAAGATTTTCTACCACCTCGGCGTGGATGGCATTGCCCTGCCGCTGGTACTGCTCACGACCTTCACCACCATCATCGTGGTGCTCGCGGGTTGGGAGGTCATCGAGGACCGGGTCAATCAGTACATGGGTGCCTTCCTCATCCTGGAAGGTTTCATGGTCGGGGTCTTCAGCGCCCTCGATGCAATTCTCTTCTACGTGTTCTGGGAAGCGATGCTGATCCCGATGTTCCTGATCATCGGGATCTGGGGTGGTCCGCGCCGGGTCTACGCCACGATCAAGTTCTTCCTGTATACCTTCCTCGGTTCGGTCTTCATGCTGGTCGCGCTGTTGTACCTCTATCGCCAGGCGGACAGTTTTGCGCTGCAGGATCTCTACGACTGCGTGCTGACCCTGACTGAACAGAAGTGGATTTTCATCGCGTTCCTGCTCGCCTTTGCGGTCAAGGTCCCGATGTGGCCGGTCCACACCTGGTTGCCGGATGCCCACGTTGAAGCTCCGACCGGGGGCTCGGTGGTGCTGGCTGCCATCATGCTGAAGATGGGTGGTTACGGCTTCCTGCGGTTCAGCATGCCCATCACGCCGGATGCCACCGCGGCCCTAGACTGGCTGATGATCACGCTCTCACTCATTGCCGTGGTGTACATCGGGTTCGTCGCCCTCGTGCAACAGGACATGAAGAAACTCATCGCGTACTCGTCAATCTCTCACATGGGGTTTGTGACACTCGGCTTCTTCATGGTGTTCGATATCTATGCCAGCACCGGGCAGTGGCATGACGCAGCCATGGGGGTGGAGGGCGCCATGGTGCAGATGATTTCCCATGGATTCATCTCCGGGGCCATGTTCCTGTGCGTGGGTGTGCTGTACGACCGCATGCACAGCAGGATGATCAATGATTACGGCGGTGTGGCCAATGTCATGCCCAAGTTTGCCGCGTTCATGCTGCTGTTCTCCATGGCGAACGCCGGCCTGCCGGCCACGTCAGGGTTTGTGGGCGAGTTCCTGGTGATCCTTGCGAGCTTCAAGGCCAACCCTTGGTACGCATTCCTGGCCGCCACCACGCTCATCCTGGGCGCGGCTTACACACTCTGGATGTACAAGCGCGTTGCCTTCGGGGAGATGCGTAATCCCCACGTCGCGGAACTCACGGACATCAATCGGCGCGAGACGCTCATCCTCGGGACCTTGGCGGTGGCAGTCCTTGCACTCGGCCTTTGGCCCGCGCCGCTGCTCGACATGATGCAGGTCAGCATCGACCACCTGCTGCAGCAGGTCGCCCAATCCAAAACCTCGATAGCCTTGCAGTAGCGTCCTATGAACGACCTCACCCTGATCATGCCCGAGGCCAGCCTGTTGACGCTGGCGTGTGCTGTCCTGTTGGTCGACGCCTTCGTGGGGCGCACCAGACCCGAGGCCACGTTCTGGGCCGCGGTCCTGTCCTGTGTCATCGTGCTGGCGCAGGTTGCGAGTTTCGTCCCTGAAAAAACCTTGTTCGCGTTTTCCGGGACCTTGCGGGTGGACGTGCTTGGCGTGGTGCTCAAGACCTTCGTGGTGGCGCTGGTCCTGTTGTCGTTCTTTTATGCACGTGAACACTTCAGCAAACGGCCCGCGGAACGACGGGGTGAGTACTATCCCCTCGCGCTCTTTGCCACGCTTGGCATGATGATTCTTGTTTCCGCGAGCAGCCTGCTCACCGTCTATCTGGGCCTGGAACTGCTGTCCTTGTCCCTCTACTCACTGGTCGCGATTCAGCGCGACTCCTTGCCGGCCTCGGAAGCCGCCATGAAGTATTTCATCCTCGGCGCCTTGGCCTCGGGTCTGCTGCTCTATGGCATGTCCATGCTCTATGGGGTGGCCGGCACGCTCGACCTGCCCGAGCTGCTGGTCAAGATCGGCAACCTCGAATCCCAGCGCGTGTTGCTGACCTTCGGCCTGGTATTCCTCGTGGTCGGCATCGGCTTCAAGCTCGGGGTCGTGCCGTTCCACATGTGGGTGCCCGATGTCTATCAAGGGGCGTCCACCCCGGTGACCCAGTTCATAGGTACTGCACCTAAGGTGGCTGCGTTCGGCATGGCCATGCGCCTGCTGGTGGACGGCCTGGAAGGCCTCGCCGAGAACTGGCAGCAGATGCTGATCATTCTTTCCGTCCTGTCGATGGGGCTCGGCAATCTGCTCGCCATTGCCCAGCGCAACTTCAAGCGCATGCTGGCCTATTCCACCATCGCGCACATGGGCTTCCTGTTGCTCGGACTGATTTCGGCGAGCAGCAATGGCTACGCGGCCTCGATGTTCTACGTCACGCTCTATGCCTTGATGAGCATGGGCGCGTTCGGTTCGATCATCCTGCTCTCGAGCAGTCAGGGTGACGCTGATCAGCTGACAGATCTCGCAGGCCTCGCGCGTCGCAGCCCCTGGTTCGCTTTCATCCTGCTCATCCTCATGTTCTCGATGGCAGGCGTTCCACCTTTCGGAGGCTTCTGGGCCAAGTGGTCGGTGCTGAAGGAAGTCGTGGCTGCCGATTATGTCTGGCTGGCCGGCGCTGCGGTGCTGTTTTCGCTGATCGGCGCGTTCTACTACCTGCGGGTGGTGAAGATTATGTATTTCGATGCGCCCGAGCCCGGCGCGGCACAGGTGCGTTCATCCGCCGACATGGGCCTGGTCCTGTCTGCCAACGGGCTTGCCGTGCTGGTGCTGGGGCTGGTGCCCAACCTGCTGATGCAGGTTTGTCTCGCTGCCGCGATTCCCTACGCGCCCTGAGAGCAACGCATGAGGGCTGGCTGCAGGGCCAGCCTTGGCGTCAGGCTCAGCTTTTGACGGTGGGGGCCGTCCACGCGCCTAGGCGTTGATTGACCCTCACCACATCACCCGCGCCCAGACTTTCGTCCCAGGACATGCTGTCCCGGGCATGCACCATGATGACCGTGGACCCCATGTTGAACCGACCGAGCTCTGCGCCACGTGCGAGCGAGACGCCGCCGCCCAGCCTCAGCTTGCGGTGCAGGCGGCCGCGATAGAGCGGCGCCAAATCGCAGAACTCCAGGGTCATGCTGCCCACCAGCATCGCGCCCACCATCACGAGTGCGAACTCGCTGCCCCCTGTGGACTGGCACCGCAAAACCACCCGCTCATTGCGTGCGAAAAGACCCGGTACGACGCGTGCCGTGCGGTCGTTGACGGAGAACAGGCGGCCGGGCACATAAATGACTTCCATCACCCGGCAGTCCGCGGGGCTGTGCACGCGGTGGTAATTGTGGGGCGCAAGGTAAATGGTGGCAAAGGCGCCGCCCTGGAAGGGCGAGGCGCTCAGGGAGTCAGTGCCAAGCAGCGCTTCCAGGCTGAAGTAATGCCCCTTGGCCTGGAAAAGCTGGCCGCCATCGATGCGGCCAACCTGACTGATCCGGCCATCGGCGGGCGACACCAGCGCAGCAGTGTCGCTGTCAGGCAAAGGTCGCGCGCCGGGGCGGAGCGCTCGCGTGAAAAAGTCATTCAGGGAGTGATAGGACTCCGGATCCGATCTGGCAGCCTCCTCCAGATTGATCGCGTAATGGCGGCGCAGGGTGGCAATCAGGCGGTGCGCAAGCCAAGGCTGCTCCGCGCGCGCCACTTCAAACATCACACGGGACAGCAGGTGTTGAGGCGCGAGGTATTGCGGCAATACCTTGAGTCGATCGAGCCATGACGCAGCAGACGGAGCCATGCGGGCGGTTCGAGTCAAGGTGCTGACGCGCGCACCAGAAACCGCACCTCCGTGCGCGACTCCCCACACTGTAGGGTGAGCGGGATCTCCGCGCCCAGGGCCAGGTCCGACACGGGTTGCATCAGCATCAGATGCAGGCCACCGGGAGCGAGTGACAGCGTGGCAGCCTGGGCGATCTCCAGCGTTTCGCGGGGCGCCATCCGGGCACGGCCCTCCACGAGCTGCGTCTCGTGGATCATGGTGTGCTCAAAATAACCGGGACTCTCCACGCCATTGATAACCAGCAGCGACGAAGCTTCATTGCGCAACTCCGCATAACCCGCCATCACCCGGGCGCCCGGTGGTGCTTCACGGATCCACTGGCGCTCGACAACCAGGCCCTCACAGGCTTCAGCCAGGCTGCCCGCCAACAGCAAGGGCAAGAGTATTGGAGCCATTTTCATGTTCAATCCTGCAGAAATTCGATGATTTGACGGATCCTTGCGGCGAGATCCGGTGCCGCATGAGGTGCGGAGAAGACTGCCAGACGTTCTAGCCCCGGACCGATCAACAGGACTGATGCCGTGTGGTCGACGGTGTAATCCTCCCCGGATCCGAGCTTCACCCGCGTATGCAGAATCCCGAGCTGGCTCGTGAGCGCCGCGAGTCTGGCCGGTGGCGCCGTCGCTGCCCGAAAGCTGCGATCGAAGTGCCCCACATATTGCGCCAGGTCAGCGGGTGCATCCCTGGCGGGATCGACAGAGACAAACAAGACTTGACCATTTTTCGCAAATTCAGGGCTGTCCTTCAGCAGGCTCGTCACTTCGCGCAAAGTGGACAGCGTAGTGGGGCATACATCAGGACAGTGCGTGAAGCCGAAGAAGAGCAAGGTCCACTTGCCGGCGAGCACTTCCTCCGTCAGCGGTTTCCCGTCTGCCCCGTCCAGCATGAAGGCCTCGAGGCGGGGTGGGCTCGGCCACAGCATGCCCTCCACCGGAGCGCTTGACTCGGGTGCATTTTTGCGCGCGAAGTGGATGCCCAGTGCGAAAGCCAGCAACGCGATGACGACGAACAGGGCAAGAGCAGTGCGATCGGTAGCTGCCATACCGAGAGTATATCGGAGAAGCGTGATTACTCTCGACCGTAGCCCCCAAAGCGGTGACAAAATCGGTGACAGTTACCCTATTTCGGCAATGATGGAGATTGGTTGCGCCTACCTTGTTCGCGGAAATAGGGTAACTGTCACCAATTTCCCTGAGAATCGTCAGCGGTCTCCGCGGCGCGCGAGGTAGAGGCGCAGGGCTGCTGCTGTAGACGGATCGTGTTGCGGGGCGACGGCGTTTGTCTGCATGTCCTGCAGCAGGGCATCGGCTAGCACCTTGCCCAGTTCCACACCCCATTGATCGAAGGAATTGATGCCCCAGATCACGCCCTGCACGAAGGTCTTGTGTTCGTAAAGCGCGATCAGGGCCCCCAGGGCGCGAGGCGTGAGCGCCTCCATCAACAGGAGACTGCTCGGCTGATTGCCCGGTGTGGTGCGATGAACGGAAAGGCTCCCACTTGCCTTGGATGAGGTCGCGTCCTCGAGGCTCTCGGCAGTGCGCCCTTGCATCAACGCCTGCGCCTGGGCGAGACAGTTTGCGACGAGCATGTCGTGGTGTCCGGGTGGTGACAGCGGATTGCGCAAGGCGAGGATGAAATCCACCGGTACCAGGCGAGTGCCCTGGTGCAGCAGCTGGAAGAAAGCGTGCTGAACATTGGTGCCGAGTCCACCCCACAGGATCGGCGCGGTATGCCCCGTCACGGCCGGGGTGTGGTGGGTAACCCGCTTGCCGTTGCTCTCCATCTCGAGCTGCTGCAGATACGCCGGCAGCTGCGCCAGTCGCTCGTCGTAGGGCACGACCGCAAAGGTTTCTGCGCCCAGGAAATTGCTGTTCCAGATTCCCACGAGCGCAAGCAGCACCGGCAGGTTGTCGTGCCAGGGTGTGGAGCGGAAATGCTGATCCATTTCCTCCGCCCCAGCCAGCATGTCTTCAAACTTGTTCATGCCGACAGACATTGCTATCGGCAGTCCGATTGCAGACCACAGTGAGAACCGCCCACCGACCCAGTCCCAGAGCGGGAGGATATGTGATTCATTGATCCCAAACTCGCGGGCGCGGTCGGGGCATGCAGTGATGCCCAGGAAATGCCCGGCCTGCAACCCGGGATGCGGACAGGCCCGGGCCAGCCAGGCTTGCGCAGTGACCGCATTGCGCATCGTCTCGCTGGTGGTGAATGACTTCGAGGCAACGATGAACGCGGTCCGCGCGGGATCCAATCCGTGCAACACATGCGCGATATCGCCACCATCGACGTTGGAGACGAAATGCAGGCGCACCTGTGCCGCGGCGTCGTCGCGCAGCGCGGTGCACGCCATGCGAGGTCCGAGGTCGGACCCACCGATGCCGAGATTGACCACATCAGTGACGGGCTGACCGTCAAAGCCGCGCCACTCACCACGGTGCAGGGCTTCCACGAGCGCTCGCATCCGGGCTTTGACTGCCGCAATCGAGGAGGCGACTTCCTTTCCCGCCACTCGCAAGCCACCGAGATCCCGTGCGCGCAGCGCTGTATGCAGGACAGCGCGTTCTTCCGTGGTGTTGATGGGTTGTCCGGCGAACATGGCGTCGATGCGCTCACGCAGGCCTGCCGAATCCGCGAGTGCGATCAGGAGATCGAGCACGGCTTCGTCGAGCCGATTCTTGCTGAAATCCAGGGTCAGTTCCGCCGCCTGCCGGCTGAGTCGGGCATGGCGTTCCGGAGATTCCGCGAAGCTGGCATCCACGCGCCGCACGCGCCACTCCTCCGCGTGACGCCGCAGCGCCTCTTGCAGAGCCTCCCTGTGTGCAGTCATGCCTTATTCCTCCACCGCGGCCCCGAGCGGCGCGCGCATTGCGGGTCGACTATAGCATCGTGCTACTCTGCGTCGGCATGAACCGAGTCACGCGTCTCTTGTCGGTTGTACTTGCTCTGGCGGGCCTTGCAGGAGGCAGTGCAGCCAGCGTCGCGGCAGATCTGGCCGCGCGTCTCAGCGCGCCTCCCGGTTTTTTCGTGACCACATTTGCGGAAGTGCGAGCGCCCCGCCAGTTGGCCGCCGGCCCGGACGGCCTCGTCTTTGTCGGCACTTCGGGTCCCGGCAAGGTGCTGGCTTTGCGCGATACCGATGGCGATGGCGTCGCCGATGAGACCCGGACGATCGCCAAGGATCTCGACAGACCTGCGGGCGTGGCCTGGCACCAGGATGCGCTCTACATCGGCGAGGTGACGCGGATTACGCGCATCCCCGATCTTGCACAGCACCTGAAGGCCCCGCCGGCGGCCGAGATCGTGCTCGCGGGCCTGCCCGAGATGCGCGGGCACGCCGTCAAATACCTCGCCTTTGATGCCGAGGGTGCCCTCTACCTGGCCGTGGGCGTTCCCTGCAACATCTGTGAACCTCACTCGCCACAGGGCGAAATTCTGCGCGTGGCACCCGGTGAAACGCGTGCCACCTCGTGGGCGCGCGGCCTCCGCAACTCGGTGGGGTTGGCGTTTCATCCACAGACCGGCGACCTCTGGTTCACCGACAATGGCCGCGACTGGCTGGGGGATGATCTGCCGTCCTGTGAGCTCAATCGGGCCACCGGCCCCGGCCAGCACTTCGGCTATCCGTGGCGACACGGCCTTGCGGTGCAGGATCCGGAGTTCGGTGCCAGGCTTCCCGCTGGCCTCGAGGTCACGCCTCCCGCCTTTGAACTGGGCGCGCACGTCGCACCGCTAGGGTTGGCTTTTCATCCGGGCCAGGGCCTGCCGACTGGCTACCGGAACAACCTTTTCGTGGCCGAGCATGGCTCCTGGAATCGCAGCCGCAAGAGCGGCTATCGCGTAGTGCGCCTGGTGCTCGATAAGGCCGGTGAGAAGGTCATCCAGCATGAACCCTTTCTAACCGGCTGGCTGGACGGACAGGAGGCCTGGGGCACTCCGGCCGATGTGCTGGTGCTGCAGGATGGCTCGCTGCTCGTCTCCGACGATTCCGCCCATGTGATCTTCCGGGTCGCATACCGGGGCGATTGAGCATGCAACACGGGCTGCAGCGCGCGCTGGCCGACTTGCGGGCGTCCTTTGCGGAGACCGCAGTAGAGGATGAGCCCACACGGGTGCTGCGCTTCGAAACCTGGGTCAAGCGCGACCAGTGGCACCTCCGGGAGGAGGCCGTCCCACTGCTGGTTGGCGCCGACCCGGCGGCGTGGCGGGACTGCCTGCAATCCCCCCATCTGCGCGAAGCCTGGAACACGCTTGCCGTTGCGCTGGCGGTGCAGCTGCGGCTCGAGCCTGACACCGATTCACCTGTCTCGCCGCTGGCTTTCCGAAAGGCGGCAGAGGCACTCATGCTCGACCTGCCACCGGCACTCGCCAGGTTGCTCGATTTCCTCGCGCGCGTGCTGTCGTTCCAACAGGCCGACACCTCTTCAGCCTCTGCGCGGGGCCTTGCGGATGCGGAGGACCGCCTGACCGTTCTCGGTGCTGCCCTGGCGCTGGTGATCCGCCATCCCGAGCGTTGCCTGGACGAGCAGGGGTATTACAGCGCGGAGCGCATGGTC
>JAURMM010000193.1 GCA_030830685.1 Gammaproteobacteria bacterium | reverse complement strand
GGCGTGCAGGGTGGCCATGGCAAGGTGACCGGTTTCCGCAAAAGCCAGACCGAACTCCATGGTCTCCCGGTCGCGGATTTCTCCCAGCAGGATGACATCCGGGGCCTGACGCAAGGTGATCTTGAGCGCAATTTCCCAGCCATCGGTATCCACGCCCACCTCACGTTGCATCACGATGCAGTTCTTGTGCGGATGGACGTACTCGATGGGATCCTCGATGGTGATGATGTGGCCGTAGCTGTTTTCATTGCGGTGATTGATCATCGCCGCCAGCGAGGTGGATTTACCGGATCCCGTGCCCCCTACCATGATCACGAGTCCACGCTTGGTGAGCGAAACTTCCTTCATGATTTCGGGCAGGCCAAGCGCGTCTATGGTGGGCACATTGGTTTCGATGGTACGCAGAACCATGCCGCTGCAACCCTGCTGGACGAACGCATTCACGCGGAAGCGGCCGATGCCGGTGGGCGCGATCGCAAAATTGCATTCCTTGGTGGCTTCAAATTCCTTCAACTGACGGTCATTCATGATGGCATGCACCATGCCGCGCGTGTTTTCGGCGGTAAGTCGGGTCTTGGAGACCGGCATCACCCGCCCATCGATCTTGATGGCAGGCGGATAGTCCACGGTGATGAACAGGTCGGAGCCTTTCTTGTCCACCATGAGCTTCAGCAGATCACGCATGAACTTGATTGCCTGTTCTCTTTCCATCTCTTTTGCTCCTGATTGGGTCTTGCCTGTGGCCGCCGGCGACAGCGGAGATCTGCCTGGCCCGGCGGGGCGTCGCCCGGCCTAGAACAGATCCTTGTTCTGGGCTTTGTTGCGGGCCTCGATCTTCGACACCTGGCCCTTCTGGACTAGCCCCTGCAGGCATTGGTCCAAGGTCTGCATGCCGTGCTGCTGACCGGTCTGGATAGCCGAGTACATCTGCGCAATCTTGTTCTCACGGATGAGATTGCGGATGGCCGGAGTGCCGATCATGATTTCGTGCGCGGCCACACGCCCGCCGCCGTTCTTCTTCAACAGGGTCTGGGAGATCACGGCACGCAGCGATTCGGAAAGCATGGCGCGCACCATGTCCTTCTCCTCTGCCGGGAATACATCCACGATGCGATCGATGGTCTTGGCGGCTGAGCTCGTATGCAGGGTGCCAAAGACGAGATGGCCGGTTTCGGCCGCGGTCAGTGCCAACCGGATGGTTTCCAGATCTCGCAACTCACCGACCAGGATGGTGTCCGGGTCTTCACGCAGCGCAGAGCGCAGCGCCTCATTAAAGCCCAGGGTGTCGCGGTGTACTTCGCGCTGGTTGATGAGGCACTTCTTGCTCTGGTGGACGAACTCGATCGGATCCTCGATGGTGAGGATGTGCCCGTACTCGCTTTCGTTCTTGTGATTGATCATCGCGGCGAGCGTGGTCGACTTGCCCGAACCGGTAGGCCCCGTGACCAGCACCACGCCTCGGGGGAAATCCGAAATCTGCTTGAAGATGGGCGGGCAATTGAGCTCTTCGAGGCTGAGGATGGTGGAGGGAATCGTACGAAACACCGCCCCGGCCCCGCGATTCTGGTTGAAAGCATTGACGCGGAAGCGGGCGAGGCCAGGAATTTCAAACGAGAAATCGCATTCCAGGAATTCTTCGAAATCCTTGCGCTGCTTATCGTTCATGATGTCGTAGACCAGCGCATGGACGTCCTTGTGCTGCATGGGCGGCACATTGATCCGGCGCACATCGCCATCCACCCGGATCATGGGCGGCAGGCCGGCCGACAGGTGCAAGTCTGATGCGCGATTCTTGACGCTGAACGCAAGGAGTTCGGCTATGTCCATCTTGGGGTCCCCGATTGGCTGGTGACGAGCGCGGTGCCGATTGTCTGGAAGTGGGACTGGAGCAAGGGTTAAGTTAGGTGAACCGCGGGCTTCGCGGCAATCTAGCAACTAATACAACGTATTGTCATGTGAGGTCTCGCCCGGAAATGCCGACGCAATCACACCCTGCCGACGAAGCGCTGGCGGCGCTGCGTGCGCGCGTGACAGAGGCGGCGCTGGCGGCTGGCCGCGAGCCCGCCAGCGTGACGCTGCTGGCGGTCAGCAAGAGCCAGCCAGTTTCGCGAATCGCGGCACTGGCGGCACAGGGTCAGCGCGACTTCGGGGAGAACTATGTACAGGAAGCCCTGCCGAAGATTGCCGCGCTTGCCGAGCTCGGCCTCACCTGGCACTTCATTGGCCGCCTGCAGGCCAACAAGACCCGTGAGGTGGCCGAGTATTTTGCGTGGATCCACAGTGTCGACCGCCTGCGCGTGGCAGAGCGCCTGAGTACACAACGACCGGCACACCTGCCGCCCTTGCAATGTCTCATCGAACTCAATGCGGACGCGGAGAGCAGCAAGGGGGGTGTGGACACAGGCGCCGTGGCCGAACTGGTGGCCGCGGTCAGGTCCCTGCCAGGACTGGTCCTGAGGGGCTTCATGGCCATGCCCGCCCCGCGCGAAGATCCGGCCGCACAACGCGCGGTGTTTCGTCGCGTGCGCGAAGCTGTGGCGCCCTGGATGCCACCGCTGGACACCCTCTCGATGGGAACTTCGGGGGATTTCGAGGCCGCCATTGCGGAAGGCTCGACCATGGTGAGGGTAGGCACGGCCGTGTTCGGGCCCCGTCAATGCTGATGGTGCTACACTCGCCCGCCATTCCCCGAGCACCTGCAGCGACATGAGCAAACGCGTGGCCTTCATCGGCGGCGGCAACATGGGCCGCGCCATCGTTGGTGGTCTGATCAGCCGTGGCCATGAACCCGGTGCGATCACCGTGGCCGAGCCGTTGGAGACGCTACGCTCGGCACTGGCGCATGATTTCGGCGTGAACGTCACCGCGGATAACGCTGCCGCGGTCGCCGCGGCAGCGGTCGTGGTGCTCGCGGTGAAACCCCAGCAGATGAAGCACGTGGTCCAGCCATTGGCCACGATCCTGGCAGCGCGGCAACCGGTGCTGCTGTCGATTGCCGCCGGTATCACGACGCGGACCCTGATCAACTGGGTCGGCGCCGAGATCCCGATGGTACGCGCCATGCCCAACACACCGGCTCTGGTAGGACGTGGTGCAACAGGCCTCTTTGCCACGGTCACGACAGGGGTAGCGGAACGGGCACTTGCCGAGTCCTTGCTGGCGGCGACCGGGCTGGTGGTCTGGGTGGAGCAGGAGTCACAGCTGGATGCCGTCACTGCACTGTCCGGCAGCGGTCCGGCCTATTTCTTCCTCTTGCTGGAATGCCTCGAGCAGGCAGGTGGCCGGCTTGGCTTGCCCGCCGAGCTGGCGCGAAAGCTTGCCATCGAGACCGCCTCCGGCGCGGCCGAGCTGGCACGCAGTGCCACGGTCGATCCGGCGACCTTGCGCAGCCAGGTGACTTCCAAAGGGGGGACCACCGAGCGCGCCCTGCAGGTGTTCATGGACGGCGGGCTCCCCGCGCTGGTGGAGCGTGCACTCGCGGCTGCCGCGACCCGCGCGGAAGAACTCAGCCGGGAGTTCGGGGATTCCTGATGGGAGGTGGTTATTTCTCCAATGCCGGTGTCTTTGTACTGAACACCGTTTTCGGGCTCTACATCGGCGCCGTCCTCTTGCGCCTGCTGCTGCAATGGACCCGCGCTGATTTCCACAATCCGCTGAGCCAGGCGGTGGTGAGACTCACCAATCCGGCCTTGCGCCCGCTGCGACGCTACATTCCGGCGATGGGGCGTATCGATACCGCGAGCGTGGCTTTGATGTTCGCACTGCAGTGGCTGAACCTCTGGCTCATCAGTGTGATTTTCGCGGCGGGACTCGGTTTCTTCACGCTTGTCGTGATGTCGGTGGCTGAGCTCCTCGGCAAGCTCATCTACCTCTACATCTTCGCGATCATCATCCAGGCCATCGCAAGCTGGGTCGCCACTGGTGCCTACAACCCGGTGTTGCGCCTGCTCGATCACCTGACCTCGCCCCTGCTCGACCCTGTGCGACGGCGGCTGCCGAATCTGGGGGGACTGGATTTGTCGCCTTTGGTCGTCATCATGCTGTTGCAGCTGGCGCTGATGGTGATAGTCACGCCGCTCACCGATTTCAGCGTGACGCTTTGAGGCCGAGATCATGAGCGCGGATTTTCCTGCCGACTCGGTCGGGCTCGTCAGTCCGAAGAGCATGGTTTTCGACACGCCGCTGAAGCTCGACAGCGGCGTTGCGCTTGATCGCTTCACTCTGGTCTACGAAACCTATGGGGAACTGAACGCCGCCCGGGACAATGCGGTGCTCATCTGTCATGCACTCTCCGGCGACCATCATGCTGCGGGCTACCATGCCGACACGCCGCACAAACCGGGCTGGTGGGACAACTGCATCGGCCCCGGCAAGCCGGTGGATACCCGACGCTTCTTCGTGGTGTGCCCCAACAACCTCGGCGGGTGCGCCGGTTCGACCGGGCCACTCAGTCTGAACCCTGCTACCGGCGAACCCTTCGGCCCGGACTTTCCCCTGGTGACAGTGCGTGACTGGGTGGAAACCCAGGCGCGGCTTGCCGATGCACTTGGCATCGACTGCTGGGCGGCCGTGATGGGCGGCAGCCTCGGCGGCATGCAGGCGCTGCAGTGGGCAGTGGACTATCCCGACCGTCTGCGGCATGCCGTGGTCATCGCTGCGGCACCAAGGCTCTCCACGCAGAACATCGCCTTCAACGAGGTCGCGCGGCATGCCATCCGTTCAGATGGCGACTTCCATGCCGGACGGTACTACGAGCATGGGGTGGTGCCGGCTCGCGGGCTCATGCTCGCGCGGATGCTGGGCCACATCACCTATCTTTCCGATGACGTGCTGATGGCCAAGTTCGGCCGTGAGCTCCGCGACGGCAAGCTCAACTATGGCTACGAAATCGAGTTCCAGATCGAAAGCTATCTGCGTTACCAGGGGGAATCCTTCGTCAAGCGTTTCGACGCCAATACCTACCTGTTGATGACGAAGTCGTTGGATTACTTCGACCCCGCGGCGAGATTCGGCGACAGCCTGGCCAAGGCCGTGGCGCGTACGCGCGCCAAGTTCTTCGTTGCATCCTTCAGCAGCGACTGGCGATTCTCTCCCGCGCGTTCTCGTGAAATCGTGCGCGCGCTGCTGGAGGCGAATCTCGATGTGAGTTACGTGGAGCTCGAATCAGAGCTGGGTCATGATTCCTTCCTGCTCGAAATACCGCTCTACCACGAGGCGCTGGCAGCCTGGTTCCAGCGCATTGCTGCCGAAGGGGCGCGGGCGTGAGCACCCTGCGCGAAGATCAGCTCTCGATCGTGGAGTGGATTGCACCCGGCAGCCGGGTGCTTGATCTCGGGTGTGGAGATGGCGCACTGCTGCACCATCTGCAGCGGGAACGTGGCGTCACCGGATATGGCGTGGAAATCGCGCCGGACAACATCATCCGCTGCATTGCCCGTGGCGTGAATGTGATCCATTCCGACCTGGACCGCGGCCTCTCGGATTTTGATGATGCTTCTTTCGACTATGTGGTGATGACTGAAGCGCTGCAGGCGATGCGCTATCCACACCAGCTGCTGCGAGAGATGCTGCGCGTGGGCCGGGAGGGCATCGTGACCTTCCCCAACTTCGGTCACTGGAAGTGTCGCCTGCAGATCGCACTCGGCCGGATGCCAGTGACCGAGCACCTGCCGAACACCTGGTACAACACGCCCAACATCCACATGTGCACCATCCGGGATTTCGAAGCCCTGTGCGCCAGCGAACGCATCCAGGTCATGGAGCGTCGTGCCGTGGACACCCGACACCGGGACTCGCGGGCCATGCGCTGGTGGCCTAACCTGCTGGCCGAAGTCGCCCTCTATCGCTGCCGGCGGCAGTCCGCATGATTCAAGTCAGGTTTCCGGCGGCGGCGATCTCCGCGAGGGTACCGCGGTAGTCCAGGATGAGCGGCGCATGGTCGGAGAAGCGTTCCTCCTTGTAGATGGATGCAGCCGTGACTCTCGGGGCGAGACCCGGTGTGATGACCTGGTAGTCGATGCGCCATCCCACGTTCTTGGCCCATGCTTGCCCGCGATTGGACCACCAGGTGTATTGCTCCGGCTCCGTATTCACGACGCGAAACGCGTCCACATAACCCACGGGCCCGAACAATTCATCCAGCCAGGCACGCTCCTCTGGCAGGAAGCCCGAGTTCTTCTGGTTACCCCGCCAGTTCTTGAGGTCGACAGGCTTGTGCGCAATGTTCCAGTCCCCGCACAGGATGTACTCACGTCCTTCCGCGCGCCGTGCCTTGAGTTCCGGCATGTAACGGCCCAGGAAATCGAACTTGGCGAGCTGACGCGCTTCGCTGGAGGATCCGGAGGGCAGGTAGAGTGAGGCGATGCTCAGCCGGCCGAAATCGAGTTGGACGTAACGCCCCTCCTGATCGAAATCTTCCCAGCCCAGCCCGCACTGAACCTTGTCCGGCGCATGGCGGCTGAAAATCGCCACACCGCTGTAGCCCGGCTTCAAGGCGTCCACAAACCAGGCATGCCAGCCCGGCGGCTCACGCAGGGCAGGTTCCAGTTGGGCTATCTGGGCCTTGGTTTCCTGCAGGCAGATCACGTCCAGATCCTGTTTCTCCAGCCACTCGAAAAATCCCTTGCGATGGGCCGAACGGATACCGTTGCAGTTGAGGGTGGCGATACGCATCTGGAACGGGCTCCTCGGAAGATTGCGGACAGGACAGATACCGGAAAATACGGCGTTGGACGGTATGATACCGGCTCACGCGATGCGGGCAGATGTCCCCCATCGTCCCCGTTCCCGATCTTCCACGGATACTCCCATGCAGGCCTACCAGAGAGATTTCATCGAGTTCGCGCTTGAGCGACAGGCGCTCAAGTTCGGCAGCTTCACCCTGAAATCAGGGCGCCAGAGCCCGTACTTCTTCAACACCGGCGTGTTCGACAGCGGACGGGCTCTCGCGCGCCTCGGGGAGTACTACGCAGCCGCGCTGGCGGCCAAGGCTCCCGCTTTCGACATGCTCTTCGGGCCGGCCTACAAGGGGATACCACTGGGCGCGGCGGTGGCTATCGCGTTTGCGGAGCGGCATCAGCGGGATGTGCCCTTCTGTTTCAATCGCAAGGAGGCCAAGGACCACGGCGAAGGCGGCACCACCCTGGGCGCGCCGCTGCGTGGTCAGGTGATGATCGTGGATGATGTGATTTCCGCCGGGACTTCCGTCAACGAGTCGGTCGGGATCATCGGCGGCGCGGGCGCCAGCCCCTGCGGCGTGATCATTTCGCTGGACCGCCAGGAACGGGGGCAGGGTGCGCTCTCTGCGGCCCAGGAAGTCCGCGCCCGGCATGGCATTCCCGTGATCAGCATCGTGACCCTGGATGACATCCTTGAGTACCTGCAGACCAGAGGCGATCGGCAAGCGGAGGTCACCGCCATCCTCGACTATCGCGCGCAGTACGGCGCCGCACCGGGCGCAGGGGCGCAAGGCTGAGTGCTATTCAGCGCCGGTTGAGTCCGCATTGCTATACTCAACCTCATGCGTGCCATAACTTTCGCGATTTGCGTGGCCTCGGCGCTGCCTTCCTCCGCCGCCATCAAGTGCTGGACCAATCATGAGGGCGTGAAGGAATGCGGGGACGTGGTGCCCGCGGAGTACGCGCAGCAAGGCCACGAGGTCAAGAGCGAGCAGGGACTCACGGTTTCCCGTCAGCCCCCCGCCCGCAGCCCCGAACAGATTGCGCAGGAACGCGAGGCACGTGCCGCCGCCGAGGCCGCAACCGCGAAGGCCAATGCTGCGGCAGAGCGCCAGCGCGTGGCGGATCGCATGCTGCTGGATACCTTCGGCTCGGAGGAGGATCTGCTGCTGGCAAGGGATGGGCAGATCCTGAACCTGGAATCCCAGATCAAGTTGGCAGAAAGCCTGATCGCCAAGCTGGAAAAATCACTCACCGGCATGATCTCGCGCGCTGCGCAGTTCGAACGTCGCCAGCAACCCCTGCCTGAGGATCTCGCGCGCAATGTCCGGAGCGCGCAGGATCAGATCGCCGAGCAGCGACGCTTCATCACCGAAAAGCGTGCCGAGCAGGATGCGCTGCGCAGCAAGTTCAGCACGGATCTCGCCCGCTTCCGCCAGTTGCGCGGTGAGACGGAAACGGAGCTCAACGACGCTCGATGAGCGTGCCGATGCCGGAATCGGTGAACAGCTCCAGCAGCACGGCATGTGGAATGCGGCCGTCGATGATGTGCGCGCGACTCACGCCGGCATTCACGGCATCGATGATGGAATCCATCTTGGGCAGCATGCCACCGCTGATGGTGCCGTCCGACATCAGCTTCTCGACCTCGGTAGTGGACAGGCCGGTCAGCAACCGGCCCTGCTTGTCCATCAGCCCGGCGATGTTGGTCAGCATGATGAGCTTTTCGGCCTGCACCACCTCAGCCACCTTGCCTGCCACGAGGTCGGCGTTGATGTTGTAGGAGGCGCCGTCCACGCCCACTCCGATGGGCGCAATGACGGGAATGAACGCGCCCTTGGTGAGAAAGTCGAGCACTGAGCGATCAACGCTCGTCACCTCCCCCACATGCCCCAGATCGATGATTTCCGGCGCATCCAGCGCCTCGCGGCGCCGTGTGAGCGTGAGCTTGTGGGCCTGGATGAGCGGACCATCCTTGCCCGTGAGGCCAATCGCACGTCCGCCGTGCGAGTTGATCATGCTCACGATCTCCTTGTTCACGAGACCCCCGAGAACCATCTCGACCACGTCCATGGTTTCGGCATCGGTGACCCGCATGCCCTCGACGAAGCGGCTTTCCTTGCCGAGGCGCTCCAGCAAGGAGCCGATCTGGGGACCGCCGCCATGGACCACGATGGGGTGCAGGCCGACCAGCTTCATCAGCACCATGTCGCGCGCAAATCCGCGCTTGAGTTCTTCATCCACCATGGCGTTTCCGCCGTATTTCACGACGATGCACTTGCCCTGTTAGCGCTGGATGTAGGGCAGTGCCTCGGTCAGGACGTGAGCGATGTTGAGGGCCTGGGATGAGTCGAGAGCCATGGAATTCCTCTAGAAGGGCAGATGCAGGCCCGGCGCAATCGTGTGCAGCAGATGGCGGAAGCGATCCTGCACGAGCGCCAGAGCGGCCTCGTCGCTGCCTTCGAAACGCAGGGTCAGACAGGGTGTGGTGTTGGACGGCCGGACGAGCCCCCAGCTGTCCTTGAAATCAACCCGGATGCCGTCGATTTCGGTGAGCCGGCCGTCCGGAAAATCGAGCGCGGCGCGCAGGCGCTGCATGAACGAGGCATGCTGGTCTTCCGGCAAATCGACGCGCAATTCCGGCGTGCTGTGTGCGGCCGGCAAGCGTGCGAACAGTTCCGCCGAGGATGCCCCCGAGTCGACGACTATCTCTATGAGGCGGCCAGCGGCATAGATGGCATCGTCGAATCCGTACCAGCGATCCTTGAAGAAGAGATGCCCGCTCAGATCGCCTGCAAGCAACGCTCCGCTTTCCTGCATGGCGTGACGGATCAGCGAGTGGCCCGAACGCGCCATGAGCGGCTCGCCACCGGCCTCGCGTATGTCCTGCGCCAGGAGGTGCGAACACTTCACGTCAAACACGACCTTGCCACCTGGGTGCTGTTTCAGGATCTGGCGCGCAAACAGCATCATCTGGCGATCTGGCCAGAGGATACCCCCTGCACTGTCCACCACGCCCAGCCGGTCGCCGTCGCCGTCAAAGGCGAGACCTAGATCCGCCTGTTCATGCGCCACCATCGCGATGAGGTCGGAGAGATTCTCGGGCTGGCTGGGATCCGGATGATGATTGGGGAAGTCTCCGTCGACTTCGCAGAAGAGTTCGACCACGTCGTGACCCAGCGCGCGCAGGATGTCAGGCACGATCTTGCCCGGCACGGCATTGCCACAGTCCACCACTATCTTCAGGGCGGAAGCGAGTGACACCGGGATATCCTCGGTCACGCGCCGGATGTAATCCGGGATGATCTCCACTTCCTGCAGATCACCTTGGCCGAGCTCTTCCCAATCGCCTCGCTCAATCCGTCGACGGATGGCCTGGATGGCTTCGCCCGAAAGTGTTTCGCCATCCAGCACCAGCTTGAGCCCGTTGTAGGCCGGCGGATTGTGGCTGCCGGTGACCATCACGCCGGTGCGCGTCGCGAGGTAATGGGTGGCGAAATAAAGCACGGGACTGGGCACCATGCCCACATCGAGGACATCGCGGCCGGTGGCGCGCAGACCATCCACCAAGGCCGCATGCAGTTCGAGACTGGAATGCCGGCCATCCCGGCCCACCACCACGATCTTCTGGCCACGGGCCGCCGCCTCGGCGCCGAAGGCGAGACCGATCAGGCGCACAGCGTCCACCGTGAGGGTTTCGCCCACCACACCGCGAATGTCATAGCTGCGGAAGATGCCGGTTGCGATCACTGCGGCCGGCGAACCGGGTACCTCTGCGGGCGGCTCCGCCGGGATCGGGACAGGGGCGGCCTCGGGCTGCGCGGAGGCGGCTGCCGCCGCGACGGGCGGCTCCTGGGCCGGGGCAGGAGGAGCCGCGCTCTCAACGCGCGGCGGGGACTTTTCGCGATGCGACGTAGGCGCCGCGGGAGAGGTCACGGCAGGACGCCGGGCGCGTGCCCGGCGGGCGCGGTACTCCATGGCAAGCAGTCCGAGCAGCAACATCACCAACATGGGCAAGACGACCAAGTGCACATAGTCAACCTGGATGGTGTCGTCGCGGGGCTCGAGCAGCAGCTGCCAGGCGGTACCAGCAATGGGACGCTTGATGCGGACTTCCGTACCCGAGCCAGCGGCGCCGATACGCCCCACGATGATGGGGGGCACGCCGCTCATGCTTTGCTGTACGGTGGCGCTGGCGATTTCCTGCCGCGTCAGCAGGTCCGGCAACTGCTGGCGCAGCGGGCCGGCATCCAGGCTGACGTGTAGGAAGCCTTCCATCGCACCCTCCGCGGGTACTCTGCGTGCGACCTCGAGGTGCTCGGCGGGTGTTCCCGCCGCATGCACCTCGATGCCAGCCGCTTTCCCCGTGCGTTCTGCCTTGAGCAGCAGGTCCAGGGAGGCATAGGTGAAGGGCGGGGTGGCGGACGCATCGATCTGCATCTGTCCCCGGCGAACGAGGCGCACCCGCAAGGCACCGGGAATTGCCGAAGCGAGGCGGTTTTCCAGCGCCTCCGTCGACCGGCCATCACGGAACGCAGCGATGATCAGCGGATCGGCGACGAGTCCATCCACGGCTTCCAGTGGCGCCTTGAGCAGACCAGAGATGTCCCGGGCAAGCGCGCCTGCACTTTCTTCCAGGGCCTGCGCACGCGCCTCTTCGGCCCGTGTCTGGTGACGGTCATAAAGCCACAAGCCACCTGCAGCCACCCCAGCAAGGAGCAGAATGGGCGGCAGAATCTGCCGCAGGCCGGGCGGCAGCGCCACACGCAGGAGGGAAAGCTCAGGCAGACGTCTTGGCACGCAGGCGCTCCGCAATGAGGGCGACGAGACGCCGTGCGAGGAGCTCCTTGGTCGCACGCTCCAGCAATTGATCGCCCCCCTCCCAGACCACATGCAGGGCGTTCTCGTCGGCATCGAAACCGGTGCCGGGCACCCCGACCAGATTGGCGGCCACCATGTCGAGCTTCTTGCGGTTAAGTTTGGCCCGCGCGTAGGTGAGCAGATCCTGCGTCTCGGCTGCGAACCCGACGGTGAAGGGCGCCGTGGGCAGCGCGGCCACTGCCGCGAGGATATCGGTGGTGGGCTTCAGAATGAGCGTGAGTTCTCCGCCCTGTTTCTTGACCTTGTGGGCTGCGGGCTCGGTGAGCGTGTAATCGGCAACCGCCGCGGTGGCGATGAAGAGGTCGCAGTTCCCGACACGGGCAATCACGGCCGCATGCATGTCCGCGGCTGAAATGACGTCGACCCTCTCCACCCCAGCAGGCGCTGCAAGCGCAGTGGGTCCACTCACGAGGACTACCTCGGCACCCGCAGCCCGGGCCGCCTTCGCCACGGCATAGCCCATCTTGCCGGAGCTCCGGTTGGTGATGACCCGGACCGGGTCGATGGCTTCCTGCGTCGGGCCGGCGGTCAGGAGCACGCGGCATCCTGCAAGCGGCGGGTCGCGACCCTCGCCTAGCAGCTCCGCGACTATTTCATCCGGCTCGAGCATGCGCCCAGGCCCGGTCTCACCGCAGGCCTGGGCCCCCTCGGCAGGTCCGAGGATCCTCACCCCCCGAGACTCGAGCATGGCAATGTTGTGGTGGGTGGCCGCATGCGCCCACATCAGACGGTTCATGGCCGGGGCGACGAATACCGGGCTATCGCTCGCGAGACACACGGTG
>JAURMM010000192.1 GCA_030830685.1 Gammaproteobacteria bacterium | reverse complement strand
TTACACAGAGTGTGGAGTTCTGGAGGTTGCCCCGCGCGAGATTGCTCTCATCCCCCGGGGCCTGAAGTTCCGGGTGGAACTGCCAGATGGCCCCAGCCGGGGCTACGTCTGCGAAAACCATGGCGCACTGTTGCGCCTGCCCGAGAGAGGCCCGGTGGGCTCGGACGGCTTTGCCAATGATCGGGACTTTCTCGCACCCGTGGCGTGCTTTGAGGAGCGTGCAGGCAGCTTCGAGCTCGTAGTCAAGACGGGTGGCCGGTTCTTTCGTGCCGGGATCAGCCGCTCACCCCTCGACGTGGTGGGATGGGTAGGAACGGTCTACCCGGTCAAATACTCGCTCGAAGCATTCAACACCCTCAACACGGTGAGCTACGACCATCCAGATCCCTCGATTTTCACTGTGCTGACCTCTCCCTCGGACACTCCCGGGGTCGCCAATGTCGACTTCGTGATATTTCCGCCCCGCTGGATGGTGGCCGAGAACACGTTCCGGCCGCCGTGGTTTCATCGCAACGTCATGAGCGAATTCATGGGACTCATTCATGGCCAGTACGAGGCCCGTGAGCAAGGCTTCGAGCCCGGGGGCGCAAGCTTGCACTCTTGCATGGTGCCCCATGGTCCTGAGGCTGCGGTGTACGCCAAGGCGTCCACCATCCCGCTCGTGCCACAGAAGATGACGGACACCCTCGCGTTCATGTTCGAATCGCGCTACCCCATCCTGCCGCTAGCCTCGGCCCTGGCTCTCCCCGCACACCAAAGTCGCTACCACGAGTGCTGGCAGGGCTTCGAACGGAAATTTCCTGGCGTATGAAAGCGCTGCGCCTGGAGTCCTTCCTTCCTTATCGGCTTTCGGTGCTGGCCAATCAGGTGAGTACCCAGCTGGCGGCCGTGTATGCGGAACGCTTCGACCTCACCATTCCGGAGTGGCGGGTCATGGCGGTGCTCGGTGAAGTGAGTGATGTCTCGGCCGATTTTGTCTGCGACAAGACCAGGATGGATCGAGTCACGATCAGCCGGGCGGTCGCAAGGTTGCTCGACAAGCGGTATATCCTGCGTCGGTTCCGCGCTGAAGACCGGCGTCGCTCTAGTCTGACGCTCTCGGCAGGAGGGCGCAGGGTTTACCAACAGATTGTGCCGCTTGCACGCCGTTATGAAGATGCATTGTCCGCGGGCCTCAGCCTCGAAGACAGGGCCAATCTCGATCATCTCCTCTCCCTCCTGCAAACCCGGGCCGGTGCACTGGGAGAGGAGACTGGCTGGGCCGGTTAGAGCAGGTTGACCGGAATCTTCAGGTACACCTGGCCATTGCCCTCCGCCGACGGCATATGGCCGGCCCGGATGTTCACTTGGATGGACGGGATGATCAACAAAGGCATGTCCAAGGTCCTGTCGCGCGCTGTCCGCATGCCGACGAAGGCCTCTTCAGAGATGCCGTCATGCACATGAATGTTGGCGGCGCGCTGTTCTGCCACCGAAGTCTCATGGCGCACCTCGCGGCCACCCGGTGGGTAGTCGTGGCAGACCATGATGCGAGTGTCCGCCGGGAAATCGAGAATTCGCCGGATTGATCGATACAGCGTCCGTGCGTCACCACCCGGGAAGTCACAACGCGCGGTCCCCACATCGGGCATGAACAACGTGTCTCCGACGAAGACCGTTTCTTCGACCTGATAGGCCATGCAGGCCGGGGTATGGCCCGGCACATACAGTGCCTTGACCTTGAGATCCCCGATACTGAACACCTCGCCATCGGCTAAAAGATGATCAAACTGTGATCCGTCCACGGCGAGCGAGGGTTCGAGATTGAACAGGCCTTTGAAGGTTTCCTGTACGGTCGTGATGTGATTGCCGATGGCTATCTTGCCGCCGAGTAACTGCTGGAGTCCGACTGCACCTGAGAGGTGGTCTGCGTGGGCATGGGTTTCCAGAATCCATTCCACCTTCAGCTTCAACGACTTTACGAAGGTGATGACCGCGTTGTTGGAGGTTTCACTGGTGCGGCCGCTCTTGTGATCGTAATTCAGCACGGGATCGATGATGGCAGCAGTGCCGCCCTCCCGGTCGTAGACAACGTAGGTATAGGTAAAGGTGCCCGGATCGAAGAATGCCTTGCAGGGGGTGGTCATGGCGTGCCTCGTGACTGGTTGAAAAACCTGAGAACATTATATATAAAAATAGAATATAAACATTGCATGTGTCTTTCCACATGGAATTGAGCGACGAAATTGACATGCGTCAAATAAGGCGTTCGGCAGCGGAGGCCAGCGGCGTATTGCGCGTGCTCGCGAACGAGGATCGTCTGCTTCTGCTCTGCCAGATCGCACAGCAGGAATGCTGCGTGAGTGATCTGGAGGAAGCCCTGGGTATCCATCAGCCGACGCTCTCCCAGCAACTTGGGGTGCTGCGTGGAGAGGGGATAGTGAAGACGCGCCGCGAAGGCAAGCGCATCTTCTACAGCATCGCTGAGCAGCGCGTTCTCATGCTGCTGCAAACCCTCTACGGACTGTTCTGCAAATCAACGAAAGGCAGGCCATGACTATCGACTGGGCATCATTCACGCCGTGGACATCACTCGCAGGTGGATTACTTATCGGGCTCGCGGCCTCACTCCTGGTGCTCATGAACGGCCGCATCGCGGGGATCAGCGGGGTGGTGGGTGGTCTGTTGCGACCACGCACGGGTGACACCGCCTGGCGCGCGGCCTTCATCCTCGGCATGTTGCTGGCGCCCGGACTCTATGCATGGATCTGGCGGATACCGCAGAGTGAAATCACGACCAGTACCCCGTTACTCGTGGCTGCTGGGCTCTTGGTCGGCATCGGTACCCGCTTCGGGTCAGGGTGTACGAGTGGTCACGGGGTTTGCGGACTTGCGCGCGGCTCTGCGCGCTCCCTGGTGGCTACCCTCAGCTTCATGCTGGCAGGGTTCATTACCGTGTTCGTAACCCGTCACGTTATTGGAGGCTGAGCCATGCAAACTCTCGTGGCGTTCGCCGTAGGTTTGATTTTCGGCTGCGGTCTCATCCTGGCTGGGATGACCAACCCCGCAAAAGTCATTGCCTTTCTCGACCTCGCCGGCCCGTGGGACCCGTCACTGGCACTGGTGATGGGCGGCGCAATGGCCGTTGCCAGTGCTGCCTTTGCACTCGCCCGGTCCAGGGCGCGTTCCTTGCTGGGCTTGCCCATGCAGTTACCGACCCTCAAGACCATCGACCGCAAGCTCGTGCTGGGCAGTGTGGCTTTCGGTATCGGGTGGGGGCTGGGCGGACTCTGCCCCGGACCCGCACTGGTGGCCCTGGCCAGTGGACGCCATGAGGCGCTGGTATTCGTGGCTGCCATGCTTGCCGGTATGGCCATTCATGAAATTTCATCCCGCAAGATCTCTTGAATCGGAGCAGACGCATGTCAGAACTCACTCTCACGCGGCATGACGCTGATTTCGCGACCTCGCCTCAACTGCAGCCCGAAGATCTGGCGGCTGTGGCCAGGGCCGGTTTCCGCAGCGTGATCAACAATCGTCCTGATGGCGAAGGCGGGGATACTCAGCCTCTCAGCAAGGAAATCGAGGCAGCAGCGCGCAAGGTGGGCCTCGAGTACGCCTATCTGCCGGTCGTGCCGACTGAAATCAACGACGACCATGTGGCTCGCTACGCCGAGCTGCTGGCTTCCTTGCCCAAACCCATTCTGGGTTTCTGTTACACGGGCGGGCGGGCCGCCAAGCTCTTCAAGCTGGCAACCGGGGCCTGAGGCAGTCCGCCCGGACACATGAGACAGTTCACCACGGAGGCCATTCGCGACGCGTTCGGGCGTGATTTCACGGCCGCACTGATTGTTGTGGTAATGCTCGTGCCGCAGAGTCTTGCCTACGCGCAGCTTGCCGGCATGCCCTTGCAATCCGGCCTGTACGCGAGTGTCCTGCCCATGATCGCCTACGCCCTGTTCGGCTCCTCCACCGCCCTGTCGGTCGGACCCGTGGCAGTGATCTCGCTGATGACTGCCACCGCTCTTGCCAGCGTGGGTGTGCAGGACAGCTCCACCTATGTGCTGCTCGCGGCCTGGCTTGCCCTCATCTCTGGCGGCGTGCTGATGCTGGCTGGTGCGCTCAGGCTGGGCTTCGTCGCCAATCTTATGAGTCATCCTGTGGTAGCTGGTTTCATGACCGGAGCTGCCATCCTCATCGTGCTGGGGCAGTTCAAGACCTTGCTGGGCATGAAAGGGGAGGGTGAGACTGCGGTCCAGCTTGGATGGTCACTGCTGCAGCATGTCCATACCGTCCACAGACCAACTGCGGCACTTGGCCTCAGCGTACTGCTGCTGTTGTGGCTGCTGCCCCGGCTGGTATTCCGTGTGGGGCGTCGAGCCCGCGCTTCTGATCGCGCACTCGATGTGGCTCGCCGCATGACGCCCGTGGTCCTCATAGTCCTCTCCATTCTGCTCATGACAGCCCTGGATCTGGATCAGAGCCATGGCATCACTGTGGTAGGAGCGATTCCGGGTGGTCTGCCCGATCTCGGCATTGCCCTGCCATCCCGCGCCCAGCTGGAAGCGCTCGTGTTACCAGCGCTCAGCATCGGCCTCATCGGCTTTGTAGAGAGTGTCTCCGTTGCCCAGTCGCTGGGCATGCGGCGCGGAGAGCGCATCGATCCGAATGCCGAGCTGCGCGGACTCGGCGCCTCCAATCTCGCCGCCGGCCTCTCAGCAGGATTTCCGGTCGCGGGGGGACTGTCCCGCTCCATCGTCAATTTCAGTGCGGGTGCCCGGACTCGCATGGCAGGTGTCTACGCAGCGCTGCTGATGCTTCTTGTGGTTGCATTCCTGACGGAAGCGTTTGCGCAGCTTGCCCACACCGTCCTCGCAGCCGCCATCATCCTTCCCGCACTGGGTCTGGTCGACATCAAGATTCTGCGCGAAGCATGGGCGTTTTCGCGCGCAGATGCCTGGGCCTTTATCGGCACCGCTGCAGGGGTGATGGTGCTGGGTATCGAAGTTGGCATCCTGTGCGGTGTCATTTTCTCGCTGGCCACCATCCAGTGGCAGGCCAGCAATCCTCATCTCGCCGAGATGGGGCGGGTACCGGGTACCACGCACTATCGCAACGTCAAGCGCTCGTCAGTCGTCACCTATCCCCATGTGCTCGCGATCCGTGTCGATGGCGATTTCTTCTTCGGCAATGTGCGGCCCGTGACCGCCCAGATTGAGCAGGCGCTGGCGGCCCGTTCGGGTGTGCTCCACCTCGTTCTGGATCTCTCGGCGGTGAACCGCATAGATTTGACTGGGCTGGAAGGGCTGCGGGAGCTCAATGGCAGCCTGCGAGCACGCCGCGTGATTCTGCATCTGGCGGAGGTCAAGGGGCCCGTACTTGATCGCCTCGAGCGTAGCCACTTTCTGCAGGAACTGG
>JAURMM010000191.1 GCA_030830685.1 Gammaproteobacteria bacterium | reverse complement strand
GATGTCGCCTGCATTGCACTGACCCTGAGCTGTGCGGCGGCACTCCCCTTTGCAACCAGTCTTGCTGGGGCCGCCGGGCTGACCAGCCTGGGTATGGCCGCACCGGCATTCGCCGCGCTCCGGCGGGACGCGTCCCGGGAAGCAGGACTGATGGTCCTGCTGCTGGTGTGCCTGCCTGCGCTGGCTTTGGCTCTCCGCGAGCTGACCGGAACACCCGGCAAAGGGGAACTCGTGCTGTGGCTGTTGCCCTTCCTTGCCGTGGTCCCCGTGCACTTCTGGTACCTACGCATGGCAGAGGCCCTGCCGGCGACCTTCCTCGCGGCGACGCTGCTTTTGCAGGTCGCCGGGGTTCGCAGCGCAATCGACTTCCTGCCCCTGGAACTGCAACACACACTGGCGGGCCTGATGGCCGTCTCTGGCGCCTTGATGTCCGTGCTTGCACTGGGGCAGAAATCCGCACGCAGGGCTGCGGCTTCGCTGGTTGCGAGCCAACTTTCGATGGCGGCTTATGCTGGCCTCGAAATCCATGAGGGTCCGGCATCTGCCGGGGTGTTCCTGTTGCTCACCCTCGCCTCTGCCAGTGCGGGGTGGGTGATGCTGCTCGGCGCCCTGGAGTCCCGCACGGGACAAAGCCTGAGCGTCAATCGTCCCGGCGGTTGCTACGAGTCATGGCCGCGTCTGGCCATCACGTTCATGGTGCTTGGTCTCGCGAGTGCAGGCCTGCCATTGTCGTTGGGTTTCGTGGCCAGTGATTTGGTGTTGCGGGTGACATTCACCCAGCACCCCCTGCAGGCCTGCGCAATCATCCTCGCCATGGCACTGAACGCCATCTGCCTGATGCGCATGTTTCTGTTCTTTTTCCAGGGCGCTCCAGGCAGCGCACAACCGAGCGATCTCCGCACACGCGAGCTCGTGGTGACTGCACTGACCGTGATGGCGAGCTTCGGACTTGCCCTCTTTGCCCTGCCAGCCTGACGCGGACAGGCTGGGCTTTCAGGTTGGCTGCCGCACCTGAGTGCGACAGCTGGCCTGCGTGCTCAGGCTGCGACGCTGGTACCGCCGTCCACGAAGGCCGGGATGATTTCATCCTGCATGCGTCGCACGGTCTGCAGGGACTGTGAGATTGGCAGATTGCCGAAGGCGATACGACACAGGAGGTAATTGACGCCCGCGGTCTGCAGCTCCTGGCGCAGTCTGTCGCGCACCGTGGACACGGAGCCGGCAATGGCCAGCCCCATGGCCGCAGCGCCCGCGAAATTGTCCGGGAAGCTGAGTGGAATCTGTACCCCGTTCTTGCGCCAGAGGAAAAGCAGATTCGTGAACCACTCGCGGTACGCGGGAGTGGCGAGTGCGATGGCTTCTTCGTCTGTTTCGGCGATGACGACATGCCGACTCATCCCGACATGCGGCAGAGGCTTGGCGGCATGGGGACCCGCCGCCCACTCGGCCTTGAAGCAGTCGACGATGTGCGCAACATCGGTAGCCGGCCCGTTGGTCACGATGTTCATGCCCATCTTTGCGGCCCAAGGGGTGGTCTCTGCCTTTGCTACCCCGTACCACAAGGGCGGCGTTGGCCGCTGCAGCGGCCGGAGCTCCAGTTCCACATCCTTGAACGTGAAGAAGGCGCCCTTGAAATTGAGTCGCCCGTGTTCGAGGCCCTCCAGAATCAGCGCCAGGCATTCTTCATACTTTTGCTGGGCCTCGAGACCCACCCCGAAGAACCCGAGCTCGATCGGCGAGACGCCCCTGCCGATGCCAAGCTCGAGGCGTCCTCCGCTCAGGTGATCAAGCATGCAGATTTCCTCTATCGCCCGCAGCGGGTGATAGAGGCTCAGCGCGTATACCAGTGGGCCGAAGCGCAGCCGGCGGGTGCGCTGACTGACCGCTGCCAGGAACACACTCGGCGCGGAGGCCAGGCCCAGCGGCGTGCCGTGATGTTCGGCCAAGTGGTAGGCATGAAAGCCGGCCCGGTCGTAGGCCTCTATGAGTTGCAGGCGCTCTTGATACTGCTGCGTCAGCGGCGTACCGCTGCGATCCATGTGATCAAAGACTGAAAATCGCATGACTCCCCTCCAGGGCCCTGTCCACAGGGCGCTCTGCAAGTCTGGAATCTAGGGGACGCCGACCATGGGCGCAACCCGATTGGCCGGCCCACGGTGCCGCGCCTCATGGCCGGTTCCAGAGACAGGAATCATGCCCTTCTGATCTCTCGCTGTGAGACAGGGGTCCCACCCTTTCCAGTCTCATCCCATGAGATCCACAATCGGAGAGAATCCGTTGCAAAAAGAACCACGGCCCCTATGGACAGAACCGAACGTTTCTACCGAATCCAGCAACTGCTGGAGCTGCGCGGCGGGCTCAGTGGCGAGGAGCTGATGGCCGCGCTGGAAGTGTCCCGGGCCACGTTGCATCGCGATCTTGAATACCTGCGGGATCGACTCGGCATGCCCATCACCTGGGATGCCGCTGCGCGCGTCTACCGCCTGGCCCCGGGCGCACGCCACGAGCGGCGCCATGCGCTGCCGGGGCTTTGGTTGTCTGAATCAGAACTCGCTGCCCTTTCCACGCTCAGTCAGTTGCTGGGTCATATCGACCCGAGCGGCCTCATCGAGGAACACCTGGAGCCCTTGAGCGAACGACTGGCCGGTCTGCTCGCCTCGTCCGACCCTGCACTCCGGGAACTGGGTGCACGCATGAAAATCGCCTCCATCGGCGTGCGGCAGCCCAGCAGCAACT
>JAURMM010000190.1 GCA_030830685.1 Gammaproteobacteria bacterium | reverse complement strand
ATTGCCAAGCGTCGATACGCTTGGCACCCGCCGCAGAAATGCCCCATAGACATCGAACATGCGACTCTGATACTCCGCATCGGTGCCATTGCTGTAGGCGTTGTCGCCGAGCATGAGCACCAAATCTGTCTCCTGTGCGGCGGTATGGTTGTAGTAGGCGTTACGCACTGCGGTCTGTCCGGTGCCGCCCGTGCCCGCATCTCCGAGTACCCAGAAGCGCATGGCCTTGCGTGTACCCGGCGCGGGCGGGGTGCGGAAACTGTATTCGGCGCCACTGGCCAGACTGCCATGCGCGCTGTCCCCGACTGCATAGTAATAACGGGTATCGGACTCCAGGCCTGTCAGGGCCAGACTGTGCTCCGTTGAAAGGGCGTCTGCGCTCACCTGACGATCGAGGTTTCCGGCCTCGGTGCCAAAGCGGACCCGACTGTCCGTGGGGGTGTTGGTGCGCCAGCGCAAGGTCATCGACGTGCTTGCCGGCTTCTGCAGATAGGGTCCTCGGGTGATGGTGGGGACCGACGGGTTGAGACCCGTGAGCTCAAGATCGAAGCTGATGTCGCTGCTGCCGCCGCTCTGCTGATGGATCTCGACCGCGAGGACGTTGCTACCTCCCTGCAGCCCGGTAATCGGCAGGGTGGCCGTCAGGTAGGTGGTGCTTTCCTCGGCCCCGCTGATGGCCACTGGAGCCAAGGTGGTGTGGGCGATCTCACCAGAAGGCAGATTGTTGCGGTAAATCTCCATGCCATTGAGGTAAACCACGACTCCGTCATCACGCAGGATGCGTAGCGCCAGGCTGGTGAACTGGGTGACGTCGGCGACCTCGAAACGCTTGCGGAAATAGGTGGTGATGTATTTCGCCGCGCTGTTCGGACCGTAGCTCAAGGTGGTGACTTCGTCGCCGTCACCATAGCCGAGTTGGGCATTGCCACTTGGCCAGGTGGCATCGTCAAAAGTCATGCTGCGCCAAGCCGTACCCTGGTTACTGCCGTTGTCCAGATAGCGCCAGGCGCCTCCGCTTGCGACTAGCGTCTGGTCTGCGCCAGCGGGTGCAACCAGTACTAGACCCAACAGAAGAATCGAGAGCAGCGATCGCGTAATGGTATGCATGAAATCCGGTTCCTGGCGCTTCAAGGGTTCAGCTTTCGAGCGACTTGCTGTCGCTCAACGAGTCACCGGCACGCTCCAGCAGCTTTTGAACAGCCCGACTGTTGCGCTGAGACGGCGGCAGCGCCTTGCAGGCCGCCACCGTCGCGAGCCAGTCGCGGCGCGCGTCTTCGCGGCGACCCATGCGTTCCAGAAGTTCAGCCCGGCGCGCGAGCCATGCTTCCTTGCGAGGAACATCGGTGATGATTCGCCCCATGCGCGCGACTGCGTCCAACTCCCGGCCCAGTGACAGCTCAAGCTCAAGCGCGGGGATTTGCAGACTGAGCAGCGGCCCGAGCTGGCGCATCCCCTGTTCAAGTCCTTCAAGCGCCTCTGCCGGGTGGCCCTGTGCCTGCAGGATCTCAGCGCGGGCAGTGAACAATTCAGGCTCAGCGGGATGGCTGTGGATGATGGCAAGCCCGTAGTCACGCACCGCCTCATCAGCGTCACCGACGAAAATGTGCACCTGCGCACGCAGGATCAGGGCTGCGGCATGGTCGGGATGGACTTCGAGCCAACGGTCCAGATCCCCCAAGGCGGCGGCCTCACGATGCTGATCAACCCTGAGCCGTGCCCTCACCCAGGCGGCTTCCGGATTTGCAGGCTGTAAAGAATCAACGCGCTCCAGATCCTTCAATGCGCGCTCAAACTGACCCTCCAGGCGCAGGAGATCGGCGCGATGCAACAGTGCCGGAATCTCCTCGGGATGGGCTGAGAGTCTCCGGTCGAGCGCTGCAATGTCATGCTCGAGTCCACCATGAGCCATGGCGAAAGGCGGGATGATGAGCATCCCGAGCGCGATCGTGAGCAAGAACACCATGAATGCGCGCATGTCTACCTCCACCGTTTTTTGCGTTCACCGTTCCTTGGCAAAGAACAGTGTGCGGACAGTATCTGGTGGCACCTGACCTGCAGACCAGAAGGCCTTAACACTTCTTGGCAAAGCTTTGGCGTGCGGAAAAAAGCAGCGTGCGACCCACCTGTGGTGTCGAGGCGCGATCCTTCACGCCTGCGCGATCCCTCACGTTCGCACGCTGCACATCCCTGTCGTCCCCGTCTCCGGGGCAAAGTCTATGCAGTCCGCGGCCCCCCCTAACTGATCGCGATCATCCTGAAGCACTTCTTCCTGCAGCCCGGAAATTCCCCTACACTCTCGCGACACTTCTCATTCGGGACGCATCGCCCTGATGCCGACGGGTCAGTCTTTCAGGCACGATTCCACACGAGCCGTCCTCCAACGGCTTGTGGTTGGCCTGCTGCTCGTGCTCTCCCTGGTGCCTGAAGGGTACTCGCTCGATCTGCCGGCCCTGCAGGACGGCACCGCCGAACTGCGCGCCGGGGACCTGCCGTCCGCGGTGCCCGAATTCAATGACCCGCAAGATGACGAGCCCTCGCTCGCGGCTTACCCTGCCACAGCGCTCAAGCGCCCGGGCGGGGAACTCGCCGCTCTGCGGAAGTCAT
>JAURMM010000189.1 GCA_030830685.1 Gammaproteobacteria bacterium | reverse complement strand
CCCATCGCGGGCTACATCGCGAAGAACATGCGTGATCACGAACTTGTGGTCATTCCGCTCGAGAGTGAACGTGGCGAGAGCGAAGGACAGCCCTGGGAGATCCAGTTCGATTTCCAGATCGCCGCCGCGGTGCGCCACGGAGAAGACGCCTGGCGTGATGAAGTGGATGCGCTCATCGCGAAGAATCAACGCGCCATCGAAGGGATTCTTGTGGAGTACGGGATCCCGCTGCTGCCCTTGAAGCCGGTCGCGGCCAGGAAGGAAGACGATGACTGATTTTTCTCGCCGCTCGATCGTGGCCTCCCCGCGCGCGGGTGTGCTTGTGCTGTTGTGTTCGGCGCTGCTGGCCGTTCAGTGCGCACAAGCAACGGAGGAAACCCCTGAGGTGACGTTCTCCGAAGCGGAGCGCCTCTTGTGGACCGGCGATCAACTCCGCGCCATCAAGGCGCCCACGGTATTGGAGTACCGCTTCCACAAAACCGGCACGCTGGAGACCGGCTTCGAGGACAAGGTTGTCTTCACCATCCACAAGCTGCGGGACGACGGTCTGAAGTCCGCCTCCCTCGCCTTTTTCACCGGCGAACGGCAGTTCCCGATCGAGCCCGAGGAAGCCACGGACGCCAACCCGGTGCTCAAGGTCTATCTGCAGGGGGACGTCTACGAAATGAATCGGCTGACTGATCCGGATGGCAAGGCTCGGGAGCGCTGGCGCTATTTCCAGCGCCGCATCAAGTTCGCGCTCGCCGAGGATGCCAAGGTGGTCGAGACTTCAATCGAATTCCAAGGCCAGCGCTACGCCGGCAAGGAGATCACTTTCGCGCCCTATGTGAAAGATCCCAAGCGCGCGGCCTTCGAGAAATTTGCTGACAAGATCTACCGTGTCGTGGTGAGCGATATGCTTCCTGGATACTTCTTTGAGGTGACCACCCTGGTGCCGGGAGACGGACAGGGCACACCTCCATTGATTTCCGAGACACTCAGCCTGGTATCAGCCGAACCGCTCTGACTCCCCTGCTGAAGCGCGGAGAGCTTTACTTCACGCAGGTTCGCGTACTGTTTCCGTCGCCTCGGCAGGCGCCAGCCTGATTGCACAAAACTTGAATTCCGGAATCTTGCCGAAGGGGTCCAGCGCCTCATTAGTGAGCAGGTTCGCTGCCGCCTCCGCAAAGCAGAAGGCCATGAAGACGGTGCCGCGCTGCACGCCCGGATCAGGCCTCACCCTCGCCACGAGCTCTCCGCGCCGGGAAGAGGCACGCACGAAACCCTCTGGTACAAGCCCAGCGGTGAGCATGTCTTCCGGGTTCACGTTCAGCACCGGCTCCGGCTCCAGCGCATCGAGCACCGTGGCATGCCGGGTCATGCTGCCGGTATGCCAGTGCTCCAGCTGACGACCGGTGATGAGCACGAAGGGATAGGCCGGGTCTGGCAGCTCGTCGGCATGGATATAGGACGCGGGCACAAACTTGCCGCGTCCGCTCGGCGTGGGGAAGCCTTCGCCGAAAAGAATCGACTGACCCGGATCGCCCTCATGCTCGCAGGGGTAAGTCACCGAGTGTTGTTGTTCCAACCTGCGCCAGGTGATGCCGGCGATGCTGGGCGCCGCCTCGCGCATCTCCGCAAACACGTCCTCCGGCCCTGCGTAGTGCCAGTCCAGATCAAGCCGACGGGCCATCTCCTGGATGATCCACAAATCCTGGCGCGCCTCGCCTGGTGGAGAGATTGCCTGGCGGCCCAGCTGCACCCGTCGGTCCGTGTTGGTGAACGTTCCGGTTTTTTCCGGGAATGCCGAGGCGGGCAGGATGACATCGGCAAAGCCCGCAGTCTCGGTGAAGAAGATGTCCTGTACCACCAGATGCTCGAGCTCGGCAAGTGCCTGCCGGGCATGATTGAGATTGGGATCAGACATGGCGGGATTCTCGCCCATGATGTACATGCCCTTGATTTTTCCCGCGTGGATGGCACGCATGATCTCCACCACTGTCAGGCCGGGTTTGCCATCCAGCGGCATGCCCCACAGTGCCTCGAAGCGTGCCCGCACGTGCGGGTCGTCCACACGCTGATAGTCCGGGAACACCATGGGGATCAGTCCCACGTCGGACGCGCCCTGCACATTGTTCTGGCCGCGCAGCGGATGCAGGCCTGTCCCCGGTCGACCGATTTGCCCGGTCAGCAGGGCCAATGAAATGAGGCAACGGGCGTTGTCCGTTCCATGCACATGCTGCGAGATGCCCATGCCCCAGAAAATCATCGAGCCCTTGGCCGTGGCATAGCGTCGCGCCACGTCACGCAACACCTCGGGGGCAACACCGCACAAGGGCGCCACTTTTTCCGGGCCGTAGTCGGCTACGCAGCGCTTCAAAGCCTCATAGCCTTCGGTGTAGCGCGTGATGTAGTCGCGATTCTCCAAACCCTCTTCGATGATGACGTGCATCAGGCTGTTCAGCAGCGGCACATCGGTATCCGGACGGAACTGCAGATAGTGCGTGGCGTGGCGAGCGAGCTGCGAACTGTAGGGATCCATCAGGACCAGCGTCTTGCCATCCTTCACGGCGTTCTTCATGAAGGTGGCCGCGACCGGATGGTTCACCGTGGGACGCGCGCCGATGATGAGGATGAACTCCGCCTCGCGCACATCTTCCACGGGATTCGATACTGCGCCTGAGCCGAGGGTCTCCAGCAGGGCCGCCACCGAAGAGGCATGACACAACCTCGTACAGTGGTCGACATTGTTGGTGTGGAAGCCCGTCCGCACCAGCTTCTGGAACAGATAGGCTTCCTCATTCGAGCCCTTGGCGGAGCCGAAGCCGGCGAGGCTCGCCGGCCCGAGCTCATCGCGAATGCGCTTCAGTCCACCGGCCGCGAGTGCGAGCGCCTCGTCCCAGCTGGCCGGGCGGAAATGGGTCCAGATTTCTTCGCGCGGAATGAGCGTGGCAGTCTTCGGCACGCCCTCGAGGCGAATCAGGGGCGCGGTGAGGCGATCCGGATGATGCACGTAGTCGAAACCGTAGCGGCCTTTCACACACAGCCGGCTGTGATTGGCCGGACCATTCCGGCCATCCACGCCGATGATCCGCTCGTTCTTCACATGAAACTTGAGCAGGCAGCCCACGCCGCAGTAGGGACAGGCGGATTCCACGGATTTGTCCGGCACTTCGGCGGATTCCGGACGCGCTGGCATGAGCGCTCCCGTAGGGCAGGCCTGCACGCACTCGCCGCAGCTGACGCAGCTGCTGTCGCCCATGGGATCGTCGAGATCGAACACGATGGCGGAATGCTCGCCGCGGAAGGCGTAACCGATCACATCATTGACCTGCTCCTCACGGCAGGCGCGCACACAGCGCGTGCACTGGATGCAGGCATCGAGGTTGACGGCAATGGCCGGATTGGAAGCGTCGGCCACGGGCTGATGCCGCGCCTCGAAGCGTGATTCCGTGACGCCGAGTTTCTCTGCCCACTGGGCAAATTCGGAGTTCGGTGTGTAGGCGTGGTTGCCGGCTGCCGGCATGTCCGACTGCAGGAGTTCGAAGACCATGCGTTGGGAGTGACGGGCGCGCTCACTCTCTGCGCTCACCTCCATTCCCGCTTGAGGCTGCCTGCAGCACGAAGGTGCGAGCACGCGTTCGCCCTTGATCTCCACCACGCAGGCCCGGCAGTTGCCATCGGGACGATAGCCAGGCTTGTAGCAGAGATGAGGGATCTCGATGCCGACCCGGCTCGCCGCCTGCAATATGGTCTCGCCGGGCAGGGCTTCCAGGGCACGACCATCCAGCGTGAAGGGGACAGAAGACACGGCGCTTTCCACGGGTACGGCACTCATCGTGGCTCAAACTCCTCTGGAAAGTAGCGCAAGGCGCAGCGCATGGGATTGGGTGCCGCCTGGCCGAGGCCGCAGATGGAGGCATCGCCCATCGCGCGTGCCAGTTCTTCCAGCAGCGCGGCGTCCCACTCCGGTTTTTCCATCAGCATCACCGCCTTGGCCGTGCCTACCCGGCAGGGTGTGCATTGGCCGCAGGATTCGTGGGCAAAGAAACGCATGGCGTTGAGTGCAGCCGCGCGCACGCTGTCCTGATCCGACAGCACGATGACCGCGGCAGAGCCGATGAAACAGCCGTGCGGCTGCAAGGTATCGAAGTCGAGTGGCAGGTCGCCGAGCGCGGCGGGCAGGATGCCGCCGGAGGCTCCTCCGGGGAAGTAGCCGTGAAAAACGTGGCCGGGCAGCATGCCCCCGCAGTATTCGTCGATCAGTTCGCGGACCGAGATGCCGGCCGGCGCAAGATGCACGCCAGGCTTGCAGACCCGGCCGCTGACTGAAAATGAACGCAGACCATGGCGGTCACGCCGGCCTTGCGAGGCGAACCACTGCGGGCCCTTCTCGACGATATCCCGGACCCAGTACAAAGTCTCCATGTTGTGCTCGAGCGTCGGGCGACCGAATAACCCGACTTGTGCCACGTAGGGAGGACGCAAGCGTGGCATTCCGCGTTTGCCTTCGATGGACTCGATCATGGCCGACTCTTCCCCGCAGACGTAGGCACCTGCGCCGCGGCGCAGCTCTATGAGGGGCAAGGGGCAGGGCGGGTCTGCCTGCAGGGCCGCGAGTTCACGCTCCAGCAGCGCACGACAGCCCGCGTATTCATCTCGCAGGTAGATATAGCAGGCCTCGGCTTCGATGGCCCAGCTGGCGATCAGCATGCCTTCGAGAAAGCAGTGCGGATCGCGTTCCAGGTAGTGGCGGTCCTTGAAGGTTCCGGGCTCTCCCTCGTCAATGTTGACTGCGACCAGGCGGGGTTGCGGCTGTTGGCGCAGGGTCTCCCATTTGAGGCCGACCGGAAAGCCGGCACCGCCCAGACCGCGCAGTCGCGAGTCCTTGAGCTTCTGCACCACGTCTTCGCGCGCATGGCGTCCCGCATGGCAGGCACGCAGTGTGCCGTAGCCGCCGAGCGCACGATAAGCCGCGAAATCGAGTGCGGATTCAGGCAGATCCGCCGTGATGGCACCCGCTTCGACTGCCGTGGTCACCGCCTCGACATCAGCATGCTCCAGAGGTCTCTGACCTACCACGACCACCGGTGCCGCGTGGCATCTTCCAACACAGGGCACCCGTTGCACGCGGACCCCTGACCCCAGCGTGGCTTCCAGATGATCGTGCAGCATGTTGGCTCCGAACATCTCGCAGGTGATCGAATCGCAGACCCGCACGGTGAGCGCAGGGGGTGCTACCTGCTCTTCCTTCACCACATCAAAATGGTGGTAGAAGGTTGCAACCTCGAAAACCTCCGCTGGAGCGAGTTTCATCTCCTCTGCCAGTGCCGCCAGATGCGCTGCGCCGAGATGTCCGTGCGCATCCTGGATGAGGTGCAGGAATTCGATGAGAAGGTCACGCCGTCGAGGCCGATCTCCCAGCAAGGTCAGTACTTCCTGCCGTGCTGAAGCGTCTACCAGGCGGCCGCGCAAGCGGCCTTTGCGTGCGATTTGCGACATGAGTCAGTGTCCTGCGAAAAGTATTTCACCCTGCCCGCTGCATCCGCGATCCCCGACCCACCGGCGCACACGGCGAAAGCCGCGCAGGGCGCGGGCGTGGCATGGGTCCAAGGTTTCGAGATGCCGCATGAGCAGGGTGATGAAGGAAAGTTCGTGTACGCCCGTCTGCACGAATGTAGGGGGCAGCGCGCCTGCTCCAGCCTTTAGCAGCAGGGAGCCGCGGCGCATGCCGGTGCCGGGGGAATCCCCGGGTGCGCCGAGGATAATGACGGTCCCGGCAATCATCTGGCTGGCAGGCGCCGGGCCCGTACTGCCAGCCACCAGGATGAGGCCGCGGCGCAGGCGGTCGGCGAGCCTCGCTCCAGCATCGCCCGAGATGAGCAAAGTGCCGCCGCGCATGCCTGAGACCGCGCCCGGCAGAGGTCCGCCAGCAAAATCGCCAACCGAGCCGCTCACCCGGATCAGGCCTCCACGCATCCCTGCACCCAGACGATGGCGCGCGTCACCCATGATGCGCAGCTCTCCTGCGCGCATGCCTGCACCCACGGCGTCTCCGCAGTTCCCTTCCAGCAGCAACAAGCCCTCGCGCATCTCATTACCCAGACCTTGCAGGGCCGGTGTGACACCTGTGATGCGAAGTGTCGTGCTGTCAGGTTTGCCACTCAGGGTAAAGAATTCGCCCAAGGGGTGGGCTTTGCCATTCACGCGCAGTTTCACTCGGCTGAGGGCAGCGATGTCCATGCCTCTCACCAGTGACGGCTGGAGCCCAGAGGCGTCGACCTGGCAGGGCAACGGTGCGCGCAGCCGCAAGGTGATCATCGACGCCTCCGCGGGGCCATGATGTCCCTGAGCTTGAAATGGAACGGGCCGAGGTTCCCGCCATAGTTGCCGGCTGTGATGGCAACGATGCCGCCTTTGCGGCCCATGCTACTGGCCGCCGCGATACCGACGCGTGTGGCCTCGTTGATCGCTTCCACACTCAGCCCGTCGATCACGATCTCGAGTACCGCCCCGACAGATTCGGGGAGGGCCGAGTCCACCACCTGCTTGAGGGTGGGACAGTAACGATCATTGGTGGAGGCGGGCAGGGCCTTGTAGCGAGACCCGACCTTGGAGCCGGAACGCACCACACCACCCGGGAAGGGCATGATGACTTCCGGACTCTTGCGCATGGCCGCCACCGCCAGCTCGCTCGCACGCAGGGCAGCGGCCTGGGTCTCGGCAAGAATCAGGAAGTTCCCGCCGCCGATGGCCTTGGTCATGCGGGTCACATCCTCGCACAGGAATTCGCCGTCCATCACCGGCACCCGCCAGTACCGCTTGCTGCCGATTTTTTTGGAAATCTGGTAACTGTCACCAAAAAAACGGAGGGCTTTGCCGAGCGGCAAGGGATCGCCTTCTTCCAGGCCTGCAAAGCAGGCGCTGGTCGGCGCGGTCAGCACGCACTGGCCGACGCGATTCTGAATCTGGCGGGTGAGTTCCTTCGTGCTGGTGGCGAACAGCAGGACTGAGACGCCCGGGCGCCCATCCGGCGTCTGTGCAGGCCTGAGCGTGCGCTCGATGCCGGCTTCGCAGCCGCAGGCGATGACCGATGTTGCAAAGCCGGTGAGCGCCTGCGCGGCATGCATGGCCCAGGTCGCATTGGCTGCCGTGATCACGAGCCGGGTAGCCTTCATCGGAAAGGCTTCCGCGAATGTATCCTCGATGAGAACGCCGTTGATTTTCATGCCATGTTCATGTCGTTCATGCCTGCCGCCGGACGGGATGGAGGCACAAGGGGCTGCCTCCGAGATCCTCGATCTCCGCATCCGACACCATGAGATTGCGGCGCCGGACCGACATGAAGCGGGCGTGGTAATCATCGAGCGTACGGGTGATGCCCGCGTCATAGTCGGCCCGCGTTACATGCGTGGCACCGTTGGGTGTCGCCACCACACGACCCTCCTTGACCACTATCTGCCCATTCTTGAACACGTAGCGCGCGCTGCTGAACATGCGCTCGCGATCAGGGTGGTCGCGATAGACGGCGATGTCGGCGCGTGCACCGATGCCCAGATGCCCCAGCGTGTTGAGCCCCAGGCTACGGGCCGGGCCGGCGCGGGTGAGGATAGCGATTTCGTAGAGTGAGTACTCCCGGTCCAGGCTCCCGAGATGGGAGGCTGCTACCGCTTCCGGTAGCAGCGTAGCCAGCATGTCCTGGCGAAAGGCACGATCCATCAGCAGACGGATCAGGTGCGGGTAGCTGGTGAACGGCGCGCCATTGGGATGGTCGGTCGTCAGGAAGATGCGCCAAGGGTCGCTCACCCCCAGGAACAGCTCGAGGCCGATGATCCACTGCAGCGCGTTGACGAAATTCCTGTCCCGATAGCGGAATGGGACCACCCCGCAACCGGCGTCGCATTCGATGTCCATCAGCACGCTCTTGCGCGGCGAAGCAAAGGCGCTGCCGGCGTGCTGACGCATGCTGTCACCTGATTCGGTCACGGTCTGACCGAACATGATCTGGCCCACATCCATCGAGATGTTGGGCGCTCGGTTCACTGCCTCGGCGACAGCCAGCGCGCCGGAAGAGAACTTCCTGTCGCCCTCCGTACCGTAACTGTGGAACTGCACGTGCGTCAGGTGGGCAGGCAGACCCTCCAGGCCCGCAATGGTCGCAAGCGTGGTATGCACATTGCCGGGCACGCCGAGATTGCAGCCGTGGATGTGCAGCGGATGACTGACACCGAGGCGATTCAGGTTGCGCGCCAGTGACAGCAGGATCTGGCGGGGTGTGACGCCATAGGCCGTGTTCTCTTCGTCCAGATCGAGCTTGCGCTGATTGAACTTGAAGGCGTTGATGCCGCCGGGGTTGACCACCTTGATGGCCAGTGCCTGGGTGGCATGCAGAGTCCAGGCGATGTAGTCGGCGATTTCGCTGTCGGATGCACCGTCAGCCAGTCTGCGTAGCAGGAAATCGTCATTGCCCAGCAGTGCATAGGCGCCCTTGTCCACGATGGGTGTGTCGGCAAGCTCCATGTGCGCTTCGCGCGCATTCGACGGCAGCATTGCCGGCTCAAAACAGGCGGTGTAGCCCATCTCCGCGTAGCGGTATCCCGCGGTAAGGGTGGAGGGCGTGGCGATGCCGCTGCCGGGCCAGGGGTGGCGCGTGCGATCTACCAGCGAGGCCAGATGCTCCTCGGGCAGCATCATGCGCGCCAGATTGACCTTGCCACCGCCAATGTGTGTATGGATGTCGATGCCGCCTGCCATCACCACGCAGCCTTCCAGATCAAGTGTCTCCTTGATTCCGGCAGGCGATCGGGGAGGCGCAGCAAGGTACCCGTTGTCGTCGATGAAAAGCGATCGCCGCTCGCCATCGATGCCGTTTGCGGGGTCGTAGATCCGCCCGCCCCGCAACTCCGTCAGCCGCCGCATCGTCACGACTTGCGCTCCAGTGCCGCAAAAAGTTGCCGCAGCACACTGGCTGCAGAGGGATGGCGCGCGGGACGCAGGGCCCGCAGCGGGAGTGCAACCACCCCATCGGTGCGGATCAACTGCCCGGGATGATCCACGCCAGGTATCCCGATCGGTAGATAGACATCGGGCGCCTCGCGTGGGGCGAAGCCGGGTGGCGCCAGCACGATGCGCGGCTTGTCCGCGGCAGGCAGGTGCGCCGGACCGAAGCTGCTGAGGTGAAGGATCAGATCACAGCCACCTTCCGCGAGGGCGGCGGCGCTTCCGCCGAGCTCTCCCTGCGGTTTGAGCGCACCGCGACTGAAGCCCACCCCGGTACCAAAGCCCGTAAGCCAGGCGGAAACGGCAAGCGCGGATTGCGCACCATCGTCCCCACCCAGTGCAAGACCGGCGGCTCTGCGAGTGCGATTGATCTGCGCCACGAGTTCACAGGCAGCCCCGATCACGAGATCCGACACGGTGGCCGGCAGTTGACCGGGGGCCCAGACGAAGACCGGATACTCCGCCGCCTTGATGCGGGCGGCGAGCGGCGCCAGGGCCGCGGCCTTGCCCGTGCGCGGCAATGGAATGCCCTGCAGCAATCCCTGCAGTGTACGCAGCGATTCGGCGAGTCGCGCTGTCGGTGTGGGCAGGACTTCCAGCGGGAGCTCGGCCGGGCAGGTTGGGGCGTGTGCCTTGGGGCCGAGATAGATCACGCGTCGTTGCGCCCGGCGTGCGGGTTGCAGGGCATCCTGTCCGGCCACATGGCGCGCCAGGAATCTTGGGAAGCCCCGGTCGAGATCGACTCCGAGGATCACCACCAGGTCCGCGCGATTCTGTACTTCGCCCAGCGTGGTGGTGTGCCAGCCCAGGCTCTGCAGCACGCGCAGGCTGCTGTTGAGTGCTCCCGAATGCATGTGGTCGACCACCGCCCCGCAACGCTCGGCGAGCTTGAACAGCGCACGCAAGCCTTGCACATCACTGCCGAGACCGCTGAAGAGGGGACGCTTGCTCGCGCGCAGAAGGCGAATGGCTGCAGACAGGGCAGCTTCGAAATCGGCCGGCTTGCCGGCAATGCCGGGATTTCCTGTCAGCTCCGCCGCGGTGTAGCCGAGCTGGGCACGGGGGCATGCTCTGTGTGGAGGCTGCTTCGGACTGAGAGCTTCCGACATCTCGAGGTCGTCGCACAGCAGGCCACAGAAGGGGCAGGCGATATCGGCCTGTTCTGACGCGAGCGGGGAGGAGGGCGCAAGGGCTTGTGGCACGGCTTGACCAGCTTGGGAGAAGGATGACCAGTCTGGGTCGGCCCACGCTTGCAGCGTCCGTGGCGACTGTACTTAACGGTAGCACAGTCACGCGTGGCGGCCCAAGTCTTGCTCCCCGACTGGTTTTCCAGCCCATGCATTTCGGCATTTGTGACGGGGCCCCGCCATGGCCCACACTTGTGCCATGAATCATGGGCATCGAATCGGGTTGGCACTTGCCAGAGGTAACATGCGTGCGGCGTGAGGTCACGGTTACTTCGCCTGCCCGCCTGCATCTAGGCTTCATCGACTTGCATGGAGGGCTGGGACGGCGCTTCGGCAGCGTGGGTCTTGCCATCAGCGGACTTGACGCGCGCGTGAAGGTTGTAGCCTGTGACAACGCCGAGCCTCAGGTGGTCGCAGCCGGCGTCCAAGGCCCCCGCGTGGAAGCGCTGCTTTTGGCACTGTCTCGTCACTTCGGATCGCACGCACCAGTGCATCTGACTTTGAAGGCCCACGCACCGGTGCACGCCGGACTTGGCTCAGGGACCCAGACTGCACTCACGGTGGCCAAGGGCTGGATCCTGTTGAATGGCGTGAAGGCTTCCGCACGGGAGCTTGCGCCCCTCGTGGGAAGAGGCCAGCGCTCTGGCATCGGAATCGCGGTGTTTGAGCAGGGCGGCGTCGTGATCGATGGCGGCCGTGTCCCAGGGTCAGTCCACCCCGCACCCGTGCTGGCGCGATACGCATTCCCCAGAGACTGGCGCATCGTGTTGATTTTCGATGAGGCCGATCACGGACTGCATGGACCGGAAGAGCTCGCGGCATTTGCCCGGCTCCCGCCCATGCAGGAAGCAGTGGCCGCAACGCTTGCGCGTTGGTGTCTGCTCGGGTTGATGCCGGCACTGACCGAGGAAGACTTTGCTGCGTTCAGCATCGCCATCGACGAGATCCAGACCAGGATCGGAGATTACTTCGCGCCCTGTCAGGGCGGGCAGCGCTATGTCAGCCCAAGTGTCGCGGCCGCGCTGAATTCCGTGCGGATGCGCTTCGCGCTGCGAGGCATTGGCCAGACGTCCTGGGGCCCCACTGGTTTCGTTTTTGTGCCAGACCAGGACACCGCCGAGGCCGTGGCCATGCATGTGAACGCAAGCGTCGGGCCTGCCGGTCGCTTGCGATGCCAGGTCGTGACCGGGTGCAATCACGGCGCCATAATCGAAGTCACGGATTGAGCTCTTGTCAGCCCCGTGTCATCGGGAGTCGTCCATGAAAGACCCGTATCTGCTGCATGTTTTCGCACCTACGCGCTATGTGAGTCCCTTCGACATCAACATGGCCTATGAGGCGCACTACGATCTGGCCATCGACATGCTCGAAGCCGCCCGCAAGGCGATGGTGCTGCCGTTCGCAGTCTCGGTGTTGGCGCATTCAGAACTTGTGTTCAACACGGCCAAAGCCGGGGTCCGCCTGCTCAGCGCCGAAATACTCGCGCATACGGTCGGTCTCAGGGGCGCGGTGGACGCCAACGCCGTGCCGCCCGCCGGTATCGAAGGCATCAAGCTCAAGAATAACAGCGCATCTCTGGCGACTGCAGACGGCAAGAGCCGCGGCATCGGCGCCCTCGCCGTGGGCGATGTGAAATACCGGGCGCACACCGGTCTCTTGACGCGCATGTATGAGGCATCGGAGCCGGTCTACCTCGCCCATGACGAGGCGTTTGCGCTGGCACGCGCTCCGGTGCAGGCAAGCGGCGATCGCTGAGCCGGTTCTGATCCTCGCGCTGTCCGCGCGCGCCCTGGCCCAGGCGGCGCAGGCCTACGGTTGCGCGGCCCATGTCATCGACCATTTTGGCGACGAGGACACCCTGGCCTGTGCGGCTTCCTGGCAGCGCCTCGCGCTCGATGGCCAGGGCAAACTCAATTGTACCAAGCTGCACGCAGCCGTCCGTACGCTGCGCGCACGCTTGCCGCAGGCGCCGCTCCTCTGGGGCGGCGGTTTGGAGTCTCACCCCGCATTGCTGCAGGCGTTGGCGCATGAGGGGATCTTGCTTGGCAGCGATTTGAGCGGAGTTGCCCGCCTGCTGGATCTTCCGGAGCTCGCCATGGCCTTGCGCGCGAACGGAGTTCCGCTGCCGTCCACCTCGCGTGCCTTTCCCCGCGGCCAAGGCTGGCTGTGCAAGGAAGCTGGCGGTGCGGGGGGAGCGCATGTGCGCGAGGTCAATGAGGAGATCCCGACGGGCGGCGGAAGCTATTTTCAGCGCCGGGTCGAGGGCCACGCGCATTCGGTGACTTTGCTCGCCACTGTCGCTGGCGTCCAGGTGCTGGGTTGGAACCGCCTGCTGCGCGACGACTTCATGGCCGGTCGCAGCTTCGCATGGCAGGGCGCCATCACTACGTCTGATTTGGCACCAGACGTCCAGGAGTGTATCGAGCACGCGGCGACAAGGATCGCCAACGAACTCGGATGGCGGGGCTTGTGTGGACTGGATTTCATGCTGCCGCCAGACGGTGGCACGCCGCAGATAATCGACCTCAACCCAAGGCCGACGGCCACGTTCCCGCTGCACACGAAAGCCGAGGATGCTCTCCGACTCCATCTCGAGGCCTGCAGAGGAGTGGTTCCGCATAGTGAACCAAAGCTCTGCTCGACGCTGAGAGGCCTCAGGGTGCTGTATGCAGCCCATCCCCTGTGCATCCCAAACTCGCTAGACTGGCCAAACTGGATCAGTGATCGCCCACCACGCGGTAGCCACATTCGCGCGGGCGAACCGATCTGCACGGTACAGGCATCCGGCAGCTCTCATGCGGAGGTTCTAACGACCCTGCAGTCACGTGTACACGAGCTGATGGAGCGCCTTGGCAGCCCACAACAATGAATTCGCATGCGGGGAGTCGCGATGGATACCAGCCAGCTCTTGCCAAGAGCCAACGTCAATGCCTGTGCTGAACCTCTGATCAGGGCGCTCAGCGCGGATCCGACCCGCTATCGTGTACACGTCACGACTCTGGAAAGCGGCACCCGAATCATCGACGCCGGTCTGAAGGCGCCGGGCGGCCTCGAGGCAGGGCGCCTCATCAGCGAGATCTGCATGGGCGGACTCGGTACGGTCGCGCTGCGGGCCAATGCGCCCTTCAAGCGCTGGGTATGGCAGGTAGACGTCCACGCCAGCGACCCCGTGACCGCCTGCCTGGCGTCCCAGTACGCAGGCTGGAGTCTCAATCATGGCAAGGGCGCGGAGGGCTTCAATGCTTTGGGTTCCGGCCCGGGTCGGTCGATTGGCAGCAGGGAGACCTTGTTCAACGAGCTTGCCTACCGCAACCCCGCCGCGCCCACCTGCCTCGTGCTCGAGGTCGATCGCCTCCCTCCGCCGGAAATCGTCGAAAAGATCACGCAGCAGTGCCAGATCACGCCGCCAGACTTGACGCTCATACTCACGCCGACCTCCAGCCTCGCTGGCAGTGTGCAGATCGTGGCTAGGGTGCTCGAAGTAGCCTTGCACAAGGTGCATGCGCTGGCCTTCCCGCTGGAGCGGATCGTCGATGGTGCGGGGACTGCACCGATTCCGCCGCCTACTGCCAATTTCATCAAGGCCATGGGCCGGACCAATGATGCGATTCTCTTCGGAGGCAGGGTCCAGCTTTACGTGGATGCGACGGACGAAGACGCCGAAGCCCTTGCACAGGCGCTGCCGAGCGCCGGGTCGCGTGATTTCGGCCGCCCGTTCGCCAAGGTGTTCAAAGACTACGAATACGATTTCTACAAGGTCGATCCGATGCTGTTCTCTCCCGCGGTGTGTGCGGTCACGGCCATGAAGAGCGGGCGCACCTTTGAGGCTGGGGCCTTGCGCGAGGATTTGCTCGATCTCTCGTTTGGAGGATGAAACTGCCGGCACGCGATCCTCGCGTCGTCATTTTCACCGACGAGCCCGGGTGGCATGGGCGTGCCCTGCGCCGGGCGCTTGCGGCGCGCGGCGTGGAGTCTGTTTTCCTCTCGCTGAAGGAGGTCCGGTTCGCCGTTGACACGGCCGGTCCCGTGCCCCGACTTCCGGGTTTCGGTAGCGCCTTGCCTCGCGGCGTTTTCGTGCGCGGTGTCCCGGGCGGGCCGTTGGAGTCCGTGATCCTTCGTCTGGATGTGCTGCACGCTTTTGCAATGCTGGATGTGCCGGTCTTCAACAGCGGGCGTGCCATCGAGCGCACGGTCGACAAGCTGCTTACGAGTTTTCTGCTGGCTCGCCAGGGTGTGCCGACACCGTCCACCTGGGCCTGTGAATCAGCGGGCGAAGCCCAGGCAATCTGCGCGTCCCTTTTTGCGGCCCAAAAGGCGGTGGTACTCAAACCGTTGTTCGGTTCACAGGGACAGGGTCTGGTGCTCCTGCGCGATGCCACGCAACTGGCGGCCGAGGTGCCGGTAGGTGGAGTGTTCTACCTGCAGGAATTCCTGGGCAGCCCGGTCCCGCCGCATCGTGACTGGCGGGTGATGGTGATCGACGGGCGTGCGCGATTCTGCATGCAGCGCGAAAGTGAACACTGGATCACCAACCGTGCGCAGGGTGCGCGATGTCTTGCAGTGCCGCTCGATCAGCCCGTCGCAGAACTCGCGGAGGCGGCGGCGGCTGCGCTGGATGTCGACTACGCCGGAGTCGACCTGCTGCGCAGTCCCGAGGGGGAGTGGAAGGTGACCGAGGTCAACGGTATTCCTGCCTGGTGGGGACTGACCCAGGCCACCGGGGCTGATGTTACCGGCGCCTTGGTTGACGCTTTCCTGACCCACCTGCGCTGATGGACGGGGAGCACGCGGCGGCGCTTTTCCGGCTGGCCTGCCGCTACGACGTACTTGCCTTCAAGCCCGGCAACGTCAGCATTGCGCGCGCTGGGCATGGCATGCGCGCGCGGGACTTTCTAGCCAGTGCTG
>JAURMM010000188.1 GCA_030830685.1 Gammaproteobacteria bacterium | reverse complement strand
GACGCCGAGCTGAGCATGTGGACGATTGGCGTGTATCACGACATGTCCTCCTGGCTGAAGCTGGTTGCAGAATACAGCCACCAGAAGAACGACTTCGGTGAGAACGAGTTCACCGGCTCGACCGGCACCGCCACTGAAGCTGATATCTTCAGCGTGGGTACCTTCTTCTTCTGGTAAGCCTTGTGCTGACCTGAAGCGAAAACGCCTCCTTCGGGAGGCGTTTTCATTTGTGCAATCGCCTTCCACTCGCTCGCAAAAGCCCGGAGGACGACACCAGTCAAAGCATTCTCGCGACGACAGCCCGCCGGCGTCGCGTTTGCGTTCCGGGCCAACCCCTCTGTAACCCCATCTATTCACCCGTGGTAAAGCTTGGCTGGGCTTTGATGGGGCATGTGACGTGTATTAGGTATACTCACGCCCTCTGATTCCTGCAGTCTGGATAGGCTTCACCCGATGCGTCGTGATTCCCGTGCCCGTTTCCCTTTTGCCCTGCGCGCTGCAAGCCTGTTCGCACTTTTGCTGTTGACCCACGCGGCCGGTGCAATTGATCTCCTGGGCGGCATTTTCGCCAAGCCTGTCATCAACAAAGAAATATGGGATCTGCAGGAGCAGTTCGTGGCTTTGACGCCGCAAGGATTGAAGGCCGACGAACGTTATCCACCCAACGCCCATCCGGCCACCTTGGAGCCCGAGGACATCCGCGATGCACTCAAGTCCCTTGAGCTATGGGACAAGGGCGGCTTCTTCCGCAATGAAGAAGCCCATCCGCTCCTCTCGACCGGCCAGGCGGACATGCTGGGGCGCACCTTGGCCGAGGCCCTGCTCAAGGCCAAACCGAACGAGGATGTGATTTTCAACCTGCGCGGCTATGCCGACGTGATGCTCGATACGGCCAAGGAACGGGAATGGACCGCCGGTCGCGCGTTCTATGCCGACGGCAAGCTCAATCTCATCATTGGCACCTACCGTCTGCGCAAGGATCGAGCCCAACGCAATGCAGAGGGCGCCTATGGTGTGATCGACAACACCAGCGACCTTTTCTTTGACACCGGCAGCCGTGCCAAGCAGACCGGCAAGATGCCCGGGCGTGTGGTGGCGACGGCGGGTGTTGATTACTACGGCGGTGCCGCGGGCAAGCGCCCGGACTGGGTGGTGGTCGACCTCGCGCTTGCGGCCGCCGGTTATCGCGAGGAACAGATTCCGGAGGAGCAACGCAAGACGGCCGAGAAGGCCAGACAGGAAGCCGCCAAGCTCACTTTGGAGCGCCGACAGATGCGTGAAGAGATGGCGCGGCTCCGACAACAGATCAAGGATCTGTCGGCCGGTGGCGGCAGCGTCAAGACGGTAGAGGAAAGACTCGCGACCTTGGATGCCTTGCGCGCCCGCAAGCTGGTGACTGAGGAAGAATACGCGCGTCGCCGTAACGAGATTCTGAACGATCTCTGATCCCATGAGCACTTTGTATGCGCCGGTTGCAGCGCGCCGCGCCGGCCCTTTGGATGTCGGCGACGGCCATGTGCTGTATGTGGAAGAGGCCGGCAATCCGGATGGCATCCCCATCGTGTTTTTGCATGGCGGACCGGGGGGCGGCTGCAAGCCGAGTCATCGGCAGTTCTTCAATCCCGAGCGCTACCGCAGCTTCATTTTCGACCAGCGGGGCGCAGGCCGTTCCACGCCCTTTGCCGGTGTGGAAGCCAATACTACTCAGACACTGGTTGCGGATCTGGAACGCATTCGCATCCGTCATGGGGTGGAACGCTGGGTGCTCTTCGGTGGCTCCTGGGGCGCGGCGCTGTCGCTCGCGTACGCCGAGCAGCATCCGGAACGTGTGCTCGGTATGGTGTTGCGCGGGAGCTTCCTCGCACGCCAGCGCGATCTGGAATGGTTTCTAGGATCCGAGGGTGCGGCACGTCTGCTGCCGCGCGCCTGGCATGCGTTTGTGGAAGCCACCCGTGAGATTGGCCACACGGTAGATGCACTCCATGCGGCTCTCTTCGGCCCGGATGAAGCACTGGCCTTGCATGTTGCCCAGGTCTGGGCTGCGTGGTCTGGAGAAGTCGTGATGTACGCCTTCGATCAGGCGCCCTCCGGTGATCTCCCGACGCCCACTGCGGAAGTGCTCGGCAAGGCACGCATCGAACTGCATTACGCAAAGCACCGGTATTTCCTGCGTCCCAACCAGTTGCTGGAGGACATCCACCGCGTGCCGCGTGTACCAGTGACCTTGGTCCATGGCCAGCGCGATATCACCTGCCCGCCGGAGTCCGCGTGGGCGCTGCATCAGGCCCTGTCGGGTTCGCGCCTCGAGATTCTGCGCAGCGGTGGCCATCTGTCCGGCGAACGGGTGATCGAGGAAGCCCTGGTGCGTGCTGCAGACGAAATGTTGGAGCTTGTTGGCCGGTCAGCGGCGTGAACACCATGCGCGACCGGGAAGCCCTGCTGGACACGCTGGCGCTGACAGATCCCGCAGCACCGCCGCGTGTGATGGGGGTGCTCAATATCACGCCGGACAGTTTCTCGGATGGCGGGCGGTTTCTTGCACGGGACGCGGCGCTGAGCCATGCACTCAGCATGGTGGAAGAGGGCGCTTCCATTCTTGATATCGGAGGCGAATCCTCGCGACCGGGAGCACAACCGGTGAACACGCAGCAGCAGATCGATCGCGTATTGCCGGTGCTGGAATGCCTGCGCCCGCTGCTGCCGCCGGAGGTGGTGCTGAGTGTGGATACGCGAGACCCACAGGTCGCCGCCGCGGCGCTCGAGGGCGGGGCCACGCTGGTCAACGACATCTCGGGTGGCAGCGCCCCCGGCATGTTGGAAACCGTCGCGCGGCAACGCGCGGGTGTGGTGCTGATGCACATGCAGGGCACGCCTGAAACCATGCAGCAGGCGCCGCAGTACGCAGATGTGGTGGAGGAAGTGCTGGCCTACCTGCTCGCACGCGCGGACTCCGCCGTCGCAGCCGGCATTCCTGCCCGACATATCCTGATTGACCCCGGCATCGGCTTCGGCAAGACCCGGGCCCACAATCTGGCGCTGCTACGCGCCTTGCCGCGGTTCGTGGCCACCGGTTACCCGGTGTTACTCGGCACCAGCCGCAAGCGCTTCATGGGCGCCATCTGCCGCGAGACCGTGTTCTCTGAACTGGTGGGCGCTACCTGCGCCACCACAGCCCTCGGCGCGACAGCCGGTGTGAAGGCGTTCCGGGTGCATGATGTGCGCGCCAACCGCCAGGCCATGGAGGTAGCTTGGGCGATAGCGCGCGAAGAGGCCGGCACGTCAGGTTGAGAATAGACATTTCGGCGCAGGACTCAGCGCAACTAACTCTCGGCAGTCAGTGCCTTCGAATTCCGCGTATTGCGAAACACCAGGGGCTTCTCGCCAGGCGAGGGCAGGGGGCGGCTGGTCATCGCTTCTACCTGGGCGACCAGCGCCGCATGATGCGGCGACTTGTCGCATACCGGATCCGCGTTGCAGGCATCGCCGGTCAGCATGAAGGCCTGACAGCGACAGCCGCCAAAGTCCTTGTGCTTGTCCGGGCAACTGCGGCAAGGCTCCTTCATCCACTCGTCGCCACGGTACTTTCTGAACGCCGATGAGTCGTTCCAGATCCAGTCCACACTGTGCTCGCGCACATTGGGAAATTCGAGGCCCGGCAATTGGCGTGCGGCGTGGCACGGCAGGGCGGAGCCGTCTGGCGCAATGGTGAGAAAGATCGCGCCCCAGCCATTCATGCAGGCCTTGGGCCGGTTCTCGTAGTAGTCCGGCACCACGTAAATGATCTTCATGCGGCCCTTCATGCGCGCCTGATAGTCGTGCGCGATGGCTTCCGCGCGCTGCAACTGTTCGCGTGTGGGCAGCAGCGCTGCCTCGTTCAGCTTGGACCAGCCGTAGTACTGAGTACTCGCGAGTTCCACATAGTCGGCCTCCAGATCCACCGTCATGCGGAGGATGTCCTCCATCTGGTCGATGTTCTGGCGATGGATGACGATGTTGAGCACCATGGGATACTCGTACTTCTTCACCAGCCGCGCCATCTCGTATTTGTGGCGGAAGGAATCCGTGCCGCCGAGATAGTTGTTCAAGGCCTCGTCACTTGCCTGGAAGCTCACCTGGATGTGATCAAGTCCCGCGGTCTTGAACGCCTTGATGCGGGCCTCGTCCATGCCGACGCCCGAGGTGATGAGATTGGTGTAGTAGCCCAGTTGGCGTGCTTCTGCGATCAACTCCTCCAGATCCGGTCGCAGCAAGGGCTCACCGCCAGAGAAGCCCAGTTGGGCCGCGCCCATCTTGCGCGCTTCGCGCAACACCCGGATCCAGTCTGCCGTATCGAGTTCTGTCTTGTGGCGAGCAAAGTCGAGCGGGTTGGAGCAGTACGGGCACTGCAGCGGGCAGCGATAGGTGAGTTCAGCAAGCAGCCAGAGAGGCTTGCCCGGCGCTGGACTAGAGGATGCGGATCCAGCCGTTGTCATGCGCCACCTCCAGGAACTTGAGGACATCTGCCTCCAGCGGCACGCCGGGGAACTGCTGCTTCAACTCGTCCACGATGCCGGTGATGGAATTCTGCCCATCCACGCGCTTCAGGATTTCGCCGGCGCTGCCACTCAGCTTGACCATGCCTTCCGGGTACAACAGCACATGGCAGTTCTGGGCCTCTTCCCACTGCAGGCGGAAGAGCGGCGAGATCTTCGGAACGGAGGAGGCAGACAAAGGTTCTGGCATGGGGCTGGTGCTCAGCGCGGGCAACAATGGAAAGGAGGCTTGTGGTCGATGTAGGCGAGCCACATGGCATCCAGCATCGTCCACAGGATATCGAGCTTGAACTGCAGGATGTTGAGCGCGTATTCCTGCTCCGCGCGGGTACGGAAGTGTTCGAGGGTAACGTACAGACCATGTTCCACATCGCGCCGCGCTTCGCTGAGCCGCTTGCGGAAATAGCGGTAGCCTTCAGGCTCTATCCACGGATAAAGCTCTGGCCAGTTGTCGAGACGTTTCTGGTGGATGGTCGGGGCGAAGAGTTCGGTCAGTGAGGAGCAGGCGGCCTCTTCGAAACTCGCGCTGCGCGCAAAGTTGATGTAGGCATCTACGGCGAAACGCACGCCGGGCAACACATGCTCACCGCTCTCGACTTCCTCCCGACTGAGCCCCACGGCCTTGGCGAGCGCGAGCCAGGCTTCGATGCCGCCTTCGTCGCTGCCTGTGCCATCGTGGTCAAGAATGCGCTGGATCCACAGTCTGCGGGCGTCCCGGTCCCGGCAGTTGGCCATGACTGCAGCATCCTTGATTGGGATGGCTTGCTGGTAATAGAAACGGTTGACGACCCAGCCCTGCACCGCCTCACGCGAGATACCCTCGCCATTCATGGCTTTGTGAAACGGGTGATGGATGTGGTAGCGGCGCTCCTTGGCACGGAGCTGCTGTTCGAATTCTTCGCGGGACCAAGGCGTGGTTGCGGTAGTGCGGGGGCGGGGAACGGCAAACTGGACCACGGATAGGTGCTCTGCGGATCAGGACTCTTGTGCGGGCGACCCGGGGGCCGCAGCGCGGCCCCGGGCGGCAATCACCAGACGATCAACGGTTGTTGATGTACATGGTGACTTCGAAGCCGAAACGCACATCGCTGTACGAAGGGGTTTCCCAAGCCATTGTGACTCTCCCGTTGTTGTGGATCCTGCACGCTTGAGGCGTGTCTCCCACACTGCGACAATCAAGTCGGTCAGCGTTCATCGGTTCAGAGCAGCTTCCGTGCCAGACTCGCGTCCTGAAAAAACACACCTGCCAGCGCGGGTTTCCGGATCTGCCGGCGCGGCCAAGACAGCTTGTGCACTGCACCGTGGCTTCAATGAACCGACACGGTGGTTCATATCAGCCAAATTGCCTTTGACGCGCAGATGACCAACTCGCTCATTCACGAGGCGGTGATCACGACCTTGGACGCCAGTGGTCGTGCGCATATCACGCCGCTCGGATACCGCTGCGAGGGCAACAGGGTGGTGCTTGCGCCTTTCGTGCCCTCGCGCACCTTGGACAATCTGCGTCGTCATCCTGAGGCGGTGCTGAATTTCACTACCGATGTACGCGTCATCGCGGGGGCACTCACCGGCCGTCGTGAGTGGCCCATGGTGGCATCCACCGAAGTCGCAGTGCCCCGCCTGGCAGAGTCGCTGGCGCATTGGGAGCTGAGAGTTATGAGCATGCGTGAGGATCCCGAGCGTCCCCGTTTTGTCTGTCAGCGCGTGCTGGAGGCCACCCATGGGGCTTTCACCGGTTTCAACCGCGCCCAGGCCGCAGTGGTCGAACTGGCGATCCTTGTCTCCAGGCTTGACTGGTTGGCGCCCGCACAGGTTCGCACCGAGCGTGCATACCTGCAGCACGCAGTGGACAAGACGGGCGGCCCACGCGAACAGGAAGCCTGGCATTGGCTCACAAGCGCGGTCGATGCACATCCGCGTCATGGTGCCGCCGCGTGACAGCCTTGCTCGCCAGCGTGCGTTCGCTGTTGGAAGCCGAGCGGGCGGTTGCCGGGGGCTGTGACTGGCTGGATCTCAAAGAGCCGGGCGCAGGCGCGTTGGGTGCAGTTCCACAGGCTGTGGCCGCAGTGGTCGCGGCGACCTACGCCGACCGCCTGCCCGTCAGCGCGACCATCGGCGACTGCTGGGAAACACCGGCCGTCATTCCGGGCAAAGTGGCCTCGTTTACGGCAGCCGGGGTGCCGTGGGTGAAGGTGGGCGTGCTCGCAAGCCGGTTGGCGGGTGACATGGCAGAAGCCTTGCGGGCCGCAGTGGGCGAAGCGCGCGGACTCATTGCCGTGTGCTTTGCGGAAGACCCACCCACCGAGGCGCATGTGGCAGCGCTCTCAGCCCTCGGCCTGAAAGGTGTGATGCTCGATACCGCCAACAAGAACAGGGGCGGGCTTCGACAACGTCTGCGCCCCGGTGAGATTGCGGCCTTTGTAGCTGCTGCCCGCCGCCACGGTCTGCTGACCGGCCTTGCCGGCAGTCTGAGCGCGGAGGATGTGGCGCCACTCGCAGCACTTGCGCCCGACTATCTCGGCTTTCGCGGCGCCCTGTGCGAGGGTGGTCGCGCGGCATCACTCAGTGAGGCGCGGGTGCGGGCGCTCAAGAGTCTTCTGGTGCCGCCGCATGCGCCACAATCCGGTTCCATCCACGAGGAGAAGTCACATGGCCTGGCGTGAACGCAAATCGGAAAAGGTCTACACGGAAGCAGAAATCGAGTCGACACTCGCGGCCAGCCTGCCCAAGTGGAGTTACAAGGACGGCTGGATCCGCCGGACCTACAAGACTTCCGGCTGGAAGGGCACCTTGATGGTCGTGAATACAGTGGGGCATCTGGCCGAGGCGGCCTGGCATCATCCTGATCTCAACGTCTCCTATGCCTTCGTCACGGTCAAATTGCAGAATCACGCGGCCAAGGGCATCACGGACAAGGATTTCGAGCTCGCGCAGAAGATTGAAGAAGTGGTGATGTGGCAACCGGCGCTGAACGAAGCCGGCGCGTTGGAGGGCACGCCGGAGGATCCCCGCTTCAAATATCTGAAGTACGACTGAGCGCACGCCACGGCGGGCGGCGTACTGCTGCGGCTCATTGGGCCACGATGAGCAAATCGCCCGGAGCGGCGAATGTTTCGGCCAGTGCCTGCGCCGTGCGGGTGTCTGGCAGGATGCGAATATTTTCAGCCGCCACGCCGGCTTCGCGCAGACCTTCGGCCAGCAGCGTTGCGGCCACCAACGGCGCCCGGCTTCTCAGTGGCAGGTAGTCGGCACAGAAATAGAAATCAAAGCCCCCATCGACCGCTGCGGCGGCCGTCGAGCGGATGAAATCATCGGGGCGATCATCCGTCGTGGTCAGCACCAGCAGCCGACGGCCCGTCACTGCAACGTTGCGCGCGTACTCTGCAAGCGCTGCCACTGGCACCGGTCCATCCACGGTGGTGAGGATCATCTGCCAGGGCTTGCCCGTGATCACATTCATGCGAGCCGGGTTCTGCTCTGCAGTCGATTCGAAACTCTCAAGCGCGGTGAGCGCGCGCACAAGCGGCACACCCAAGCCCACGGCCAGCAAGATCGCGAAGAGCGCGTTCACGGCGGCCGGGCGATAGAGTCCATTCAGTGTGGCCGGCAGGGCAGCGGTTGGCCACGTGAGAATCTCCTCTCCCGGCAGTGCGACATGCAGTGATTCCCCAGTGCCGGGTGTCAGCCAGGCGAAACTTTCGCCGGGCTGTCGTATTGCGTCGAGTCGCGTGATGTCGCCGCTCGGGCTGACAAGGCCGAACTGGCGTGGCGTCAGCGTGTCGCGCATGGCAAGACACAAGGGGTCATCAGCGTTCAGCACCACCAGCCGACGCGCGGGCAGGGCGGCGCCGAGTTTGACGCGAGCCATGTCTTCGCGCGTTTCAATGCCGTCGAGACCGAGATGGTTGTCCCCGATGTTGAGGACGGCAGACACCGTGCATCGATCGAACCACATGCCTCGCTTGATGAGCCCGCCCCGAGCCAGCTCGAACACCGCCGCGTCCGCGGGGGCGCTCGCCAAGACATCGGTCGCGAAGCGGCAGTTGGCGGAATCCCCGCGACGGATAATCCGGGGCAGACCTTGCGGCGGCTGCAGGCAAGCCCATTCGGTAGTGACAAGTGCCACGCGCAGACCGTCTGCGCAGAGGATGTGCGTCAGCATGCTGCTGGTGGTGGTCTTCCCCACGCTGCCGGTGATGAAGGCACTTGGCAGACGGAGCGGCAGTTTCAGAGGGTGGCCACGCGCCGCGGCCCAGTTTCGCACCCGGCGGGCCCCACGCCACCACAAGGGGCTGCTGGGCATCATCGTGTGCTCAGTCGCGCACCCAACTGCCGGATTTGCCACCATGCTTTTCCAGTAGCCGGATCCCCTCCATGCACATGCCGCGGTCTACGGCCTTGCACATGTCGTAGATGGTGAGCAGGGCGACCTGCACGGCCGTCAACGCTTCCATCTCCACACCGGTCTGGCCGCGTGTCTCAACGGTAGCCGCGCAAGCGACCGCAGAGCCTGCAGTGTCGAGCTCGAACTCCACCGCCACGCGAGTCAGTGCCAGGGGATGACACAAGGGGATGAGTTCCGAGGTTTTCTTGGCTGCCATGATGCCGGCGATGCGGGCAATGCCGAGCACATCGCCCTTGCGATGGGTGCCTGCTGCGATCATCGCGAGCGTTTCGGGCTCCATCGTGATGCGACCCTCCGCAATGGCACGCCGCGAGGTGATTGCCTTGTCCCCCACATCCACCATGTGGGCCTGGCCGTGTTCGTCGAAATGCGTGAGTCCGGACATGCTGTTTTCTCTGCTTG
>JAURMM010000027.1 GCA_030830685.1 Gammaproteobacteria bacterium | reverse complement strand
CCACGGATCTTTCGGCGCCGAGCAGGCACTCAGCAGAGCCAGCGCGCTGGCCAGCAGCAGCAGCATCGCGCGCCGCGCCCCCGCCAGCGCGGTGGCGGGGCGCGTTGCGCTGAAACGACCGCCCTTCATGCGTTCAACGCCCTTCGGTGAGCGTGGAAAGACTGAAACGACGTTTGATTTCCTTGTCCGTCATCGTGGGCGTTTCCGTCGGTGACGTGCCTCGGGCGAGGGTCGTGGAGTTGAGCAGGAAGTCGATCGCGATACTGCCGCGCCAATGCCCCACGGAGGTCTCCATGGCGCGCTCAGGGGTACTGGTGTCGCTGACCGGGCGTTGGTAGTGCGGCTGGATGTACCGCCACAGCTTGTCCTCCCGGTTGAATACCAGTGCCATGGTCGGGGACCAGGTCTGTTGATCCACCAGCAGGATCTTGGCCGACATGGGATGTCCTTCCCAACGTGGTTTCAACTCGACGACGAAACATGGCCGAGCCTGCCAGCGGTCTACTGCGACATTGCTCTGCGTGCCATTGAACCGCAAGTTCTCATGCTTGGAATCCGCGACATGCAGCACCGTCTTCTGCCCGAGCCAGATCCAGTGATAGTCCATCACCCGACCCGAGAAGCCCTCGAAATCATCGAGCGTGAAATTGGAACCCATGAAACTGTCGGCGCGTTCCTCGGCTGAAAGCCGACGCACGCGGCGTTGCGAGGGCAGATAGGAATTGACCTGATCTTCCTCATGGGGATCGAGTGCGCGTTCCACCACGAAGGTCGTGCCCTGAACATCGAAAGGTTCCAGAAATGAGATGTAGTCCTTGAAATAACGCTTGTCGCTGCCGCCTGCATTCACCTTCCAATCCTGCTGGGGCAGCATCGCGAGATGATTGAGATAGACCCGGTGATAGGACTGCACCAGGTTGCGCTCGATGCTGCCGCCGCCCTCCATACCCTCCTCGGGAGCACCGCCGCTACCGTCCGCGGTGGCCTGAACATAGGTCATGTTCAGGGTATCGAGCTTGTAACCGTAGTACTGCCAGCGATAAACATGGTTCCACGCGATCATCATGCCCGCTTCTTCAGGCGAGACATCGTCGAAGGTCTGCGGATCAAAGGGCCGACCGGCGGTAAAACCCTCCATGCCACCTTCAGCCTTGAGACGGGTCTGGCCGGCATGCGCCGCAGTCGCTGCGAGATAGGACTCATGCGGTGGGTAATCCCCGGTTTCCTGAATCTCCAGACTCAGCGCAGGATGATTGACATGATCAATGAAACCCGGCGGCAATAGCGGCCGCACGAGATCGATTTCTGCTTGTGTAATAACCGTGCCAGGCGCAGGCAGTTCAGCCGGCTCCAGCTTGAGCCAGGCATCGATCTCGGCGCGACTTTCCCCCGCTGCCCCCGCGTGCAGGCTGAAAGACAGCAGCACTGCCCCCGCCAGACACCTGTAGTCGTTTTTTTTCTGCATGTTTTTTTTCCTGTCTTGAGGCTGAAGTGACATCGGCGCACGGCGGCAGAATCGCCGCTCCTTGTGCCAGCCTGAGGGAGCTTCGGTGCCGGTACTCCGGCCTGTCAAGCAATGCACCGGGCGGTGTTCAAGATTTGCCTGTCCCTTCGCGTGAGGGTGCAAGCCTCCTACAGTCAGGTCTCCGGATTGCTGAACAACACCCCGTCCGACTGCAGCGCTGCGATGCGCGTGGCATCGTAGCCCAGGAGCTCACCGAGCACTCGCGCGTTATCCGCCCCGAGGTGCGCGGCCTGCAGATTCACGTTGTGCGGGAACTCGGAAAAGCGCAGCGGCATCCCCGGCAGGGTGACGCTACCAAGCTTTTCGTCCTCCACGCGGCGCATCGTGCCCCGCTGCTGCATGTGCGGATGTTCGACGAGCTCACGAATGCTGAGTACCGGCGCACAGGGCACGTGGGCGTTCTCGAGAATACCCAGCACTTCATCATCAGTCGGGATCGAATCGACCCAGGTCTGGATGAGCGCGATCACTTCAGAGGCATGCGCACAGCGGTTGGCATTCGAGTTGTAACGCGGATCTTTGGCCAGACCGGGTTGTCCCATGGCTTCGCAGAGCGCCGGCCACTGGTTCTCCAGTGTGATGATGCACAGATACCGCTCCTTGCCCTTGAACAGGCCGAGCGGACACACCGCATAGTGATGATTACCGGCACGGGTGGGCGAGTTGCCGGTGAGTGAGTACATGGCCACGTTGATTTCGTGACAGTGTGCGTAAGCATCGAGGAGAGAGATGTCCAGATACTGCCCCAAGCCTCCGCGCTCACGGTGCAGCAGCGCGAAGCCTATGGCGCAGGCGGCATGTACCCCGGTATTGACGTCGCCGAGGCCCAGCATCGGCAGCATGGGGGCGCCTTCCGGCTCACCAATCATGCCGGTTACACCGGCATAGGCCTGCGCGATGTAATCGAAGCCCGGCAGCGCTGATAAAGGGCCGGTCTGTCCGAACGCGGAAATGGAGCACATCACAACCCGCGGGTTAAGTGCATGGACCGTTTCCCAACCGATACCGAGACGGGCAGCCACGCCGGGTGAGAAGTTTTCGATCACCACATCCACTTCCTTGATGAGGTCATGAATGATGGCCTTGCCTTGCGGCGTTTTCAGATTCAGGCAGAGACTGCGCTTGCCACGATTCTGCTGCACGTAGTAGGCGCTGCGGCCATTCTTGAGGATGGGCAACAGGCGCGAGATGTCGCCCACGGGCGGAAACTCGACCTTGATGACTTCGGCCCCCATCTCGGCCATGAGCCGGGTCGCGGTGGGTCCCGCGAGCACATGGGTGAAATCGAGGACCTTGAAACCCTGCAACAGGTTCTTCTGCATCATTGGCGCTCCCAGGCTCCGGGCACCACGGCTTGCAAGGATCTGGCTCAGGCCGGATTGCGCACCAGGGTACGGCGTTCTTCGCGCGCATAGGCATGCGCGGGGGTGTTGACGATTTCCAGCAGTTCGCCGGCTGCGCGTCCCGCAGCCACGCGCTCTGCACTCACTTCACCATACGCGGTTGAACGCTGGCAGGGGACACGGCCCGCGCCCTCGATCATCGCCATCATCTCGAGCGGATTGGTCTCCTGACCATGGCTGGCACCTGCCGCACGGGTGATGCTTTCGTTCATCAAGGTACCACCGAGATCGTTGGCGCCTGCAGACAGGCAGGCAATGACACCACGGTGGCCCATCTTCACCCAGGATGTCTGGATGTTGGTGATGAGGGGATTGAGCGCCAATCGCGCGACGGCATGCATGAGCACTGCTTCGCGAAAAGTCGGGCCCTTGCGAGCGCGACCCTTGAGGTAAATCGGCGCTTCCATGTGCACGAAGGGCAGCGGGACGAATTCCGTGAAACCACCGGTCTCCTGCTGCAGGGCGCGCAACCTGAGCAGATGCCGCGCCCAGTGTTCATAGCGATCTACATGCCCGTACATGATGGTGGAAGTGGTCCGGAATCCGACCTCATGCGCGGTGCGCATCACTTCCAGCCATTGCGCGGTGTTGATCTTGTCAGGGCAGAGAATGCGCCGGACCTCATCATCCAGCACTTCGGCCGCAGTGCCAGGCAGGGTGCCGAGGCCGGCGTCCCTGAGTTGCTGCAGGAATTCACGCAACGGAAGTTTCAGCGTGGCCGCACCCTGCCACACTTCGAGCGGCGAGAAGGCGTGAATGTGGATTCGGGGTTCGGCCTCCTGCACGGCGGCGACGATGTCCAGATAGGTCTGCCCCGTGTACTGCGGATGGATGCCCCCCTGCATGCAGACCTCGGTGGCACCGCGAGCCCAGGCCTCCGAGACTCGGCGCTTGATTTCCTCAGGGTCAAGGTCGTAGGGCTTGCCACGCAGGTTCTCTGACAACTTGCCCTTGGAGAACGCGCAGAACTGGCATTTGAAGTAGCAGACATTGGTGTAGTTGATGTTGCGGTTGACGACGTAACTCACCACTTCCCCGCACTGCCCGGCCCGCAGCGCATCTGCCGCAGCGCAGACATGAGAAAAATCGTCACCGCGGGCCTGGAACAGGCGTACGATTTCCGCTTCCGACAACGCCTCCCCCGCCTCTGCACGCGCAACGGCCGCGCGCACCTCCTGCGATACGCGGTCCGGCCTCGCAGCGAGGCGCCGAAGATCCTCCGCACTCGGCTCTCCGTCTTCACCTGGGCACCAGAGATCGGTACGCGGCAGGCCTTCAGCATCGATGGCCTGCAGTACGGGCGTTTTGAAGGCGGATGCGAGCCAGGTCTCTCCATCCAGCGCGTAACGCGGATAGACCGTCAACCGCTCATGCAGATATTTGCCCGCGGCGGCGGTGGCTTCGGACAATTCATCGAGATGCGGCCAGGGTGCTTCGGGATTCACGTAGTCCGGGGTGAGCGGCGAGACGCCACCCCAGTCGTTGATGCCCGCATCGACCAGCCGGGACAGCACGCCCGGACTGAGATTCGGGGGTGCCTGCACACTCATGTGGGCTCCGAACACGAGGCGTGCCACAGCGAGCGTCCACAGCATCTCATCGAGGTCGGGCTCCGGCGCATCCACCATCTTCGTGCCCGGCTTGGCCCGGAAATTCTGGATGATAATTTCCTGCACATGCCCGTGTCTGGCGTGGATCTCGCGGATGGCGAGCAAGGATTCGATCCGCTCGGCGCGAGTCTCACCAATGCCGATAAGGATGCCGGTGGTGAATGGCACTCTGGCCCGCCCGGCATCTTCGAGTGTCTGGAGACGCACCGCAGGAATCTTGTCCGGAGACCCATGGTGAGGCATGCCCGGCCCGCTCAGCCTGTCGGCTGCGGACTCGAGCATGATGCCCATGCTCGGCGCAACTTCGCGCAGCATCACGAGTTCCTCGGGCGTGAGAGTCCCGGGGTTCAGGTGCGGCAGCAGCCCGGTTTCGCGGAACACCACAGCGGCCGCGTCCCGCAGGTATTCGAGCGTACTGGCGTAACCCATCGCTACGAGGGCCTTGCGCGCCGTGCTGTAACGCAGCTCGGGTTTTTCGCCCAGTGTGAACAGCGCTTCCTTGCAACCCATCGCCGCTCCATGGCGGGCAACGACAAGCACTTCGTCCAGCGACATGTAGGGCTGGACGACGCGTTTCGGTGCCTTGGCGAAGGTGCAGTAATGACACACATCACGGCACAAATGCGTTAGCGGAATGAAGACCTTGCGCGAATAGGTCACGACATTCCGGAAGCCCTGGTTGCGCAGACTCGCGGCTGCCTCCAGCAGCGGCGGCAGATCAGCGTCCACCAGCCCCAGGGCCTCGGCCGCAGATAGAGCCTGCCCTGCAAGCGCCTTGTCCAGAACGGAATGCGTGGTCGACATGGAGTTCACCACGCGGACTGCGCCTGGGGACGGGTAATCAGTCCGCGTGCAGCGAGGAATGCCAGGGTTCGGGCTTCGGAGTCATAGCTCATGAGGTCACGCAGGTCTTCAGGCAGATCAACATCGAAAGAGATTCCGGGGAGGTCGAGCGCACGCACAGCGAGGCCTGCTTCACGGGCGGCTGCGCAGTGCGCGGCGAAGCTCTCCCGCCCGAACAGGAACGGCACGCGGCAAGGCAGGGAAACGGCGAGAGCGTTGGTCCCGAACCCCTCACGGTCCGGCACGATAGTCATCCCGCCTCCCAACTCGTGCTGCTCAATCAGCGTGTCGACTTCATCTGCAGCAGCCAGGGGCACATCGCCGGGCAGAATGAGCATCGAGGACACGCCTTCCTGCGCGAGACTGACCGCCGCCTGCCCCACCGCCCGCGAGAGGCCCCGTTCCTTCTCGGCCAGTATCTCGCACCCATGGCGCTCTGCGACATCGCCGAGTGCTGCGGGTTGACCGACCAGCAGCACGCGCTCCACGCGCTGGCAGGTGCTCAGCGTGCCCAACAGATCTTCCAGCATGACACGCGCCAAGGCTGCTCGCTCCGAGTCGTCTAGGAGCTGCGCCAGGCGCTGCTTCGCGTAAATGAAGGGCTTGACCGGGATGACGACCTGCATGGACATCACGCCTCCGAGTTTCTGGCGCGCGCGCGGGACGACGGGGAAAGGAAGGAATTCAAGGCGCGTACAGTGAGTGGATGAAAGCCAGAGTTGTCCGTGCCAATGCGATCTTGTCGTCCAACGTTACCATGACCGATGGGGTCGCGATAGCAGGCAAATTCCGCGCAGCGAGCGCTGGAATCAGATTTTCATCGGCTGCATCCAGAATGAAGCCGTCGAGAATGTCCTCATAGTGCATCGCAACAGCCAGGGCTGTCTGCGGGACGCGTAATTCTTCCATCATCTTGGCCGTCGGCCCCTTGATGGCGAGCCCCGCCACTATGGGAGAAACGGCGACCACAGGTGCAGGACAGTCGCGCAAGGCGTCACGCAGACCCGGCAGCGCCAGAATCGGATCAACACTCACGAAGGGATTGGAAGGGCACAGAATCACGCCCGCGAGTGTGGGATCCGCGAGCAACCCCCTGGCATGGTCATTTAGGGTGGCGCGTTCCACACCGGCGAAGGAGAAACCAGTCACCGCGGGCACGCAGCGTTCACGCACGAAATAGTGCTGGAAGGCCAACGTTCCTTCCGTAGTGTGGACCTGGGTGCGGACTGGATCGTCAGTCATCGGCAACAGGGTGTGGGCGATGCCGTGGGCCCTGCGCAGCCGATCAGTGACTTCCCCGAGTCTCAGACCGGACCGCAGCCATTGGCTGCGCAGGACGTGCAGCGCGAGATCCCGATCACCGAGATTGAACCAGCCTTCACCGCCCAGTCCGCGCAAGGTTTCGATGAAGTGCCAGCTCTCGTCTCGCCGCCCCCAGCCGGTGTCCGGATTCGAGAGGTCTGACAAGGCGTAGGTGGGGGTGTCGAGATCGGGTGAGACATGCAGCCCGAGATGCTCGAAATCATCTCCTGTATTGACCAGAAAGGTGAGTTGTTCAGCCGCCAGCAGACGCGCCAGTCCGACGCAGAGCTTGGCTCCGCCCACGCCGCCCGTGATGGCGAGATAGCGTGGATTCACTGGAACATGTCCTCCGCCAAGGGACGCACGCCATCGCGCGCGCACTGGTTGGAGTCCTCAGGCACAAGACCCTTGATGAGCACGGCAGGTGTGCGCTGGATACTCTCGCCCATCAGCTGGGTGGCGGTGGCAGCCAGCGAGTCTACCCGGTTGATCACGGTAACCTTGAGCTCACGCCCGAACATGTCATGAGTACCCCGTTGGTCATCCAGCACGGTGAGACCGGCAGCACCGATGGCGCCCCCTATGGTGCCGAGACGCCAGGCGCGATTCATGCTATCCGCGATGATGATCCCGAGGCTGTGCCCTGTGGCCTTGGCCAGCGCCGCACGCAAGCCTTGCGCCGAGGCATCCGGGTCACGCGGCAACAGCAGCGCGCATTCCCCGCCCTCGTGTTCGATGTTCGACTGATCGATGCCTGCATGCGCCCCCACCAGTCCCAGACGGTGACGCATGATGAGCACTCCGGGCTTCTTGCGCATGACCGACACGGATTCGTCGAGAATGAGTTGTACCAGGCGTGGATCCTTGTCCGTCTCGCGCGCCAAGGCCTCGGCCTCTGCACCCGGTGCGACCGTCGCGAGTGGGATGAGCCGGCCTTCCGCCTTCGACACGATCTTCTGTGCCACCACGAGCACATCGCCTGCTTCCACCGGCACCGGCAGGCGGGCGAGGCCCGCCGCCAGCAGCGCCGCAAGATCGTCGCCGGCCTTCACCAACGGCAGGTCAGGGATGACATGGAATTGCAACACTTTTTCTATCCCTTGAGGCGACATGAGGGCTGGGAGCCTACGCTTGCGGCGCGCATTTTTGAATCCGACCACACCCCGCGCACGGTTCGCGAGAGGGCTTGGCCTCGGGTACCATTCGACGGCGCCTCACCCTCAGGAACAGGGCATTGGCGCAGCCCGTCAGTGCAGGAGATTGTCAGCCCATGACCGCCCCCATGACCGCCAATAGTGCCCTCGAGCGGGGCCTCGCCATCGCTACTTCTTTGGAATCGCTCCTCGGTACTTTGCTGCAACGTACTCGCGGGCGCCTCAGTGCCCAAGGTCCGCTGGCAGACCAGCTCGATTCAGCGCAGGTGCTGGGCTACGAGTTCGCATTCATCAAGGCTGAGCTGCATGCCATGCGCGCCATGCTGGAGTACGGACGCGCCTGCAGGGCCCGGGACGAGGCACCTCTCGAAGTCGCCATGGCCCTGGTCTTCGCGGCCGATGCACTGCCCAAAATCCGCACACGCTTTGAACGCATCCGGCATGCAGCAGGACTGACGGGCGAGGAATATCTGTCCGTATTCGAGCAGCCCAGCCTGCTTGAATTCTGCGCGCACCATGGCGCGCCGGAAACCCTGGCGGCCTGTGGGGATGCGCTGCTTGAGGCGGGTCATTGCGGCCGCTCGCTGCTCGACGAGGACAAGCAAATTATCGCAGCGAGCTTCGCCCGCATCGCAGAGGAAGTCGTCGCACCCCGGGCGGAAGAAATCCATCGCGAAGACCTGACCATTCCGGATGACATCCTGGAAGCCATCGGCGAGATGGGGTGTTTTGCACTCTCAGTGCCGGAGCGCTTCGGCGGAACGGCACCGGAAAGCGGCCACGACAATGTCGCGATGGTGGTGGTGACGGAAGAGCTCTCGCGAGCTTCGCTGGCCGCTGCCGGCAGTCCCTTGACGCGACCAGAGATCGTCACGCGCGCCCTGCTCGCCGGCGGCAACGAGGCCCAGATGGCGAAGTGGCTCCCCGGCATTGCCAAGGGAGATCCGTTGTGCGCGATCGCAGTGACGGAGCCCGACTGCGGCTCGGACGTCGCGGCGGTGCGACTCAAGGCCACCCCCACCGAAGGCGGGTGGCTGCTGAATGGCGCCAAGACCTGGTGCACGTTTGCCGGCAAGGCCGAGCTGCTGCTCGTGCTGGCCCGCACCAACCCCGATGCTGCGGCTGGGCACCGTGGACTCAGCCTGTTCCTGCTTCCGAAGCCCGCCACTGACGAGAAGGCCTTTGATGTCGCCATGCCGGGCGGCGGGCGACTTTCGGGTAAAGCCATCCCGACCCTGGGCTACCGCGGCATGCATTCCTACACCCTCTTCTTCGATCAGGTCTTCGTGCCGGGCGAGAACGTGGTCGGTGGTCCGGAGGCTGTCGGCAAGGGCTTCTACCTCACCATGGCAGGCTTCGCCGGCGGACGCCTGCAGACGGCGGCCCGTGCCTGTGGCTTGATGCGTGCCGCGTATTCGGCCGCTGCGCGCTATGCCCGGGAGCGCTCCGTGTTCGGGCACAAGCTCGCGGACTACCAGCTCACGCGGGCCAAGCTTGCCGTGCTCGGGGCTTCCTTGCGCGCATGTCAGGAAATGACCTACGCGGTGGCACACCTGATGGACACCGGTGCCGGGCACATGGAGGCCAGCCTGGTGAAACTCTATGCCTGCCGTGCAGCCGAACACCTGACGCGCGAAGCGCTGCAAATCCATGGCGGCATGGGTTATTCGGAGGAAACCGCAGTGAGCCGTTATTTCGTGGACGCCCGCGTGCTCTCCATCTTCGAAGGCGCCGAGGAGACACTCGCGCTCAAGGTGGTGGCACGCGAACTGTTGATGAGTGCCTGAGCCGGTTCGGCAATGCGCGATCCTCTCGCCCTGGTTGGACGCACGGTAGACGAACGGGAATCCCGTTTCAGTCACGAAGACACCTGCCTTTATGCGCTGGCCACGGGGCTTGGTGCAGATCCGCTCGATCCCCGGCAACTGCGCTATGTCTGGGAAGAGAACCTGCGGGCGCTGCCGGCCATGAGCTTGGTACTCGCGTATCCCGGGTTCTGGTTGAAGGAGCCGAAGTTTGGCGTGGACTGGGCGCGCGTGCTGCATGTCGAGGAGGGATTCGAAATTCACGCGCCCTTGCCGACCGCAGGGACCGTGCACGGCCGCACGGTGGTCACGCGAATCATCGACCGGGGCGCAGCCAAGGGCGCACTGCTCTACTCCAGCCGGGAAGTCCGGCACGGCGCGGACAATCGCCTGCTGGCGACCGTCGACTCCTGCACGCTGTTGCGGGGTGATGGTGGCTTCGGTGGGCCGCAAGGCCCGCTTTCACCGCCGGTGTCGATGCCGACCCGGGAGCCAGATGCCGTCTGCGATCTGCCGACACTGCCCCAACAAGCGCTGCTTTATCGCCTCTGCGGGGACTTCAACCCGCTGCACGCAGATCCGGAGATCGCGCGCCAGGCCGGCTTCGATCGCCCCATTCTTCATGGCCGCTGCACACTGGCCGTGGCACAACATGCACTGCTCCGGGTGTGCTGCGATTACGAGGCGACTCGACTGAAATCCATGCGCGCGCGTTTCACGGCGCCGTTCTATCCCGGGGAGACGTTGCGGACATCCGTATGGCTGGACGGCGAGCACGTATTCTTCTCTGCGCAGGCACTCAAGCGGGGCGTCACGGTGCTCGATCAGGGCACTGCTCGCCTTGTGGTCACCACGGGATGAGCATGACCGGACTCCCGGCACTCGTTGGCACCTGCATCGATGCCCGCGAGGTGAGCTACAGCAGTCCGGACAGCATGCTCTATGCACTCAGCCTGGGCTTCGGCCAGGACCCTCTGGACACACGGGCGCTCGCCTTCGTGCACGAAAACAACCTCAAGGTACTCCCCACTCTGCCTCTGGTGCTCGGCTACCCCGGTTTCTTCATGCGACGCCCCGGACTCTCCCTTGACTGGGACCGCATGCTGCATGCGGAGGAGCGTCTCGTTCTGCACCGTGCCCTCCCCCCTGCCGGTGTAGTGCGCGATGCGACCTGGGTGGACGCGGTGGTCGACAGGGGGCCGGGCAAGGGTGTGTTCGTCTACACCCGCAAGGAATTGCACAGCGAGAACGACGGCCTGCATCTCGCGACCGTCCGCTCGACCATCCTGTGTCGCAGCGAGGGTGGGTGTGGTTCTGCAGGCACACCACCTCCACCGCTGCGCGAAGAACCAGGCGAAGTCCGGAACATGATCGGCAGCGTGGGCACCTTGCCTCAGCAGGCCCTGGTGTATCGCCTGTGCGGAGATACCAACCCGGTCCATGTATCGCCCGCGCACGCCGCGCGCGCCGGTTTTGACCGGCCTTTGCTGCACGGTCGCTGCATCCTGGGGTTCGCGCTGCAGGTGCTGTTGCGTGAACTGCTCGGCTTTGAAGCAGGCGGAATCTCAGGCATCAGCGTCCGCTTTGCAGCACCCTTTTTCCCGGGCGAAACCCTGCGCGTGCGTGCGCGACGCGAAGGCCGCAGGCTGTGGTTTGCAGCCGATACGGCAGAACGCGCACAGACGGTGCTCAGTCACGGTGAAGTCCTGTTGCGGAACCCGGCGCCGGACTGAACCGCACTGCCTATGACTCATGCGGCGCTGCGGCTAGAATCCAAAGTCTCGATCCCGATCCGACGGACAGTTTTACACCATGCAGGACTTGTTGAAGGGGCTACGCATCGTCGAGGCCTCGGCCTTCATCGCCGCCCCCATGTGCGGCATGACGCTCGCACAACTGGGCGCGGATGTGATTCGCTTTGATCAAATCGGCGGTGGCATCGATTATCGGCGTTGGCCGGTCACGGCCCAGAACCACAGCATTTATTGGGCCGATCTGAACAAGGGGAAGCGTTCCTTCGCCGTGGATCTCCGCAGCCCCGAGGGGCGCGAGCTGGTGCAACGTCTGATCGCAGCACCGGGCCCGGAGGCTGGCATTTTTTCAACCAATCTGCCGGCCAAGGGATGGCTGTCCTGGGAAAGCCTGTGCGCATTGCGGCCGGATGTTATCGAACTCGCCATCGTGGGCGATCGACAGGGCAGCACAGCAGTGGATTACACGGTGAACGCGCGCGTTGGCTACCCGTCGCTGACCGGCCCGGAGGATGACGATCGCCCGATCAACCACGTTCTGCCGGCATGGGACATCACAACAGCCATGCTGGCCGCCACCAGCCTGCTCGCCGCGTTGCGCTACCGGGACCACACCGGTCGGGGTCAGCGGATCGACCTCGCGCTGGCGGATGTGGCCTTTGCCACCATCGGCAACCTCGGCTTTATCGGCGACCGCGTCATCAACGGCACCACCCGTACACGCGGCGGCAATTACCTCTATGGGGCCTTCGGCCGTGATTTCACCACCCGCGACGGCGTGCGCGTGATGGTCATGGCCATCAGCGCCAAGATGTGGAGCGGGCTGCTCGCCGCCACGGGCCTGACCGATGCGATGGCAGCCGAAGCCGCCCGGCTCGGCCTCGATTTTGCTCAAGAAGGCGCGCGCTACACGGCGCGTCGCGAGATCGCGGCCATTCTCGAGGCCTGGATCGGCCAGCAGGCGTTCAAGGACGTTGCTGCCGCCTTCGAGGCGCAGGGGGTGTGTTGGGGCCGATACCAGACGCTGACGGACCTCATAGACCACGATCTGGAGGTCACCCCGGCCAATCCCATCTACCACATGGTGGAGCAGCCCGACATCGGCACCTACCCGGTGCCGGGGATCCCTGCTCATTTCAATGCGGTGTCCCGCGCACCCGCCCGACCGGCGCCTCGGCTGGGTGAGCACACCGACGAGATTCTGGCCGACATCCTCGGCCTCTCCAGCGGCGAAATTGGCAGCCTGCACGACCGCGGCATCATCCACGGTCCGCGCTGAACCCCCACGATAATCACGGAAACCAAGCACATGAGTACCTCGCGCCAGGAAATCTTCTCCGGCACCAAGGACGTGGAAGCCCATCTGCAGCTCGATCTGGTGAAGCTCGATGCTTATCTGAAGGCACAAGTCCCAGAGTACGGCGGCCCCCTCAGCCTGAAGCGCTTCAAGGGCGGACAGTCGAACCCCACTTATCAGTTGATCACGCCGGGTCGGCGATACGTCCTGCGGCGCAAGCCCCCGGGGCCGCTGCTCCCCTCCGCGCATGCGGTGGACCGTGAGTATCGGGTGATCAAGGCCCTGCATGGCGCCGGTTTCCCAGTACCGCGGCCGTTCGTGCTGTGTGAGGACACCAACGTCATCGGCACGGTGTTCTATGTCATGGAAATGGTCGAAGGCCGGGTCCTGTGGGAAATGAGCCTGCCGGGCATGGCGCAGGCCGAGCGCGCTGCCATCTATGACTCCATGGTCTCGACGCTGGCCCAGATGCAGAGTCTCGACTACCGCAAGCTCGGCCTCGAAAGCTTCGGCAAGCCGACCGACTACTTTGCACGCCAGATCACGCGTTGGGGCAAGACGTATGTCGTGTCCGAAACCGAGAAGATTCCGGCGATGGACAGACTCAATGCGTGGTTGCCAGCCAACGTGCCCGTGAACGAGGAAACTTCGCTCGTGCATGGGGACTACCGCATGGACAACATGATCATGCACCCCACCGAACCTCGCGTGGTGGCGGTGCTGGACTGGGAGTTGTCCACTCTCGGACATCCACTGGGGGACTTCACCTACCATCTGCTGCCCTGGCTGCTGCCCATGATGGGCAACAAGGTGAGCAACCTCGGCGGACTCGATCTCCCCGCACTGGGGATCCCGACGATGGATCAATACATCGCCCGCTATTGCGCCCTCACCGGGCGCTCAGGCATCCCGCACTTCGAGTTCTACACGGCCTATACCGTATGGCGCCTCGCCTGCATCTACCAAGGCATCATCAAGCGGGTGGAAGAAGGTACGGCAGCCAGCAGCGAGGCGCCCAAGAATGCTGATCTGGTGCGCGAGCTTGCGGATATCGCCTGGAGTTACGCCCTCAAGGCTGGAGCAAAATAAGCCATGAACCTCGATACCTTGCGCTTTCCCCCTTATGAGCTGCCGGCCTCTCTGACGCCCCTGCGGGCCGAGGTGCGAACGTTCCTGAAGCAGGAGCTCGGTGCCTACCGCCCTGTCGTGCGCAGCAATACCTGGGACGGGACCGACGCCGCCTTCAGTCGCAAGCTTGGCGCGCGCGGCTGGCTGGGCATGACCTTGCCCAAGGAATACGGCGGTCACGGTCGCAGCGCCCTCGAGCGGTATGTGGTGGTAGAGGAAACCCTCGCGGCGGGTGCACCCGTCGGTTATCACTGGGTCGCGGATCGCCAGAGCGGTCTGATGGTCGCACGGCTCGGCACCGAGGCGCAGAAGAAAGCGATCATTCCCGCCATCACCAGTGGTGAAGCCTGCTTCGCCATCGGCATGAGCGAACCGAATTCGGGCTCCGATCTGGCCTCGGTCAAGAGCAAAGCAGAGAAGGTTGCAGACGGCTGGCTGCTGAACGGCACCAAGATCTGGACTTCCAACGCGCACAACGCGACGCACATGATTGCCCTCTTCCGCACCGACTTCTCGCCGGAGGCAAAGCACAAGGGGCTGTCGCAATTCCTGATCGACATGAAGACCGTGCGTGGCATCACACCGCGCCCGATCCGTGATCTCACCGGCCGCGGGCATTTCAACGAAGTCTCCTTCGTGGATGTGCTGCTGCCGCCCGATGCGCTGTTGGGTCGCGAGGGCGATGGCTGGAACCAGGTCACGGCCGAGCTTGCCTACGAGCGCAGTGGTCCGGAGCGTTATCTCTCCTGCTTCCTGCTGCTGTCGGAGTTGATCAAGGTCCTCGAGGGCAAAGCGAGTCCATCCGCCCTGGCCAAGATTGGCGCCGAGCTGGCCTGGGCTGCCAGCTTGCGCAACATGTCGCTCTCCGTGGCCGGCATGCTGAACGAAGGCAAGGATCCAAGCCTGCAGGCGTCCGTGGTGAAGGATCTGGGCTGTCACTTCGAGCAACGACTGCCCGGACTCGCCCAGGAGCTGGTAGCCATGGAGCCGACGCTGACTGATTCCGGTATCGACTACCAGCAGGTACTGGGCAACCTCATGCTGCTGGCCCCGTCCTTCTCCCTCCGCGGAGGCACCTTGGAAATCCTGCGCGGGATCATCGCGCGCGGTCTGGGAGTACGTTGATGAACGAAGCACAGAAGATTCTCGAAGACAGCGTTTCCCGCCTGCTCGCGGACAGCGTGGACCGTGACCTCCTGACCCGCATGGAAAATGATCCATGGAATGCAGATCTCTGGCAGGCCTGCGTCGAGCTTGGGCTGCCGCAGGTCATGGTCGGCGAAGCGCGTGACGGCATGGGCGGCGGCTGGGTGGAGGGCTTCATCTTGGCCCGCACCTGTGGCCAGCACGCGGTTCCACTGCCCGTCGTGGAGCAGATGCTGGCAGGTCATCTGGCGGACCGCGCGGGTCTCGCCCTACCGACCGGAGTGGCGGGTCTTCTCCCCGCTGTCATCCCTGACGCCGCGATCAGCGGCAACACGGTCAGCATGACCCAGCGGCGGGTGCCCTGGGGACGCCGCGCGGATTACTTCGTGGGTTT
>JAURMM010000187.1 GCA_030830685.1 Gammaproteobacteria bacterium | reverse complement strand
TGTAGGCCGCTGTGGAAATGATAGAAAGAAAGCACCTCCGGCACACGGATGATGCGGGCAGTAACTGCGACCTTGAGCCACAGCAGATAGTCCTCGGCGTTACTTAGGGTGGTGTCGAATCCGCCGGCTGCAAGCAGTGCGTCACGTCGGGTGAGTGCAGCATGGATAGGCCATCGACATCCGGCGAAGAGCAATTCCTCCTTGTCGCTGCATTCATAATCAGGTGGCACGAAAGGCTCTCCACGTCCCCCGGGCAGTCTCAGCTTCTGCCAGCCGCAGTACGCCAGCACCGCATCATCCGCGCCGTCCAGCGCGTTTGCCAGACGACTCAGGCAGTGTGGCTGCCAGGTGTCGTCGGCATCAAGAAAGGCGATGAATTCGCCGCGCGCAAGGCGAAGTGCGTGATTGCGCGCGGCGCTGACGCCCTGGTTCACCTGGCGCACGATCCTCACACGAGGGTCACGCAGGCCAGCCAGCCAGACCGGGCTGTCATCCGTGGATCCATCATCCACGATGATGAGTTCCCAGTTCGTGAAATCCTGGGCAAAGACGCTGGCAGTGCTCTCAGCCAGATGGGCGAGCGCGTTGTAGCACGGCATGAGTATGCTGATGCGCGGGCTCATGACCGCATCGGCAGTCGGCGCACAAGTCCGCCGCCGAGACGCCGCGCAAGGCTCCCGGCAACATGCGGCCAGGAAACCTCGTTTTGCGCCCAGGCAAGCTTGCGGGCCAGCACCGCAGCCGAGTCGGTATTTTTGATGGTCAGGCGTCGGATACGCAGGGGATCTCCATCGCGCAAGGCCCAGCCACTGACGGTGGTACATGCGTGCCCATACCCGGCTGCATCCGCTGCGTCCCGCACCCGGGCATCCCAGGCGCCGAACGGATATGCGAAGCTGCGCACAGGGTTGCCAAGCGCCTGCTCCAGGGACTGTCGCGAAGTGTTCATCTGATAATCGAGCGCCGCGTCATTCAGTGCAGTCATGCGCAGGTGATCAACTCCATGCGAGCCAATCTCGAAACCTGAAGCCTCAAGTGCCCGCAGTTCAGCGATATCCAGCAGGGGGTCCTGAGGCCCCTCATGATCCTTCCAGCGTGGAGTCTGACCAAGATTGCCCGACAGGACGAACCAGCTTGCAGTCATGCCCCGCAGGGACAACGCTTCGGCAGCCTCGAGATTGTCACGATAACCATCATCGAAAGTGATCACCACCCGCGGTGTTGCAGCAAGGTTTTCCGTTGTGCTCAAAAGGTCTCGGACAGCGCAGGTGGTGTAGCCGCGGTCGGCAATGAAATCGAGATGATGGGCGAAGTCACGGGCGGAAATTGACCATGGCCAGGCCGGACGCCGAGCGCCGGAAGTCACCGAGTGATAAACGAGCACCAGAGGTCCATGTGCGACCGCTCGCTTATGAATCAAGGCAGAGAGCCAGAAGTTCATCGCGCCGATAGTCCGATGCGGGCAAGCAGAGGTTGCAACAAGAGCCAACCACGGGCAATGCTTGCTTGGAACATCCCGCGCGCCTGAAGCGCCTCAAGGGTTTGAGCAGGATGGGTACGCAGCAGCTGTCGCAGGCTCAGCCGAGACCGTGGCGAGGAGGGGCTGTCAATGATGAAATCAAGCAACAACCCAAGGTTTCCTGGATGCACCGGAAGCCTCCCCTGTGCGGCGTATTGATCGAGGCGGTCGAGCCTCTGCCGCCAGTGATCTTTGCCGAGTGTGGCCCATTCCTGCCGGGCGGGTATGAGCCCCTCACAGGAATCGAGATACCCGCGCACCAGACGCTCGGTCGCGAGGCTCATCGGCGTTGCGCCCGCACCTGCTGGCGGCGCGAAAGCCTGATTCCTAGAGGGCAGGGCAGCGCTCTTTCCGTATGACAGCAATGCGTGAGCCAGCAGCCGGGGTAGCTCACTGCCACATTCTGCAGGCGCGAGGGAAATGCGCGCCAAGGCGCTGCGGCGCAGAACCAGATCCTGCAACCGCACCCGTTGCCGACCCAGCAAGGTCTCGCGGGTCCAGTGGGGCTCCGGTGCGGGGTCGGCCAGTGGTCGGCCAGCCTCGTCGAGCGCATCGGGAAAGTAGAGGGCGCTGCTCGCGTGCACGAGATCAAGTCCAGGTCGGGACTGCAGCAACTTGCGGGCTTCAGCAAGAAACCCCGGTGCGTGAGCCCCAGACCATTCGAGCGCGGCGAGATATTCCCCGCGTGCGTTCCGCAGCGCCTCTGTCCAACGGGCGCCCGGACAGCGGGCCTGCGGCGTCAGTATCCGCAGCCTTGGGTCATGAGGCATCCTTTCCGGTAACGCTGCATCAGCATCAAGAGTGAAGATCAGCAGCTCACAGTGCACCGGCAACAGTGCGAGCTGGTTCTCGAGGCGCGCAGGAATATCGAGGAGTGACTCAGCCTCGATGGGCAGCACCAGGCTCAGCAAGCCGGTCTCGGCAACCTCATCGAGGATAAATCCCACGTGGGGATTTCTGGCGCCCATTCGCGCAGTATCCTGCGACCCGAGCAGGCTGACCAACCATGGGTAGCCGGCGCGCTGCAGGCATTCGGCAAAGTCCTCTGAGTTTCCTCCGTTCAACCAGCGCAGCGCGGACTCTTCCATCGCACTCAAGCCGCTGTCGCCGATGCTACCCAAAAGCGCTTTCAACGCGGGTTGGGTGTCCACAGGGAGGCCCAGCCGGCGGGCCTTTTCGTCCAGCTCAGTCCCTGCGCCAAATCGTCTCGCCAAGATGAGTGCAGCTCCCCGTGCTGCGGTAGGCGCCTGTTGCGCGTGCCGCGCAAACCCGCGGACGCGGATATCCAGCGCATCATCGGTCTGTTCTCGTGCATGACCAAAAGTCGCACCGGTCGGGGTATGCCGCCAGGAGGTCAGCACCTGCGGCAGATTCGAAAGCCGGTATCCGGCGACCACAAGTTCCATGAACAGACCATAATCCGGGCAACCACGCCGATGGGTCTCCGCATAGCCGCCAACCTCCAGCAGGGCATTGCGGCGGGCGATCATGGTTGGATGATGGAGGCAGAAAAAACCGAACATCAGGGACGTGGCGAGTGTCGGATCCGTTGGATGGCGATCGAGGCCGGTGATCCGGTCTCCGGTATCGAGGGTGTAGAACTGCGAGCCGGCCGCAGCCACCTCCGGATGCTGATCCATCCATGCGACCTGTATCGCAAGACGTGTGGGCAGCATGAGATCGTCGCTGTCCAGAATGGCCACTAGAGGGGCACGCGCCAACCCCAGAGCTCGGTTCATAGCACCGCCGATTCCGCGGTTAACCTGTTGACGCAGCACAATTCGTGAATCCTGCGCAGCGAGCCGGCGCAGGATCACGGGAGACGCGTCCGTGCTCCCGTCATCCACCACTATCAGCTCGAAATCTTCCAGGGTCTGCGCCAGCACACTCGCCACTGCGCGTTCCACGAAGCGCGCGCAGTTGTAGGCAGCCATTAGGACACTTACCGTGGGAGCCATGCCAACTCTTCAGTTCTGGGTGATGCCTGCGATGATCCGTGCTACATGACGCCGAATGCGTCTGAGCCGTCCCTTCTCAGGCACTGGCAAAGATTTAATAATGTTATCTAGGAGACTGAGAAAATACCCCTTCAGCACGGCGGCATGCGCCATCTGCTTACGCGCAAGCCCTGCAGGTATGGAGTCTTCAAGGAGGATTTTGATAAACCCTTCGGCATAAACCTGAGACGAAAACTTCTGCGCGGCTTTTGCTTGGGCGCGGGTAGCCAGGGTCATCGCAAAGTCCGGATCATCGAGCACTCTCAGGACCCGCACTGCACATTGCTCGACATTCCTATCTGGAACCAAAACTCCCGTAACGTCATGCTGGATGCATTCGCGGAGACCGTCGCAGTCGAATGCCACGACGGGAACACGACCAAGCATCGCTTCGATAACAGCCAAGGGGTGGCCCTCGTAGAGAGAAGTCGAAAGGAACAGGTTACTCTGGTTAAGCAAAGAGGCAACATCCCGTCGAGGCCCTATAAAACGTAATGCCCTTTCAAGTCCGAGCTCTGAGGCCCGGCTCTTGAGCTTGATTTCGAGTTCTCTGTTTTCCACAGGACCGCAGATTATGAAGCGGACCGAGCCGTCGGATCGAAAAATGTGGGCAGCTACTTCGATGAAGCTCCCAAAATCCTTCTGCTCGCAAATTCGGCCCACCCCGATGACCAGCGGGCAACCGGCCTCAAATCCGAATTCCGCTCTGACATCTGGGGTCTTTTGCTCCGGGCTGCGGCTGAGCGAATCGATGTCAATCCCGTTGTGCAGCGTCACGCAGGAATTCTGGTCGGGGTCTGGGTCTGGGGGAATGGAAGCCGCCACGTCATCTGACACGGCGATGATCTGGGTGCCGGTTGATTTGAGAAGGCTGATATACGTATCGAAGGCCATCAGTTTCGAGAAGCGCGAAAAATCAATCAAAATTGGTGAATGGATGTGCCAATAAGCCGGGGTTCCACATGCGGAGGCTGCCATGGCCGCGTCAATCACGTGACCAGTATTAAGGTGAACAGCCTCAATGTCATGCCTGCGTATGACCTGTTCTACTAACGAAGCCCGCGCCAGAATTCGTTCAAGATAACGTTGGTCAGCGTGGGGGCCCTGTCCGGTACAGCATCCCAGAGGGGAAATGTCGAAAGGTATCTGCAGGTTTCTCAAGGCTTCCGTCACATCACCTTCTTTCTGCACGATCGCACGGGGCTTATGGCCTAGAGATGAGAGGGCCTTCACCAAAGTGAGCGTTGTACGGTCGACGCCATTAAGAAGGTCGGCATGGTGAAAGACATGCAGCGTTTTGATGGTTCTCATCCAGGCTGGCTCACTTATGATGACGCGAAGGGGTAGCGGGAAATGCTAATGGCTCGGGAAATGCCGGAGGACCCGATCGTTTCCTGGCCATGAGGGGCGGTCTCCCAAGCGCCCAAGTAGAAAGTCCATTAATCTTTGACGAGTAGCTCGCTGCTCGTATGAATTCCAATTCTGCTTGAGCTCCTCCACGAGGTGCGCAAACGTCCACCGGAGGGCTTTTGGATCTCGCCAGTGCTCGCTTTCCAGCGGGCATCCCGTGGGCAACCACTCGTTCAGCGTACGGCCAAGGACCTTCTTGAGCAGTCGCCATCTCTGATACCAGGGTAAATGCCTACGTCCCCAGTACAACACGTTGCTAGTCATGAAGTAGCGCATAAGAGGCAACTGTGCGGCACCGAATGGGACGGAGACCTTGTGCTGTATCCGTGCGCCAGGCACCGCAAAGGACAGGAGAGCCACCTCACGTCCCCATAAGCACCAGTCGGACTCTTCGAAGGTCAGGACGTACCGCTCATCCTGGAGGTCTATTCCCTCGAGCACCTTGCGGCGAATCAGCAGACTGCAGCCGGTTGGGTAGTTTGTGGAGATGACGCCTGAGACGGGGTTGGAGGGAAGTGGCCTGTTCTTGCCAAATTTGCGGAACGCGCAGCGGTCCGGATCCCAGTTCGCACCGCCGAGCGCGATGACGCGTGGCACCTCTTGATGCGTGAGCGCTGCGGGACCGAAGTAGCCCCTGGCAGGGTGCGCTTCCGCTGCGTCAACCAGAGCGTCGAGAGAATCCGGTGCAACCAGAGTGTCATTGTTGAGCAGCAGGACGTAATCGGGGTCTTCGGCAAGGACCTGACGGATGCCGGCATTGTTGCCGCCCGCGTAACCGAGGTTGGCACCTGTTTGCAGCCAAGGTAGGTCGGGGAACGTCTCGCGCAGGATCTGCTCCGAGTCATCTGACGATAAATTATCGACAGCCAATGCACTGACATTGCCGTAGGCGACCTGCGCCGTCGAGGCGAGGCATTCCAAAGTGTCATTCACTCCGTTGCAGTTGAGAATGATCACGGCAACCTTTGGGCGTGATGGTTCCCTCGGTAGTGTTTCGGTCATGACAAACGGCTGGCTGGTTGACGTATTCAGGAAGCTTCGCTTCGTTCCAGGTCCCAGTGCGATGGCAGATAGGCGAGGGTTCCGGTCGGCAGTTTTGCCGCCTGCTCGGTCGTCGACTCCACCAGCACCCACCGCAACTTGTGGCCCGACCAGATCTGGTTACGTGCCCAGTCGAACACGGTCACACCTACACCATAGGTACCTGGGCAGAACGCCAGCTTCTCAATGACGAGCCCGATGTGATTGAGGCCGGGCTCAAGATTGACCGGCTCCGGCAGGGTCAGTGTTGAGGATTTGGTCATGAAAACCATTTCAGGACTGTGCAGGCCAACCTGGATCTCGGCATTGCGCACGGGATGCAACGCGTTGATGGTGAGCTTTATGTGCAGATCAGACATCAACGGACAAACGGTTGCGTCCATGAGCTTGCGGTCGCCCACGACCTCAAGGCTGGTGACTTCTATGACCTTGCTGTCAATGAACGGGACCAGGTTTTGTGGGCCCTCGGTCAACGCACCCTCAGCCTTCTTGAGTGTGGTTTCATCAAGGAACAGCTTGGATACTGCTCCGGGTTCACCATCAACCACGATCTGGCCATGGCGCAGCAGAATCATGCGCGAGCAGATGCGTTCGAGCTGGCGGATGCCATGGCCGACGATGAGTACCGTGCGACCTTCCGAGTTGATCAGATTCTCCATGCGGTCGAGGCATTTGCGCTGGAAGGCGACATCGCCCACGGCGAGTACCTCATCGACAATGAGAATCTCACTTTCGACAGCCGTGGCCACGGCGAAGGCAAGTTTGACCTGCATGCCTGAGCTGTAGCGCTTCACCGGCGTGTCTATGAATTGTCCAATCTCGGAGAAGTCCACGATCTCTTCGAACTTGCGGTCAATCTCGGCGCGCGACATGCCGAGGATCGCGCCATTCAGATAGACATTCTCCCGACCCGTGAAATCCGGCACGAAACCCGCTCCCACTTCGATAAGAGGGGCGATACGGCCTTTGACCTTGACCGAACCCCCGGTGGGCTCACTGATGCCGGAGAGAATCTTGAGCAGGGTCGATTTCCCCGCTCCGTTGTGACCGATGATCCCGATCACTTCTCCCCGCTCCACAGAAAAGCTCACATCGTTCAGCGCCTTGAAAGGCGGGCGCTTCTCCACGGTCCGGCCTGTTAGCCTGCGCGCTGCGTTGGCAAGGGAGCGGCGCACACTGGTCAGTGCGCCGAGATTGAATTCCTTGGTCAGATGGCTGACTTCTATCATGGCCATGATGATTCTCAGATGACGTCGGAAAAGTAGCGCTCGGCGCGCTTGAAATACGCATAACTTAGGGGAAACAGCACGAGCAACACGAAGGCGGAGGGCAGCATGCTGGCGAAATCCGGAGGCTCGTTGTGCAGCAGGACTTTCTGGAAAGCATCGATAGTGCCGACCAGGGGATTCACGCTGTACAGGCGGTAATACCACTCGGAGAACGGACCCGCGATTTCCTGCACCAGAAGCTTCTCCTTCACAAGATGCAGCGGGTAGAGAATGGGCGATAGGTACATCAGCAGCGAAAGCGCAATCGGTAGCGCTTGCGCCACGTCCCGATAGTAGACGTTCAGCGCTGCGCCGAAGAACGCCACGGAGAGCGAAGCCAGGCTGACATAAAGCACGAGCACAGGCACCCACAGGGCTTGCAGGCCAAGCGGGATGTGATGCCAGGCCATCAGTAGGAGCACTATCATCAGATTAAGGCCGAGGCCGATGATCTTGGTGCCGACTGCGATGACGGGAAAGATTTCGCGCGGGAAATACACCTTCCTGATCAGCGCGGTATTGCCGGTCACGCTCACCACGCCTTCCGAGGTCGATTCCTGGAAGAACATCCAGGGCATCAAGGCGGTGAACACAAGCACAGAGTAGGGGATGTCGCCGCTCTTGATGCCGACGAAGCTGCGCACAATGGAAAAGATCACCATCAGGCACAAGGGTTTCAATAGTGCCCAAAAAATTCCCAGGAAAGACTGTTTATAGCGCAAGGCTACATTCTTCCAGGCAAGGGTCATGAGCAGCGTGCGGCTTTGGTAGAGATTACGGATCAAATTAAGCATGGGGTGCAAATCCGAAAGACTGCAGGATAATAGGAAAGGGCATGGGCTTGGCTCAGGCTTGGAGGCGTGCGGGACTGCTGTCCAGCCAGAGCGCCAGGGTCATCAGGATCCACACTAGTACACCGTAATAGGCGGGATGTGCCTGCAGGCGGCCGGAGAGGAAATCAGCGCGAAAACCTCGACGCAGAACGCCGCGCGTTTCCAGCGCCTCGAGTTGGCTGCTCGCGAACTCCCGGAGCCCGACATGCTCACGCAGCCACAGGCCGAAGGGCAGGCCGAAACCTTGTTTGCCCTTGTTCAGCGTTTCGGCTGGCAGGAAATCCGCGAAGGCCTCGCGAAAAGCCGGGCGGAGCGCGCGCCGGGAAACCTTGGCGGTGGCTGGCAGGCTCGCTGCGTAATCGAATACAGCCTCGTCGAGCAGTGGAAAGTCGACTTCCACGCCAGCATGCGCCGCCATGCGTCTGACTTTGGGCAGGTCGCTGTCCGCGAGCGTGAGTCTGAGGTCCAGATGGAGCAGCCTGTCCGTGGTCGCGACGTCCTGTGCCAGTTCATACATCTCGCCCAAGCGTCGTAGCGGCAGGGTCTGATCGATGCCGGCCAGGAAGTCTCCGCTGAGAAACGTGTCTGGCGTAATCCAGTTGAGCAGGTTCCAGTTCATGAGTCGATCCGGCAAAGGCGTGGAGGCCTGCCGGATGTAACTGACCGCCTTGCCAGCGATGCCACGGCGCGCCCAGTCGGGCAGGCTGCGCCCCAGAGGTTCCAGCAATGCAGTGCGCACGGCGGCCGGCAGTTTCTGGTACTGCTCGAAGATGAGCTGGGTGCCATAGCGGCTGTTGCCGCCAAACAGCTCGTCGCCACCGTCACCGGCCAACAGACTGGAGAAGCCGTGCTCCCGCGCCAGGCGGGCACAGAAGTAGGTAGGTACTGCCGAGGCGTTGCCGAAAGGGCCGTCAAAGGCGGTCACCAGCTCGGGCAGGCTGTCGACAATATCTTCCGGTGTCACGTAGTAGTCGATGTGACGTACGTTGAAATGGCGGGCCACGGTGCGGGCGTATTCCATCTCGTCGTAGCCGGGCGCCCGGAAACCAATGGTGAAAGCGGTCACGTCACCGGGATGTCTTTTGGCGGCGAGGCCCGTCACGGTGGAGCTGTCCAGCCCGCCGGAGAGAAAACAGGCTTGCGGCCCGGGCCGTTCATGACGTGCCACAGCAGCCTCGATGACATCCGGCAGCGTCGCGGGCGCCGGAATCTGCGCCTCTGTGTTCAGGGCACGGTACTGCGGTTTCCAGTGCGCCTTGATGACGGTCTGGCCCGCGCGATGATGCAGGTAATGCCCCGGCAACAGGCGTTGGACGCCCGCATGTATCGTTCCAGGCCCGGGTACGCAGTGGAAGTAAAGGTACTCGAACACGGCCTGTGGCGTGACACGGTAAGCGACCAGAGGATGGGCAGCGAGTTGGGCGAGTCGCGTGCTCCAGGCGAGTTCCGGACCGTTCAGGACATAGAAGAGGTTTTCGACCGAGAAACGATCGATGGCGAGTACTGCCTCGCCTTCCTGGGGGCGAACCAGGCTGAAGGCGAAGGTACCACCAAGCCTCGACAGCAGCGATGTGCCCTCGCTCATGAATTGCCTTGCCAGCTCCGCGGCGGACAGCGCAACACCGTGGGCGGGCTGGTCCAGCCTCCACGGCCTGCCCACCAACAGCACCACCGTCTCGTCGTCGCGATGGACATCAATAGAGTGGGTGTTTTCCGTCGTCCACAGTCCGCAGCCCGGCGCATTACCAGATGGCGCGCGGGGAGCGAGCACAGGTTTCATGCCGGACGCGGCGAGACTCTCCACCCAGCGCAGTTGCGCATTGGGAGTGTTCGAGAGTGAACCGCAAAAAGCACCCACCATGATCTGCTTGTCCCGCTGAAATTCGCTGCTCGTGTGTATCGTCAAGGCGTCCCGGGCGTTGTCATCCGGCCGTCTGGCTCGGCAGGAAGGCCTGCAGGGACTCAGGCAGCGCTACATGACTGACCACATAACGGTGCTTGCCGGAGGCTTCGGCAGGGATCTCCTCCCGCAACTCCAGGGCAATCTGCAGGGTTTCCCCGAGACGTTCCCGCAAGCCCGCCTCGATTACGGTGCCGTCCGCGGCGGTCCACCGGGGACCCGGCACGACCTGTACCTCCATGTATGTCGGCGTGTGTTGGATACACTTGAATGCGCTGACACCCGGAATGGCTCGCAACACGTAGATGAGGGCCAGCGCATGCATGATGGTGCCATCGGCGCGCACCACATAGTCAGTGCTCCGGCCGGCGATTTCCGCCATGACTGGCAGGCCGCGTCCGTGCAATGCGGGCTCGGCAGACAGGGTCACGATGTCCCCTGTGCGATAGCGTATGAAGGGTTGCGCTGCCGAGCACAGACCGGTCAGCACCAGTTCACCCGGGGTGCCTGGCGTTACCGCGTTGCCTGCAGGATCGAGGACTTCCACCAGATTGAATTCGCTCACCATGAGCATTTGTCCGCCGGGGGCTTCATGCGCGATGAGCCCACCATCCCGACAACCATATTCATTCGCCACGGGTACGCCAAAGACGGCACCAATCAGCTCGCGCTGATGCGGGTAAAGCGGTTCCCCCGTAGTGCAGACTACCTTGAGCTCGGGGAGCCGCGGTCGCCGTCCTTGCGCGCGAGCGTGGGCGGCGAGCAGCGCGAGACTGGATGCATACCCGTAAATCGAGCGAGGGGCCCAACGCTCCATGGCGTCCAGATAAGCGTCCATCCGCGGTACCGACATGGCAAAGGCGTTGAGTATGCGGTGATTCACGAGGCTGTCGCGCCAGCGCTTCGCCCGGTCGAGCCGGGAGAGTTCGGTCGGAGCCCCCCACAGGTACAGCTCCTTTTCGCCAGGCTGTACGCCCCACCACCGGCGTGCGCGCAGGCGAGCCGCTGCATCCGCAGCCTGGCGCTCCCGTCCGTAATAGAAAACAAGGGGTTCACCGGAAGAGCCTCCGGTGTTGTACGAATGTGCCCCGCCCGGAACGCCCCGCCACACCAGATCTTCGACGTTCACCCGGGCATCGGACTTTGTCATGAGTGGGAGGCGCCGCAGGTCGTCGAGTCCGAGTTCTCCCGCCGCAATGAGTCCCGCCAGTCCGGACTCATGGATTCGCGCCGCATGCCAGGGGCTGTAGGTGAGCGCCTGGCGCAGCAGCCGATTGAGGCGGACGCGCTGCAGTTCAGCCAGCTCCGCCGGAGACCACCACTGGCTGGCCTCCAGTTCGCGGAACATTTGCCAGGTGGGGCGCCCCATCAGGCGTTCCTGCAAGGGATGGAACAGATGATGTGCCAGCCAGGACCACATGGTGCGCGATGCGCTCAGCGGGTTGAGGCGCGTCGCGGCGCCACGCGCCGGTTCGCGATCAGGGCGAAGGCCATCAGCAGCAGCAAGAGCAGGAGCCGGGGCTCATCGAAAAGCGTTCCGACCAGGCCCACCGTACAAAACCCGGTAATGGCGATGGTCAGTCCGAGCGCGAACAGGTCGCCACGCGTCGCACTGGCTAGCCCTCGCGCCAGCGCAAGGCCCAGCATGGCAAGGGTGGCAAGCAGGCCCAGCAAACCCTGTTCGAAGTGAACGTGCACGAACATGTTCTTGATATGCCACGGCAGATGGTTGAAATCATAAAGTGAAAACCAGTGGTCCATCCGGGTCGAGAAATCACCATTCTCCAGATACTCTTCGCCCGCTTCGTCCTGCAGGTGCAGATTGTCGAGCGCCAGGGTAGTCGGGGCACGTGACATCAGGTCGTATTCGCGCCGATTGCCGAGCTCGAGCAGCAAGGGCGCGCGGCCCGGAATGCTGGTGCCCGCGCCGAGGTCCCCGAGGTCGAAAACCGCAGACAGGCGCTGCCACTTTCCCCCGGTGGCGTGAAGCCGCCGATCGACGGTCCGGCAGGCGCCGTTGTAATCCAGCGGCTCAATCAACTGTCGGCGACAGATCCGCATTCGCAGTCGCGCCTCGGGCTCTGCCAACCTGTAGTCCAGTGACAGGCGGTAGCGTCGGTGGGCCGGCAGCTTGACGCGCTGGGTCACTTTCACATCCTTGCCCCCGACCAGTTCCAGGAACTGGGCATCCTCCTCCTCGCGTAGCGTGGCCACTCCATCGAGCTTGTCCGGGTAGCCGAGAAGATACAGCCTGGGGAAGCTGCCAACGCCTGCGCCCAGCAGTGCAGGCACCAGACCCTCAGGCCGCAGCGCCAGCCCGTCCTGCCAGTGTGCCGTGCGTGTGGCCATGTCCTGGCTGACGGTCGCGAAGCGCGCTTCCATGCGAAAGCCGAAAACCGCCGGAATGATTGTCGAGGCAACCGCAAGGCAGACGAGCGCGGCCAGACCGAACTCAGGCGCACGCATGAGGCGTCGCGCCCGCACGCCGGTGACATTGCCGAGCATCACGGCGAGTAGCGCCGCTCCCACAGCGAGGGGTAGGGCTTCGGTGGTTCCCACTGGTACCCATTTGCTGGTGACCTGGGCGCGCAGGATGAGCGCGGCAGCGACGATCCCGGCGCCCGTCCACAAGGTCAGTCGCCACGCGAGCGCGTCGCGCGCGACGAAGAACCGCGCGAGCGCAGGCCCGCCGTAGCCAATCATCAGGCCGGCGAGCGCCAGTGTGCCTCCGCGTTGAAAGCCCAGCGCGGAAAGCCCGAGAAATCCGCCCAGACCCATGAGTAGCAGACCGGCCCCCGTGGCTCCGCCGCGCCGAACGAGGCCTTGCAGCAATGCAACGCAGAACAGGGCAAGGCACACGGCGAGGGAGAGATAGCTCGCCCGCGAAAAAGTCGCGATTGTCGTATACAAGGCCAGCGGCAAGGTGAGGACCGCAAGAATGCGGAGGCTACGGGGGGCGTCCTTCAGTAATGCCGCGACCAGGGCGCACGGCCATGCCAGAACGAGGTAGCCGTCGATCAACTCTCCACCGGTATGCATGCCGGAGAAGAGACCTGTGACCCGATAGGGTGTGGAGAAATCGAGCAGGCCATCGAGACGGTCGTAGAGGTTGTCGGCAGTCAGCAGATCGCGCCAGACACCGCGTTCCCATAATGCGGTGAGACCCGTGCCCAACAGGCCGACCAGCATGCCACCGAGCAGCGCATGGCGCGCTTTTTCCGGCGTGCGCCGGAACAGGAACGCAAGCGGAGGGAGGAATCCCAGAGCCCACAACACGCCCCGGGCTACCCGCAGACCGTTGTAGTGACTGTAGTAGCTTGCGAACGTGTTGGGGTTGTCATGCGCAGGATAGGGGCTGAGGCCCAGATGCAGGCTCGCCGCATAACATGCGATGAATGCCGTGATCATCCAGCGGTCGAGCCGCGGCAGAGGCTGGTGGCGGGCCGGAACAAACTGACCATGCCAGAGTGCGCCGGCCAGCATCACCAGCAGGAAGAAATCGAGTTCCTGCAGAAAAAGGCGCCCGCTCCACGGTGCGGTGTCGGCCAGGGGCACCAAGGCAGGCAGCAGGAAGAGCCAGCCGTGGGGAACACGCCAGCAGATCACCGTGGCGACCAGCAGCGCGAGCACCAGCAAGAGGGGGAAGGCAGGAAAGCACCAGGCACCGACGCCCGCGAGCAGCAGGCAGGGCAGGGCGATGAGACGCTGCACGCTCACAGCGTTTCCAGCAATGTCCGCAGGTGACTGACGGGAATGGCGTAGGTGATGGCCGATGGATCTTTCAGCAGTCCCTCGCGCGCCTGTTTCACATAGACTCCGCCGACGATGCCGACCACGGACCCCGAGGCCTGCAAGTAAACCGGGCTGCCACTGTTGCCGGGATAGGCAATCATGTCGAGGATGAGGATTTCGAAGGGCTTGCGCAGCAGCCGAATCTGCTGGGCGGTGAGGCCTTCCGCGCTCGCCCGTGGCATTGTGATGGGACCCACGGAAGACACGATGCCGGCATTGGTGAGCGGAATCAGCCCGAGCGTGTTGGCGATGGGAAAACCTGTGACTGCGATGGCTTCCCCTTCCGGCGGCGGTGCGCCGTCGGCGAGGGGCGCCGGCCTGCCGGGCTCGCCCTCGATTTCGAGGATGGCGAGATCGTGACGGATATCGTGTTTGACACGCCGCGCTGCCCGCACCTCCATCTTCCGGCCGCGGGGAATGAATACGGCGAGTCTGGCTCCCTCACGCTCGCTTGCGTCCAGTACCGGTTCCAGGTGATAGCTGGTGGCAACGTGCAGGCCGTCAGCGACGAAGAAACCGGTACCAGCCAGTTCTCCCTGCGGTGAGCCGAGGGGATCCCAGCGACCCACGCCCACCACAGAGGGCTTGATGGCGGCCACGCGCTCCGGCAGGCCTGACGCACCGAAAGCGCCAACCATCCACCACAAGCCCAGACACCAGAGTATGTGTTTCACTCGGTGGCCCGGCCATCGTGGACCTGGCCGGCCGCAAGTTTGCGCTCCCAGGCGAGCGCGGTGCGCACGA
>JAURMM010000186.1 GCA_030830685.1 Gammaproteobacteria bacterium | reverse complement strand
TTCAAGGAGCTCACGGAGATGCAGCATGCGTGCGGCATCTTGAGCGGAGATCAGCTCATTCTCTCGCGCCAGGACGGAGCCACGACCCGGTTTGCCCTGCCAAACCCTGCCGTCTATACCTTCGCGGCCCATGCCCTGGCTTTGGAGAGAGGCGTCCCGACCTCGCCTCCCTGATGGATTCGGGGATCCTGTCGTATGTCTGGGTTGCGCTCGCTGCGCTCGCCGCAGGGCTTGTGAATGCGCTCGCCGGCGGTGGGACTCTACTGAGCTTTCCGGCGCTGGTTGCAGTGGGCGTGCCCCCCATTGTGGCGAACGTGACCAACAGCGTCGCGCTCTGCCCCGGTTACCTGGGCGGCGTGCTGGCCCAGGCCCGTGATCTGCGCGGACAAGGTCGGCGCCTGCTGCTGCTGATACCCGCCGGCGCCGCCGGCGGCGTCGCTGGTGGCCTCGTGCTGCTCAGCACGGGCGAGCGCTTGTTCGAGGCGCTGGTGCCCTACCTGATCCTCTTCGCAACCCTGCTCCTCGCGCTGCAGGTACCCTTGAGGCATTGGGTGAGCAAACGCTTGCAGCGCGGTACAGGCAAGAGTGACGAGCACTGGGCTGTGCTGCCCATCATGCTGAGCGCAGTCTACGGCGGTTACTTCGGCGCCGGTCTTGGCATGGTGATGTTGGCCACGCTGGGTGTGACGTTGCATGACACCCTCACGCGCATCAATGCCATCAAGCAGGTGCTGTCGCTTTCAATCAACCTTTCCGCCGTACTGTACTTCGTGATGGCGGCTGAGGTTCGCTGGTCGATGGCGGCGGTGATGGCGGTCGCGGCGCTCATCGGTGGCATGGCAGGTGGCTATCTGGCCAGCCGGATTCGTCAATCCAGTTTGCGCAGTCTGATGGTGGTCACAGGTTGCGTGCTCTCCGGGTACTACTTCCTGCGCTGAATTCAGTATATTCCGCATCCCCGTCCAATCCGGTGTCCTGCCTGTGAGCGTCTACAACCTGAATCTGAAGCGACTGATCGAACGTCCCGAGAAGTATTTCCCACGCAACGAAATCCTGAGTCGCGAGGACGACGGCAGCATCTTCCGGTACACCTATAAGGATTACTGCGCGCGGGTACGCCGTCTCGCCAGTGCACTCGAGACCTTGGGCATCGCCCCGGGTGAGAAGGTGGCCACCCTGTCGTGGAACACCCATCGGCATCTGGAGATGTATTTCGGCGTCCCCTGCGCAGGCCGGGTGTTGCATACCGCCAATCTGCGGTTGTCCGACGAACACCTCATCTACACCATCAATCATGCAGAAGATGTGGCGCTGTTCTTTTCCGCCGATCTGCTGGCACAGGTGGAAGCCATCGCACCCCATCTCACCCATGTGCGCGCCTATGTGGTGATGGACCGGATTGCGCCGGCGTCCACCTCCCTCACGCGCCTGCATGTCTACGAAGATCTGGTTGCAGCAGGCAATCCCGACTACCAATTTCCGGAAGTCGATGAACACTCACCGGCCTCCATGTGCTTCACATCCGCCACCACCGGCAACCCCAAGTGCGTGGTCTACACGCACCGCGGGCTCTATCTCCATTCCCAAGGCCTGTGCAATGCAGACACCATGGCCATTTCGGAGAAAGACACCCTGCTGCCTATCGCACCCATGTTCCATGTGAACTCCTGGGGGGTGCCGTTCGCCGGGGTATGGATGGGATCAAAATTCGTCTTTCCGGGGCAGCGTCCCCATGCGGGCGATCTGCTCAAGCTCATCGAAGAGCAGGCTGTGACGTTCGGGTTCGGCGCGGTGACAGTCGGCATAGACATGATGAACGCGCTGCAACGTTCTCCCCGCAACATGCGCAGCCTGCGTGGTCTGTTGTTCGGCGGATCAGCCACCCCGGCGTCGCTCATGAAGTATTTTCTGCAGGAACACGGCGTGGTGCTCTATACCGCCTGGGGCTCGACGGAGTGCGCACCGATGGCCACCACGGTCTGCATCAAGCGTGATCAGCAGGATCTCGATGACGACGCCAAAATCGCCATTCGCGTGCGTCAGGGACTGCCTGTCCCCGGGGTCGAGATCAAGGTCCTGGATGAGGATGGCGAACTCACTCCCTGGGATGACAAGGCGGTCGGTGAGGTCTATGTGCGCGGCCCCTGGATTGCCACGTCCTACCTGAATGAGCCCCGCAGCGCAGAGAGTTTCATCGACGGCTGGTGGAAGAGCGGTGACATCGCCGCCGTGAACGAGGATGGCATCCTGCGCCTGGTGGATCGCGCCAAGGATCTGATCAAGTCCGGCGGTGAATGGATTTCCTCGGTCGATCTCGAGAACACCCTCATGGCTCACCCCGCCGTTCGCGAAGCCACGGTGGTCGGCGCACCACATGACAAATGGATCGAACGCCCCGTTGCCTTCCTCGTGCTGGATACCGACGCGGCCGCGCCGTCTGATCAATCACTGCGCACCCATCTCACTGAACACGGGATTGCCAAATGGTGGCTGCCGGATGAGTTCATCGCACTGCCAGCCCTGCCCAAGACGGGCGTCGGAAAATTCGACAAGAAAAAACTGCGCGCAGAGCTGGATGCTTACCGACGTGAAGGAACCATTGCCCGCTGAGCGGCCGCAGCCCGGCCTCAAGCGCTCAGGGAGTCCTGCAAGTCACTTCAGCTGATGGCTGCGGCCTCGGCCATCAGCCCGCCAATCGCGGCAGCCGCAGCCGGAAGATCGCTGTAGCGCAAACGATAAGGGGTTACCACATCCGTGAGGCCGGCGGCCATGCGAAATCCTGCCTCCCCGCTCAGCACATAATTGAATGCGTTCTGGGTGATCCCCACGAAACAGTCGGCCTTGGCGGCCGGGGTGATTTCGAGCTTTGCACCCGGCACATACTGCGGAAATATCATGAGCCGCGGTTGCGCCGTCTGATGCATTGCCGCTATCTGATCATCGGGGGGACGCAGATGCGACACCGTACCCTTGTGGGTTCCCGGAATGGATGGGCCGAGAGCCGCCTCCGGAACGAGCTCACGAATGATGTCGATCGACTGATTCTTGAGCGGGATCAGTCGTGGGAACGGATGTATCGCCAGACTGTCATCTCGCAGCAGGGTGAATTCGTCCGAAAGCAACCGCCAGCCACGATGCATCAGGTAGGCGCAGAGCGTGCTTTTACCGGCTCCAGGTTGCGCGGGCAGGATCAGGGCCCCGTGGGCGTTCGCGAGCACACCCGCATGCAGCATCAGGAACTGATGTGAGCGGGTGGCGACAACCCAGTTCACCGTCCACTCCAGATGTGCGAGGGTGGCGTACTCCGGGAAAGTGCTGAAGACCCGCCCGTCGTCCGTCCGGATCACGCGGGTGGAGAACCAGTGGCGGCTCGGCGTGGGATTGCGTCCTACACTCAGCCGTGCGTCGGCAAAGGTGTCCCTGAAAACCAGCGGGTAGTCGGGATAGTGCTCCAACAATCGGCGGGCGAGCCCCGGCGTTGTGCCTCTCAACTCGATAACGAAGGGACCCAGCTTCAGCCGCAAGCCGCGTCGCAGGGCTAATCTCAGCTGCTCTGGCGTCTGCTGACGCAGCGTGTCGGCCATGGGCTCAGTCGGCCTCGCGAATCAGGCCCAGCTGATCCAGCAGCGTCAATAGGCGGCGGCCGGCGTCGCGGAAAGCTTCGGGATCATCAATCGGATGTTCGGCCACCATTGCCTCCAGCAACGCGGCCGTGCTGCGCGGCTCTTCGGCCACCTTGTCCAGGATTTCGGCGGCAGCTTCATTCAGGTAATGGGTGCGCCCGGAGGCGGGGTCGAACACGAAGCTTGCACCCTGCCAGTGGCGAAAAACGAACTCAGAGTAGCGAGGGGCCGCCCAGATCGCGGAGCTTTCCGCGCTCACTGCCGCGCTCGCATCGTTGCGCGCCGCGGCACTCTGACTGGCATCAGACCGGGGATATCCCGTATAGCGAGGCCATGCAGGCGCCCGTGAAACTGGTGACGATGGAACCCAGCTGCACGTCCGGAGAACCAATGGCAGTGACAGTTCCATTCGCGGTGCTCACCTGCACGATCGCGTATTTGGTGGTGCCGGTCATGATACTCGCCTCGTTCTTCAGCGCCTCCAGAGCGGCCAGCTCATAGCCATCCACCAGTGTGCCGTCAAGGCGGCGCCAGACCGACGTATCACCGTCTTGGCCCTGGAAGTAGGAACCCGTGTCGTCACTGACGATCTCCCAATCCGAGGTATCGTCCGGGGTCCCGCCGCCCTTGAGCTGCACCAGGCGATAGAGCTGGACAGCCGCCCGCAAACGCTCATCCTCGTGGTCACTGTCGGTCAGCACCGCGAAGCCGTTCTGGGCAACATTGCCCTGCCCCCCGCAGCCAAGGCTGGTGGCAGCCCGGGCGGTGCCGGAATGCAGGGTGACCACCGCGGGCAGGGCCAGCGAAGTTCCACGCAGAAAGCGACGGCGATCGGCGAGAGGCGCTGTGACTTGCGGCGCAGCCTCCGCCGCGGGGCGTTGTTCGGTCTTGGTTTCCATCCTGGGCTCCTGCGGCGTCTTTGAGGCGGGTGGCAGCAATTTTTACGCCAGATCAACTATATGCGTCCCCAAGCGGTGGATTCTACGCGGGTACCGGGTTTTACGCAGTGCTTGCGCGCTCTTCGGCCAGCTATTATGTAAAGCTCATCTTACAAAACCAAGCCACGCCTCCCCACCCTTTGTAAAGATTCTTGACGTGCCCCGAACCCTGCCTTGGTCCACCCTGCCCCCGCATGCCAAGGCACTGCTCACGCTGGATGTGCGCGGCTGGGAACGGGCGCTGACCTTGGGTCGCATTCACCGGGTGGCGGGCCGCTGGTACGGCCAACTGGACGCGGCTGGCCTGCTCACGGACGTGCCAGCGGCAGTGCGGGACCACCTGTGGTCCGAGCACCTGCGGGCGGAGGAGCGGCAGCGCATGGCGCGCTGGGAGGTTGATCGCATCGCACACGCCCTTCGGGCCAGCGACATGCCCGTGGTCCTGCTGAAGGGAGCCGCCTATATCGCGGCCGGCTTGCCCCCGGGCGTCGGCAGGCTGCTCTCTGATATCGACATCCTGGTGCCGTTCGCGCGTCTTGCCGAAGCTGAAGACTGCCTGAGTCAACACGGCTGGAAAACCCAGCCACACTCCGCCTACGACGATCACTATTACCGCGCATGGATGCACGAACTGCCACCCATGCAGCATCTCGCACGTGGCGCTGTCGTGGATGTGCATCACACGCTCCTGCCGCGCACCGACCGCCTGTGTCCAGACCCGGCACCCTTGCTGGCAGCGGCCAAGCCGCTGCCAGGCAGCCGCCTGTCGATCCTTGCGCCGGCCGACCTGGTACTGCACAGCATCGTGCACGGTTTCCATGGCGGAGAGCTATCCAATGCCTGGCGCGATGTGCTGGATGTGCACGAGCTCGTCGAGCATTTTGCCGCGAACCAACCGGATTTCTGGACGACATTCGAATCCCGGATGCATCAATTCGGTTTCGAACGCCCTGCGTGGTACGCGCTGACCCTTGCACACCGCGTGCACGGCACCCGGATTCCACAGGCTTTCAGGGCGCGGCTCGCGCGCCACGCGCCACCGGCACCGCTCCGGGCATTGATGCAGTGGGCGCTCACGCGGGTCGTGCTCCCGGCCATGCCCCCCACGCCGGCAGAGCGTCTCGCCTTGCGGGTGCTCTATCTGCGCTCACATTGGGTGAAGATGCCGTTGCCACTGCTGGCGCGCCATCTGTGGACCAAGTACCGCCAGAGCAATACACATTGAAGAAACAGACCAAGGGGATCCCCATGCACGATTACCGCACGATCACCGTCCAGCGCGAGGGCGTCATCGACTGGCTGTGCCTCAACCGCCCGGACCGCCTCAATACCATCACGCCGCTGATGTGCGAGGAGTTGCGCGAATACTTTGATGGGCTCCAGCGCACGCTGGAAACGCGGGTGGTGATTCTGCATGGTGCAGGACGCGCATTCTGTGCGGGCTACGATCTGCGGGAGGCCGATCCGGTCAGCAACGGTCCGGTGGTGGGCATGAACGTGCAGCGACAGGTGAGCGAAGTCTACATGCGCATGCGTCGCTGTCCGCAACCCATCATCTGCCTCGCGCATGGCGCCACTACCGGTGGTGGCTTTGCCTTTGCACTCGCGAGCGATGTTCGTATCGTGAGCCAGGACGTGAAGATGAACGTGGCCATGGTCAAGATAGGACTCACGGGCTGCGACGTCGGAATCAGCTATTTCCTCCCGCGCGCGGTGGGGCAATCCATCGCCGCCGAGCTCATGATGACGGGCCGCTTCATCGGCGCCGAGCGAGCGCTGGCGTTGGGTCTCGTGTCCGAGGTGGTGGAGCCCTCGTCCCTTGTGGCGGCAGGCCGTGCTATGGCCGAGGACATGCTGAAGACCTCGCCCATGGGGCTCAGGCTGACCAAGGAAGGGCTGCGACTTGCGATTGATGCACCCAGCCTCGATGCCGCCATTGCGCTGGAAGATCGTGGGCAGATTCTCTGCGCCAGCGCCGGCTTTTTCCTGGAAGGCATCGCCGCGTTCAAGGAAGGCAGGTCCGCTGATTATGCGGACGCGCCCTATCCCGGCCAGATCCCTTGATACCCCTCGCCCTTTACTCAGGAACAAGCCATGGATCTACAACTTGCAGACAAGGTCGTGATCGTCACCGGTGCCGCGTCCAATATCGGGCGGGCCATCGCCCTCGGTTTTGCGCGCGAAGGCGCCCGAATCGTACTGGGTGATATCGATGTGCCGCAGGCAGAAGCTGTAGCCCGGCAGGCCATGACCCTGGGGGCCACGAGCACGGAAGTGGTGGGCTGCGATGTGACGCGTCTCGACCAGGTACAAGCCATGTTCCGCCGGGCCGTGGATCGCTTCGGGACGGTTGATGTGCTGGTGAATAACGTCGGGTGGGACCAGTTGATGTTCTTCACCCAGACCACGCCGGAGTTCTGGGAGAAGATCATCCAGGTCAATTTCGTGGGCGTGCTGAACTGCACTCACACAGCGCTCAGCGTGATGGCGTCCAACAATCGCGGGGCCATCGTTTCCATCAGCTCCGATGCAAGCCGGCAAGGCGAACCCCGGGAAGCGGTGTATGGCGGCATGAAGGCCGCCATCAACAGTTTCATGAAGACCGTCGCCAAGGAGAATGGCCGCAACGGCATTCGCTGCAACGTGGTGTGCCCGGGCGTCACCCTGCCGGAGGATGACGAGGAAGTCGGCAAGCGCAGCATGTGGGTGAACAAGGATTCGATGTTCACGCCGGACCAGCTGGAGAAGATCGCCCGCTCACTGCCGCTCAAGAAAGTGGGAAGGCCGCGGGACATCGCCAATGCGGTGTTGTTCCTCGCTTCCGATGCCGTGGCTGGTCATGTGACCGGCCAGGTCCTGAGCGTCAGCGGCGGCTACAGCATGGTGGGCTGATCAGCCTGTCTGGCGCATCAGATCACGGGCGATGACCATGCGCTGGATCTGTGAGGTTCCCTCGTAGATCTGCAGGAGTTTGGCATCGCGCATGAGCTTCTCCACCACAAACTCCTGCGTGTAGCCATAGCCGCCGAAGACCTGCACCGCATCGGTGGTGGCCCGCATAGCAGCGTCTCCTGCAAACGCCTTGGCGCAGGCGCTGTGACTGCCGCGCAGATTGCCTGCATCCACCTCAGCAGCAGCGTTGAGGCACATCAGGCGCGACGCCTGATAGGAAATCTCCATGTCGGCGATCATCGCCGACACCATCTGGTGGTTGATGATGGCCTCGCCGAAGGTCCGCCGCTCCATGGCATAGCGCAGGGACTCATCGCGCGCACGCCGGATGACGCCGGCACCACCTGCAGCAATCCAGGGGCGCGAGCGATCAAAAGTTGCCATCGCCAGCTTGAAACCGTGGTCAGGTCCGGCCAACAGATTGGCGGCAGGCACTTCGACGTCTTCCAGCACTACATCGCAGGTGTGCGAACAACGTTGCCCCAGCTTGTGAATCATGCTCTCCCAGCGCAGACCCGGTGTACCGGCCTCGATCACGAACGTGGCGACGCCACGATGCCCGGTAGTCCCTTGTTCGCGGGCGAACAGCACGTAGAAATCCGCGACATCCGCGCTGCTGATCCAGCGCTTGCGCCCGTTGATGACGTAGGTGTCGCCCTTCTTCACGAAGCGGGTGGACATGTTGGCGACATCCGATCCGGCATCGGGTTCGGAGCAGGCAAATGCGGCATAACCCGGGGCTTCGGTCAGGCGTCCCAGATACTTACGCCGCGCAGCGGCATTCTCGGACATCATCACCGGCAGGCCGGCGAGACTGTTGGCGGCCGCGGCGGTGCCGATGCCGAGACAGCCATAGTTGATTTCCTCCAGCACCAGCACATGGTCGTGGCAGGACAGGCCCGCACCGCCAACCTCCTCCGGAAATTCCAGATTCAACAACCCCTGCTCCCACATCCCCTTCATGATTTGATGGGGAAACTCGGTACTGCGATCCAGGGCCTGATCAAGTCTGGGCTGGACAATCTGCTCGTCCACGAAACGTCGGGCGCTTTCGACGATCATGCGCTGCTGTTCATTCAACACGAGACACGACTCCGGGCTGGGATGGAGGCTGGAAGTCTACACCCAAGGCATGGAGTGCTCAGCGTTCGCGCGCGCTTTCGTCGCGGTAGCGCTGCAAAGGGCTCAACAGGAAATCGAGCAGGCGACGACGGCCCAACCTGACCTCCACCCGCACCAGCATCCCGGGGCGCACGGTGAGCACCCGACCAAGACTGGAACGCGGCTGCGCGGGCAGCTGAATCCTCGCGAGATACCACGGGGCCTCTTTGTCACTCAAGATCGCGTCCGGCGACACCGCAGAAACCTTACCTGCCAAATGACCAAAGCGCGTGAAGTCCCAGGTCTCGAACTTGACCACGGCCACCTGCCCCGGGTGAATGAAACCGATGTCCCGATTCTCGATTCTCGCTTCAATCTCGAGCGGAGCATCGCGCGGGACGATGATCATGAGCACCTGGGCGGGTGCCACCACGGCGCCTTCGGTATGCAGGGCCAGCTGCTGGACGCTCCCGGCCACGGGAGCTTCCACCCGAGCCAAGGCATGGCGCGCCCGCGCCTTGGCCAGATCCTCTTCCGTTTCTGCCAGTCGTCCCTCGACGTCGGCCAATTCAGCAAGCCAGCGCTGGCGATGTTGGGTGATGCTGGCCTGTCGTCGCGCTTCGTGAGCCTGCAAGCTTGCTGCCAGGGCCTCGCCGCGAGCGCGTGCTGCCGTGAGTCGATTGGCTATCGCGATTCGTTCACGCTCCAGTGACAGCCAGTCCACACGCGCCACGGTGCCCCGTGCGGCCAGCGTACCGTACGCACGAGCGTTCTCTTCGACCAGGGGTAAGGTCTGTTCCAGCTCTGCGATCTCGCTGGCCACCACGCGCACGTTGGCTTTGCTCTCGCGAATCTCCGCCTCGAGGCCCGAGAGGACTGTCGCGATCCCGATGCGTTCTTCCTGTATGCGACGATGATGGAGATCGAGCAGCGCCGGGGCGATGCGTCGCGCCAGCAGCCACGGAATCTCGAGGATGCTCTCGTCCTGCCAGCGACCCGCAATCAGCGCCTCCAGCCGCATCCTGTCGAGTTGCAGGGCGAGCATTTGTTCATCGAAACGCGCCACGTCTGCCATGGCCGCTTCGTCCTCGAATTCCACCAGCAATTGCCCTGCGGCCACGACCTGCCCTTCGCGCACATGAATCCGTCTCACGCGCGCCTGCTCAGCGGCCTGCACGTGTTTCACCTGGCCCGAGGGCACGGTCCTGCCGGTGGCAATCGCCACCACATCCACCCACCCGAACCAACTCCAGGCGAGTGCCGCGAGACACAACAGCGGTAGCAACCAGGCTGTGACCTGCCATGCAACCGGTGTCGACCACTGCAGCGCGGCAGCTTCTGCCAAGGTGCCATACACCCGCGCACGCGCCGCGGCGTTATGGCCGATATCGGAGTCGAAATCAGGGTCGATATTGCGTTCGTTCATGGCGGTTGGGGCACAAAGGTGACCGCTCAGCGCAAGGCTGCCCGCTGCCAGAGGCGTTGGTAAGGCCCGGAGAGACGTGCCAGCAACTCAGGGCGCCCCTGTTGCACGAGACAGCCATCTTCGAGCACCAGCACTCGGTCAGCGAGGGCTGCAAGTGCTTCGCGGTGGGTCACCAGAATGACAGTGCGTCCCCGGGCGAGCACGGGTAGCTGCGCTGTGAGGAAGTTCTCGGTGAGGGCGTCGAGGGCGCTCGTGAATTCATCGAGCACCAGAATGGCGGGTCGGGAGATCAAGGCTCTTGCCAGCGCGATCCTTTGCACCTGCCCACCGGACAGCGAAACACCCTGTTCGCTGACCATCGTGTCATAGGCTGCCGGCAGGTTGGCGATGAAATCATGTGCACCTGCTTCCCGCGCGGCGGCGACCACGGCTTCCAGGGATAGCGAGGGATCGCGGATCGCGATGTTCTCGCGGATGGTGCGATTGAACAGCCGGGAATCCTGTGTCACGACACCCATTTGCCGTCTCAGTGCGGCCCCGTCGACGCTTGCAACATCCCGATCATCGATGAAGATGCGTCCTTGGCTAGGCAGGTACAAACGCTGCAGCAAGGTCGCAAGGGTGCTCTTGCCGGATCCGGAAGCACCGACAATGGCCACGATCTCGCCGGGCGCGATCCGGAAATCCACGTCACGCAGAATGAGCGGCTGCTCTGGGGCATACCGGAAACTCACGCGCTCGAAGCGGACCGCGCCCTGCAGCTTCGGTGATTCCCGCATTTCAACGGTGCCCGGTTCCGGCAGAACCTTGAGCAGTTCGTCCACGCGCTGCATGGAGACCCTTATCTGCATCCACTCCTGCCAGGCCTGGGCCATGCGCAGCAAGGGCTGTGTCGCGCGCGCGGCAAACAGGTTGAAGGCTACCAGCTCCCCTACCGTGAGATGCCCTTCGATGACTGATCGGGCACCGAACCAGAGCAATACCACCCCTATGGCCTTCTGCAGGGCTGCAGTGAGCTGGGCTACAGGGTTGGCCAGCAGACTGGTGCGCAGCCCCGCGTGAATGGCCGATGCTGAAACTTCGGCCCAGCGGCGTATCTGTTGATGCTCCAGGGCCATCGCTTTTACGACGCGCATGTTGCCGAGCGTCTCCACGAGGCAGGCCTGAAGATTTGCGGCAGCGGCGAACTGTTGCTCGATACGGGCACGTAGGGAGGGTGCTGGGAGCGCCACCAGCAGCACGAGCAGGGGAAAGGACAGAAACACCACCAGACTCAACCGAGGGCTCCAGACCACGAGCATCGCGCAGAAGAAAATCACGAAGAGCAGGTCGAGCAGGATGGTGGGTACGGTACCGGCAAGGAAACTGCGGATGTGCTCGAGCTCGCGCACACGCGCCAGCGTGTCACCCACCCGACGTGCATCGTGATAGGCCAGCGGCACCCGCATCAGATGCTCGAACATGTCGAGTCCAATGCGCAGGTCGAGTCGACTGCTCGCGTGCGCAAGAAGTCGCGGCCGGAGCACGGCCGCCATCGCGTCGAACAGCGTGACGAGCATAAGCCCCACACAGAGCACATCAAGGGTAGCCCAGGCGTGATGGACCATGACCTTGTCGATGACGGTCTGAAACACCAGGGGCGGCACCAGCCCGAGCAGATTCAGACACAAGGAAAGCAGCAGCACTTCCAGCAGTGCCCCGCGCGAGGGGCTCAGGTGACGCCAGAACCAGGCAAACCCGGTAGGGCGCGAAGTCGGGCGCGCCTCCGGGGTGGCAACCAATACCCGGCCGGTCCATGCCGCGATGAAAGAGGCCCGTGCCATGCGTGTCAGTTCGCCATGGTCACCTCGCAGAAGGGCTTCTTCAGTGCGCAGACCAGCCAGGAGCCAATAGCCCCTGCTGCGCAATTCGATCAACACCGGTAGCGGAATGCGCGACAGCGAGCTCCAGCGCAGCGTGCGCAGAGAGGCCTTTAGCCCCAGCCCACGCGCGATCTGCAGCAGATCTGTCGCTGAGCAAGGTGCGGAGTCGCCGGCGGGCCCTGGCGCGGCGATGGGCAACGGCACGGAAATCCCGTGCAGACGAGCGAGCAGTAACAGGGCTTGTAGACCGGGATCGGGTGTGGCGTCCATGCAGCGTTCCGTGGCGAGAGGGGCAGGACCTGCCTGCCCGTGCGCGCCAGCGTGCATGGAGTCATCGTCCGGACGGGAGTGGCTACCCGGCCGAATGCATCTTCCGGGTCACACGCGGGAACTTGTCCCACGTGGGGTTCAGACTTTGGAGGGTTGCATCACCACTTCAGCGCAGTCCCGAAGGCAGCCTCGTAGTGCTCTGCGAATTCTGCCCGGGTGAAGCGATGATTCTGGGTGCCCGCATGGGCAATCTTGATCGCGCCCATCAGGGAGGCGATGCGCCCGGTTACTGCCCAGTCCAGTTTGCGGGTCAAACCGTACAGCAGGCCTGCTCGGTAAGCATCGCCACAGCCAGTGGGATCGACCACGGCAGCGGGCTTGGCGGCAGGAATCCCGAGCCGGCCGCCGCGCGTGTAGATGTGCGAGCCCTCGCCACCGCGGGTCACGATGAGGGCCTCCACCTGCTGGCTTATCTGCTCCAGAGTCCAGCCGGTGCGTTCCTGCATGAGCTGGGATTCATAGTCATTGACCGTGACCCACGTTGCCTTGGCGATGAACGCCTTCAGATCGTCGCCATTGAACATGGGCATGCCCTGGCCCGGGTCAAAGATGAAAGGAATCCCGGCCGCACTGAACTGTGCCGCGTGTTCAATCATGCCCTGGCGTCCATCCGGCGCAATGATGCCGATGGAGACGCCGCTCGCATCCGCCACGCGGTTGTCCGCGGAGTGCTCCATGGCACCCGGGTGGAATGCAGTAATCTGGTTGTCATCCAGGTCCGTGGTGATGAAGGCCTGGGCCGTAAGAGTGCCCGGCACCACGCGCACATGGGTGCGATTCACACCGCAGCGATCCATCCAATCCGCATAGGCTGCAAAATCGATACCCACCGTGCCCATTGGCAGAGGCTCATCGCCGAGCAGCTTCAGGTTGTAGGCGATGTTGCCCGCGCAGCCTCCGAACTCGCGGCGCAGGTGTGGCACCAGGAAGGAAACATTCAGGATGTGAATCTTGTCCGGGAGGATGTGATTCCGGAAATGGTCCTGGAACACCATGATGTTGTCGTAGGCAAAGGAACCACAGATGAGGGCGGACATGACTTCTTGCTCCATGAATCGAGAATTGCGCAGCGCGTGAATCTTACCCGCCTTCACGATCCGGGGCACGAGTGGGGATGCCGCGCCCGGGATCGCGCGCTAAAGTGCCGCCTCACTGCCGCCACGGACATCCCATGCCGCTGCTCGAAAATCTGCTCGATATCCGACTCTGGCCATGGATAGTCGGCTATCTGCTCTGCTGCATCCCGGTTCATCGGGCGGCACTGGGCGCAAATGGCATCAGCCTGAAGGGTGGGCTCTACTGCCTCGCGCTGTGCAGCGCCTTGGTGATGTGCACTTACCCCGCTGCCTTCGGCCTGCATTCTGCCCCTGAGCTCGTCAGTCTCCTCCGTGAGGCCAAGCCTGATCCGGGTTGGTGTGCAGTCTGGATCTCCTGTCTGCTTGCGATGCTCACGCCGCGACTCCGCAACCACTACACGGGGCAATTGCTTTCCTTGTGGACGCTCAGCAGCTGTGTGCTGATTTTCTCGGCCCTGCGCGACTATCTCTTCATGTCGAGCGCACTGCTCGTGCCGGGTCCGTCGGTCGTAGCCGTATTGCTGCTCAGCGTATGGCTCGCTGAGCGCCTGGGACGTCCTCACGCCGCAGCGGGCACTGCCAGTTTCTCGGTACTGAGCCTGCAGATGCAGGCTTTGATAGTGCTCGTATACGGCGGATTCGCCGGGCTCCAGATTTCACCCTGAGCGGCGGCTCAGGCCACTTCCTGGCGGCGGGAAGAAGGCAGGCCAAGCAGCGGGGCAAGGAAGTGTCCGGTGTGGCTTTCCGGATGCTGTGCGATGGTCTCCGGCGTACCGGTTGCGATGATGCGCCCACCGCGACTGCCGCCTTCCGGTCCCAGATCGATCAACCAGTCGGCAGTCTTTATCACATCCAGATTGTGTTCGATCACCACCACCGTGTTGCCGTGATCGCGCAGCCTGTGGAGCACCTTCAGCAATTGCTCGATGTCGTAGAAGTGCAGCCCCGTGGTCGGCTCATCGAGGATGTAGAGCGTCTTGCCCGTGTCGCGCTTGGAAAGTTCACGGGCGAGTTTTACCCGCTGGGCCTCTCCGCCGGACAGAGTCGTGGCGTTCTGGCCGAGCGTGATATACGACAATCCCACATCCATCAGGGTTTGAAGCTTGGGCGCAATGCTGGGCACGGCGGCAAAGAAACCGCATGCCTCTTCCACCGTCATATCCAGCACTTCGTTGATGTTCTTGCCCTTGTAGAGGATTTCCAGCGTTTCCCGGTTGTAGCGCTTGCCCTTGCAGACATCACAGGCGACATAGACGTCGGGCAGGAAATGCATTTCGACCTTGATCACCCCATCGCCCTGGCACGCCTCACAGCGTCCGCCCTTGACGTTGAAGCTGAAGCGCCCCGGCTGATAGCCACGGGTACGGGCTTCGGGCACCGCCGCGAAAAGGTCCCGGATCGGCGTGAACAGGCCGGTGTAGGTGGCGGGGTTCGAGCGCGGTGTGCGCCCGATGGGGCTCTGGTCGATGTCCACGACCTTGTCCAGATGTTGCAAGCCTTCGTGCCGCACATAAGGCGCGGGTTCCAAGCTCGCACCATTCAGCTCCCGCGCGCACAGGTGATAGAGGGTGTCGTTGATGAGCGTGGACTTGCCCGATCCGGACACCCCAGTCACACAAGTCATGAGTCCGCACGGGATTTCCAGATCCACGCCCTGCAGATTGTTGCCACGCGCTCCCAGCAGTTTCATCGTGCGCGCAGGATCGGGGGGCGTGCGCCGCGCAGGCACTGCGATCTTGCGCCGACCCGAAAGATACTGCCCAGTCAGGGAAGCGGTGCTGGCTTCGATTTCGGCCGGCGTTCCGGCGGCGACCACCTGGCCGCCATGCACGCCGGCACCTGGCCCCATGTCGACGACATGATCGGCCAGCCGGATGGCATCCTCGTCATGTTCCACCACGATAACGGTGTTCCCGATATCCCTGAGGTGACGCAGGGTGTCCAGCAATCGCTCATTGTCGCGCTGATGCAGTCCAATCGAGGGTTCGTCGAGGATGTACATCACCCCCACCAGCCCGGCGCCAATCTGGCTCGCCAGCCGGATACGCTGCGCCTCGCCGCCGGAGAGCGTGTCGGCGCTGCGATCCAGGGTGAGGTAGTCCAGCCCCACGTTCACGAGGAACTTCAGGCGCAAGCTGACTTCCTTCAGGATCTTGCTGGCGATTTCGCCACGTTTGCCTGGCAGCTCCAGCCTGGCGAAGAACGCGAGCCCGTCACCGATCGGCATCGCGGTGAGCGTTGCAATGGCATGGCCGGCTATCAGCACATGACGAGCGGCACGATTGAGTCGAGTGCCTTCGCACTCGGGGCACGGTTTGGAGCCCAGAAAACGCGCCAGATCCTCGCGCACGAGATTGGACTCTGTTTCGCGATAGCGGCGTTCCATATTGGGCAACACCCCTTCAAAGGGATGCTTGCGGGTATAGCTGCGGCCACCGGAAGTGAGATAGGTGAACGCGATTTCTTCCTTGCCGCTGCCGTGCAGGATGGCCTTCTGCACTGCCGGGCTCAGCGCCTTGAACGGGGTATCGAGTTCAAAACCGTAGTGGGCGGAGAGCGCTGAGATGAGCTGATAGTAGTAGGCATTGCGACGGTCCCAGCCGTGGATAGCGCCGGCCGGCAGGCTCACTTCTGGTCGCTCCACCACCCGCTGCGGATCAAAGAACTGGATGACGCCGAGGCCATCGCACTGAGCGCATGCACCGTGCGGGTTGTTGAACGAGAACAGCCTCGGTTCCAGTTCGTTGATGCTGTACCCGCACTGCGGGCAGGCGAACTTCGCCGAAAAGAGCAGCTCGGCAGCTTTGGGATCATCCACGAACTGGACTTTCGCCACGCCCTCGCCCAGTTTGAGCGCCGTTTCGAACGACTCTGCAAGCCGGGACTGGTTCTCAGGATCCACCTTCAGGCGGTCCACCACCACATCGATGTCATGCTTCTTGTTCAATGCAAGCTTCGGTGGATCGTCCAGCATCACAAGCTGGCCATCCACCAGGGCACGCACGAAGCCCTGCCGGGCGAGCTGTTCCAGAATCTGCTGATGTTCGCCCTTGCGCCCCTTGACCACCGGCGAGAGGATCATCAGGCGTGTCTCGAGTGGCAGCGCGAGAACCTGATCAACCATCTGCGAGACGGTCTGGGCTTCCAGCACTTCGTCGTGATCAGGGCAGCGCGGCTCACCGACGCGTGCGAACAACAGGCGCAGGTAGTCGTAAATCTCTGTAATCGTTCCCACCGTCGAGCGCGGATTGTGGGATGTCGACTTCTGCTCAATTGAGATGGCCGGTGACAAACCCTCGATGTGGTCGATGTCAGGCTTCTCCATCATGGAGAGGAACTGACGCGCGTAGGCGGAGAGGGATTCCACGTAGCGCCGCTGCCCCTCTGCATAGATCGTGTCGAAAGCGAGCGAGCTCTTGCCGGAGCCGGACAACCCGGTAATCACGATCAGCTTGTCGCGCGGCAGATCGAGATCGATGTTCTTCAGGTTGTGGGTGCGTGCACCACGCAGGTGGATGGTATCCATCGCGATGAAATCCTGTGTAATGAAGCGTCCAGGGAATCGGCCTCGGCAGCCGGCAAGCATGCCGTATCCACCCTGTCCGGAGTGGCGGGAGGAAACGGCAAACGGGTACTATACGGGCACACAGTCACCTGCGGCAAAGTCAGAATCCCCCGTGTCCTCCACCGATACCATGACGCCCCTGGAGCGTCGTACTGCCTTTGCGCTTTCCGCGGCCTTGTTCCTGCGCATGATGGGCCTCTTCATGGTGTTGCCGGTGCTCGCGCTGTATGCGGATGAGCTCCCCGGCGCCACGCCATTGCTGGTGGGCCTGGCACTGGGACTCTACGGCTTCTCGCAGGCTGCCTTGCAGATCCCGTTCGGGCGCTGGTCA
>JAURMM010000185.1 GCA_030830685.1 Gammaproteobacteria bacterium | reverse complement strand
CTCAACCGGCAGATTCGCCTCATGTGCGAGGCTTTCGGTTATCACGTGCGCCAGCTCTGCCGCATCCGCATCGGCAATGTGCGCCTCGGGCATCTGCGCTACGGGCGCTGGCGCAACCTGTCCGAGGGCGAATTGGCGGGCCTGCTACCGCGTTCCCGCAAAGCTCAGTAATCGTCAAAGTCGAGGACGGGCGCCACCTCATCCAGGTTTACGCCGCTTGGCAATGTCGGGACTTCTGGCGAAATCACTGGCTCTCCAGCTGCAGTTGCCGCGCTCGCCAGAGGGCCGACTGTTTCACCCAGGCCCACACCAGTAAGCGCGAAATTCCAGCGTCCCGGATCCTGCACGTTGGTGCCTTTCACGAAGGCCGCTAGCTCCGGCGCATACCAACGGGTGGATTGGGTACGCAGACGGCGGCTGCCGACGCCCAGGTGATCGGTGCATTCGATGCGATAGGCGGACACTTCACCGGCCGGCACTTTGACCTGTTCCAGCGCCTCGACGCGACATTCCCCCTTGGCCTTCATCGGCTCGTTCAGCTCCATGGTGTAGAAGCTGTAGTCCCCGGACCAGCGCGCGCCGGTCTGGAGTGGAAACCGGATGGCCGGCGCATAGGGCAGGAACTCGGCCACTACCTGGCCATCGGTGCGCGTCACGCGCACCACGTTGTAGTGGTGGGCTTTGGCATTCTCCATGACGTAATCGCCGCAGCGTGAGAGCAGATTCCCCTCCGGGGTGATCTCCGAGAGCGTCCAGTCCGTACAGTCGAGGCCCATGATGCGGCCTTCAAAGGTGAGGCGATAACCGATTACAGGTGATGGGGGATTGAAGGCGTTTTCCGCGGCGGCCACCGGCGGCAGCAAGACACTCAGCAGCACAGAAAGAAAGACGGAGAAGGGCATACGAATACTCCGGACGGAAGACGCACTGAGCATGGCTTGGCCGCGGGGCACTATCAAGGATCTGCCCCTCGCAATATCCGGAGCTCGTCAGGAGTTCCATTCCGGCATAGCGAGCTTGGAAGCCCTTGCTGACTCCTGTTGGCGGAGGGGCTGTCGGGCCGGGAGACCGCTGCCTATACTTGGTCTGCTCGCAGATCCAACCTGTCGTGAAAAGCATTCAGCTCGAGAAGAAAGCCATGACCATGACTATATCCTTGGATGTCGCCAGCCTGCTGGATGACCGCCTCGAGGCTGGGACATTCCGGGTCCTGCCTGAAGCGTTCACGGATGCGGCGCTCTTTGACCTCGAGATGACACATATCTTCGAGTCCACCTGGGTCTTTGTTGGACTGGAGAGCGAGGTCGCGAAGCCGCACGACTTTGTGACCACCCGCGTCGGACGGGTGCCGGTGCTGATCACCCGCGACGGGGACGGCACACTCAAAGCTTTTCTCAACAGTTGCCGTCATCGAGGCACCCTTTTGTGCCCCCTGCGTCGGGGCAATCAGCGGGTGCACGTCTGCCATTACCACGGCTGGGCTTACGACAGCGCCGGGCGCAATACGGCACTCACGTGGCAGGCGGATGGGCAATACCCTGCCGCGTTCGGAGCGGATGATCACAATCTCGTGCCGGTGGCGCGCGTGGCCAGCTACCGCGGATTCATCTTCGTGAGCTTGTCAGCGGCGGTGCCGAGCCTGGAGGAACATCTGGGTGAGGCCCGGGTGTTTCTGGATCTGGTTGCAGATCAGGCGCCGGAGGGACTCGAATTCGTGCCGGGAGGGGTGAGCTACACCTTCGATGGAAACTGGAAATTGCAATTCGAGAACGGGCTCGATTACTACCATTTCGTGTCGACGCATGTCTCTTTCATCCAGATCCTGCGCCAGCGCGCAGCAAAAGAAGCGGAGCAGGGAATCACCCCGCAGTGGGGGCACGAGTTCACGGAGACTGAGCCAGAGGCTGAGGGTACGTTCAGCTTCCCGCATGGTCATGCAGTAACCTGGTCTGTCGGCATCGCCGGTCAGGGCGCTGAGCGGCGACCGCTGCCGCGAGATCCCACGCGGCTTGCGGAGTTGCGGCACAAGCTCGGGGATACACGCCTCAAATGGATGTTGCGACAGCGTAACCTCACGCTGTTTCCCAATCTCCAGATCGTCGACATCCAGTCATTGCAGTTGCGCCTCTGGCAGCCTCTGTCGGTGGACCGCACCCGGATGGTGTCCTGGTGTCTCGCACCCATTGGTGAGAATGCCGATGCGCGCCGCTACCGCATCCGCCAGTACGAGGAATTCTTTAACCCCAGTGGATTGGCAACGTCTGACGACAACGTGATGTATGCCTATTGCCAGGAGGGCTACGTTGCGGGTGCGCGCAACCGCATTCGCAATCAAGGGCATCTGCGAGGGATGGGGCAGGGCCTCACCCCACCTCGTGACCACGCTGCCGAATTGGGCCTCAGGTCCGCGCGCGCCGCCTACGGCACGGCCCAGTTCGGGGACGAGACCTGCATCCAGGCGGGTTACCGGGAATGGATGCGCCTCTTGTTGAAGGGGATGTCATGAACCGCGAATCCACCGCACGAGAGATAGCAGAGGCCGCGCTCATCCTGGAGGGGCGGCTGCTTGACGTCCGGGACTGGTCGGGCTGGCTCGAGCTCTACCTGCCGGACGCCGTGTACTGGGTTCCAGCCTGGCGGGATGAGGATACCCAGGTGTCCGATCCAGATACCGAAGTCTCACTCATCTATCACTCAGGGCGGTGGGGTCTCGAAGAGCGCGTGGTGAGGATTCGATCACGCCAGACGGTGACCGCACTTCCGCTGCCGCGGACGACCCATTTCGTGAGCAACGTTGAAGCGATGTTTGCCGGTCCCGATCGAATAGAGGCGCGTGCCAACTGGATGGTGCAGATCTATCAGCCAAGGACGACCGGGCAGCATGTGCACCACGGAAGTTGCGAACTCGTGCTGGTGCGCGGAGCGGGCGAAACGTGGCGGATTGCCGCAAAGACCATCCGCCTCGTCAACGACTGTGTGAACGCGGTGCTCGACTTCTACCTGCTCTGATTCAGAGCTTGAAGGCGTTCACCAGATACTGCGTAACTTCGTTGTCCGGTAGATTGCCGAGATCCTTGTCGAGCGAGCGGTCTGCGGCGGCGGCGGTGAAGGCGTCCATCTCGTCACGCAATTTGCCAAGCATGCGAGGGTCTGCCACCAGGATGATCCGATCACAGGCCTTGCCCTCCCGTCCCGTGCGGAGCTTGGCGACCAGTGATTTGGCGAACGCTTCTGCCAGGTGGTCCGTGGCGGAGTGCTCGGTTTCCAGGGCATGTCGATGGCTGCCGTGGCTGTCGAAAGAGCGACCCCCTGCATCTGCGTTCAGATCGTGGTTGCGAAGCCTGCCCTCAGGGTGGTCGATGGACTCCACCAGAGTCAGGGTCTGATGGGGTGCGGTCTGCGCGAAGATGCGCGCGCCGGCGCGGTGGGCCACGAGGATCCAGGTGTGTTGGGTCATGAAGTCCTGCCTTTCTTGGCATGTAATGTCTGGACAACATCCTCGCATATGGCGAGCCGCCTGCAGTGATCCAGGTCAGACCTCCGCGAGCCCCATGTCCAGTACGGCCGGGCCTTTCAGTTCACCGGCGCGCGAACGGCGCAAGGCCTCGTTGGCAGCGCCAACTGGATGGACCTCGAACGTCGTCCGCAGTGTGTGGGTACCTGCGAGCCGCATGAAGTCGAGTCCGTCCTCGCGAGTGAGATTGGCCCCGACAGCGGCGTGCGTTCACCCCACATTCCCCGGGCGAGTGAAGGCATAGACGGATTGGCCGCATGCTCAGCTCCCCGATGCCTCGCGCTGGTAGTCGCGTTGCTCGGCCGCAAATTGGATGAAGTAATCCAGCGACGCCGGATTCATCATCGCATCGCGGCTGGCGGCTTTGGCCACCTCAAAACCCATCAGTATTTTGCGCACCGGCACTTCCAGCTTCTTGCCGGTAAGCGTGTAGGGGATTTCTTCCACGGCGTAGAGCCGGTCAGGCACATGGCGAGGCGAGGCCTCCCGGCGCAGGGTCTCGGCCACTTTTGCAGTGAGCACATCATCCAACACTGCGCCCGGTGCCAGTTTCACAAACATGGGCATGAAGAAGCGACCGCCTTCCAGATCGAGGTTCACGATGAGGCTGTCGGCAATTTCCGGTAGTGCTTCCACCGCACGATAGATCTCGGCGGTGCCGATACGCACGCCATAGCGGTTGAGAGTGGAGTCGGAACGCCCGGAGATGAAACAGCCGCCGCGCGCGTTGACGCGAAAAAAGTCACCATGACGCCACATGCCGGGATAGTCGGTGAAATAGGAGTCCCGGTAGCGCGCGCCATCCGGGTCGTTCCAGAAATAAAGCGGCATGGAGGGCATGGGCTGACGCACCACGAGTTCTCCCACCTCGTCGAACAGTACCCGACCGGCGTCATCGAGGGCTTCCACATCCACGCCCAGCGCCCGGCACTGGATTTCCCCCGCATACACCGGGCGCAGACAGGTGCCGGTGACGAACGCTGCCGAGATATCGGTGCCACCGCTCTGCGAGGTGACCCACAAGTCGGATTTGACGTTCTCATAGAGCCAGGCCATGGATTCGCAGGTCACAGGTGAGCCGGTGAGCAGGATTCCTTCCAGCTGGGCGTAGTCGTAGCGCGCCTTGGGCACCACACCATTCTTCTGCATCATGCTCACGTAGGTGGGGCTGGCGCCAAAGAGTGTGGCGCCACTTTCGGCGGCCAGACGCCATAGCACATCGGTCTCCGGTTGCGAGGGATGTCCGTCGTAGATCATGGGTATGGCACCAACCATCAATGCGCTGACCAGGATGTTCCACATGATCCAGCCCGACGTGGTGTAGAAGAACATGCAGCTGCCGGGACGCAGGTTGCAGTGCAGGGACAGTGATTTGTGCATCTCCAGGATGATCCCGCCATGCCCGTGCACGATGGCCTTGGGCAGTCCTGTGGTGCCTGATGAATAGACGATCCAGAGGGGGTGATCGAAAGGCAGCTGTGCAAAGCTGAGCGCCGGAGCGATCTCATCGCCCAGCAGGGCGTGCCAGTCATGCGCAGAGGGCACCGGTGGCGGGCTTTCCTCCTGCAGATACCGGATTGAGATCACCTGCTGGAGTGAGGGCAGGGCCTCGATGATCTGGCGGGCCTCTTTACGGCGGTCGAAAGCCTTGCCACCGTAGCGGTAGCCATCCACGCAAATCATCACCTTGGGTGCTATCTGCTGGAAGCGGTCGAGCACACTGCGCACGCCGAAGTCCGTGGAGCAGCTGGACCAGACCGCACCCACGCTGGCGCAGGCCAGAAAGGCCACCAAGGTATGCGGGATGTTCGGCATGAAGGCGACCACACGGTCGCCGGGCACCACACCGAAGTCGCGCAGGCGCGCTGCGAGGCGTGCCACATCTCCAGCGAGGCTGTCCCAGGCAATCTCCTGCAGCGGCTGACTTTCGCTCGCAAAGCGCAGCGCGGTCTGCCCGGTCCGTGCGTGACGGAGCATATGCTCCGCATAGTTCAGTCGGGCCCCGGGAAACCACTCCGCGCCAGGCATCTCGCGACGTCCCAGTGCGCGTAAGGCGGGACTGCTCGCGCGGATGTCGAAGAACTCCCACACGGCGGTCCAGAATCCCTCGAGATCACGCACTGACCAGGCATGCAGGGCGTCGTAATCGGCAAAGGTGAGCTGGCGTTCGCGCTTCAGCCAGCGCATGAAACGGGTGAGTTCAGCTTCATCGAGACGCGCTGGACCGGGTGTCCAGAGCAGTTCGCCTTCAAGCGGCATGGGCAGATTCCTGTGCTGACTGTGAGATGCGGTGGCCTGCATCGGTCTCGGCCGCCGGCGTGATAGAGCGAGCGGGAATTCTACGCATGAAAAAGCAGCCGGGCATCGGCTGCGCCGATCAGTGGGCGCGAGTTATCATCCGGGCCACCTTCAAGTGAACAACCCCGAAAGCCTCACCATGCCGAACACCGCCATCCGCAGGGTACTCATCGCCAATCGCGGTGAGATAGCGCTCCGCATCGCAGCCACCGTGCAGGATCTTGGAATGGTGCCTGTCTGCGTGGCCGGTGAAGACGACCGCGACTCAGCCCACTGGTTGCGTGCAGCGTCGCGGCAGGGGCTTCCCGGCCGGGGCGCCGCGGCATACCTCGATGTTTCGGCGGTGATCGCAGCAGCGCAGGCGGCGGATTGCGATGCCGTACATCCAGGCTACGGATTCCTGTCCGAGAATGCCGATTTCGCCGAAGCGGTTGAAGCGGCAGGGTTGACCTTCGTCGGTCCGACGCCCACGCAACTGCGAATGTTTGGTGACAAGATTTCCGCCCGCGTGCTGGCATCGGCGCAGGGTGTGCCAGTACTGGAAGGCTCAGCTGCGCTGCCCGATGTCGCTGCCCTCGAGGCTTTTGTCACCACCCTCGACGAGGACGGGAGCGCGGTCATCAAGGCTGCCGCAGGCGGGGGTGGCCGTGGCATGCAGGTGCTGATGCCCCAGGTCGACAAATCCGCAGCCTTCGCACGCTGCAGCGCCGAGGCGTTGGCGGCGTTCGGCGATGGCACGCTGTACGCTGAACGTTTCGTGCCGGACGCGCGCCATGTGGAAGTCCAGATCCTGGGGGATGGACGAGGCAAGGTGGTGCATCTCTGGGAACGCGACTGCAGTCTCCAGCGGCGGCACCAGAAGCTCATCGAGATTGCTCCGGCGCCGGCTCTCGATCCCGAACTGCGCAACGGCTTGCTGGAAGCAGCCTGCCGCCTTGCGGCGTCCGTGCAGTATCGCGGCTTGGGAACCTTTGAATTCCTGGTCGATGTGAAGGCTGGTCGCTACTGGTTCATCGAAGCGAATCCACGCTTGCAGGTGGAGCATACGATCACCGAGGAAATCCTCGGGCTGGATCTGGTCGCCCTCCAGTTCGGGATCGCACGTGGTGAGACGCTGGGGGCACTCGGTCTTGCCACACCACCGCCCGCGCCGAACGCGGTTGCCATCCAGATCCGCATCAATGCGGAAACCCTGAACACTGACGGCAGCGCGCGTCCCTCGGGCGGTGTACTCCGGATCTTCGAGCCTGCGAGCGGCCCCGGGGTGCGAGTGGACAGCGGTGTGTATGGCGGTTATGCCTCCAATCCCGCCTTTGATTCCCTGCTCGCCAAGCTCATCGTGCGCACGCCCGGGCTTGAGTTGGCGAGGGCGTGCGAGCGGGCCGCAGCAGCAGCGGCGGCCTGTCGCGTGGAAGGGATCAAGACCAGCCTGCCGCTCGCGCGCGCCATTCTCACGCATCCCGACGTGCAAGCCATGGCCATCTCCACGCGTTTCCTGGAGCAGCATGCGGGTGCCTTGCTCGAGACCACGGCGACTTTTGCCCCAGCCCACGAGTTGCCGAGCGCTGATGCAAGCGCGCCGCGCGCGGAGGAGACGCACGCAATTCCGGCCGGCACTGTGGCCATATGCGCGCCGCTGCGCGGGAGTGTCGTTCGCCTGACAGTCGCGCCCGGTGCCATGGTTGCCCGGGGCGAGACCGTGGCCGTGCTCGAGGCCATGAAAATGCATCACCACGTGGAAGCGCCGGTGGCGGGGATACTGGTTGAATTCACCGCCGCACCGGGCGAAACACTCGCGGAGGAGGCTCCTGTCTGCTTCATCCAGCCACAGGAAGAAGAGGGCGCAGCGTTAGAGGTGGGCGCCGCACTCGATCCTGCCGCACACCGTGCAGATCTCGCAGAGGTGGAGGCCTTGCATGCGCTGGGGCTCGATGCCCATCGCCCTGAGGCTGTGGCCCGGCGGCGTCGCAGCGGCCAGCGCACGGCGCGGGAGAATGTGGCTGCGCTGTGCGATCCCGACAGCTTCATGGAATACGGCGCCTTGATGGTGGCGGCTCAACGCCGTCGCCGCTCACTCGATGATCTGCGGCGGAATACTCCAGCCGATGGGCTCGTGGCTGGCATCGGCACCATCAATGCCTCGCTCTTTGGCGCCGAGACCACACGCTGTGCGGTGCTGGCCTATGACTACACCGTGCTGGCAGGCACCCAGGGTGCGATGAATCACAAGAAGAAGGACCGACTCTTCGAACTGGCGCAGGAGTGGTCGCTGCCGGTGGTGTTCTTCACTGAGGGTGGTGGCGGACGTCCGGGGGATGTGGATGTGGATGACATCATCGGATCCTGGCTGGACCTGCCCACCTTCTCGACCTGGCCGCAGTTGTCCGGCGTTGCGCCGCGGATTGCGGTGAACGCCGGACGCTGTTTTGCCGGTAATGCAGTGATTTTCGGTTGTGCTGACATCACGATCGCGACCACCGATTCGAATATCGGCCTGGCGGGGCCGGCAATGATCGAAGGCGGTGGGCTCGGGCGCTTCACGCCCGAGGACATCGGGCCGATTGACGTACAGACCGCGAATGGTGTGGTGGATCTCGCTGTGGCCGAT
>JAURMM010000026.1 GCA_030830685.1 Gammaproteobacteria bacterium | reverse complement strand
CGAGAATCAGCCAGCCTGAGGCAATTCCGACGAGGTAGGCGAGTCCGTACCAATGGACGGCCACCGGGCCCACGGAAAAGGCGATGGGATCAATGGCAGGAAATGGCAACATTCGCTCCTGATCGTATCACGGGCCGCGCGCGACAGGACCGACCGGCGAACAGAGCCGGAGCGCGCCTCACGCAGTGTGAAGCGCGGAGGATCGAGCGGCGGGCGGGCCTTGGCCCGCGGACGCCCCGCGAGCCAAGCGCGTTGCCGCACGGTAAGGATTCCTTAAACTTGCGTCTCCTTCTCATGGAAGTCAGGTCATGCGGCTCACTCAGTCCATCATCAGAAACCGCCAGCAACGGCCGCACGCCATCGCCACGGAATGCGGTGACCGCACCAAGACCTGGGGAGAATTCGCAGACAGAGTGACCCGTCTAGCCGGCGCGCTGCGCGCGCATGGCCTGGTAGATGAAGGTCGCGTCGCGATCCTCGCCCTTAACTCGGACCGCTATCTCGAGCTGCTGTACGCCACGCCGTGGGCCGGCGGCATCGTGGTCCCCCTGAATACACGCTGGTCCGAAGCTGAAATGGCTTACGCGTTGGCCGATGCAGAGGTGAGTATCCTCGCGGTGGACCGCCATTTCATGAGCATGGGCGAGACGCTCCAGCAAAACAGCAAGCTTCCACTCACTCTGTTGGCCATGGATGACGGCCCGGATTCACTGGACAGTCTGGTCGCGCGGCACGCACCCATCGAAGAGCGCGGTCGCGCGGATGATGACATCTCGGGAATCTTCTACACCGGTGGGACCACCGGCCGTTCCAAGGGCGTGATGCTCACCCACACCAACCATGTGACCAATAGCCTGCAGCTGGTGGCGATGATGCAGTTGCCGGAGGGAATCTCCTACCTGCACGCAGCGCCCATGTTTCACATCGCCGATGCCCTGTGCATCTACATGGTGACCATGCAGGGCGGCCGACACGTGGTCCTGCCCCGCTTCGAGCCTGCCGCGGTCGCGGACACGATTGCGCGTCGCGCGGTGAGCGACATCCTGCTGGTCCCGACCATGATTCAGATGCTGCTCGACCACCTTCAAGCCAACCCGCAGGCCCTGCCCAGCCTGCAAAGGCTTTACTACGGCGCGTCACCGATTCCGGAAGCCACGCTGTTCCGGCTGTTCGAGACCCTGCCGGACTGTGTGCCCACGCAACTCTACGGGCAGACCGAGGCAGCGCCGATGATCACGGTGCTCGAGGGACGCTATCACGTGAAGAGCGGACCGGATGCGGGGCGCCTGCGCGCGGCGGGACGGGCCATTGCTTGCGTGGAACTGAAAATCGTTGACGAGCAGGATCAGGAAGTACCGCACGGCACGGTGGGCGAAGTGGCCGCGCGCGGCCCCAACGTGATGAAGGGTTATTGGGGTATGCCGGAGCAGACGGCCCAGACGCTGCGCGGTGGCTGGCTGCACACCGGTGATGCGGCCTGGATGGATGAAGAGGGCTTCATCTTCATTAGCGACCGGCTCAAGGACATGATCATCAGCGGCGGCGAGAACGTCTACTCGACGGAAGTCGAGAACGCGCTGTTCCAGCATCCGGCGGTCGCCCAGTGCGCGGTCATCGGAATCCCCGATGAAAAGTGGGGCGAGCGCGTCCATGCGGTCGTTGTGCCCAAACCGGGGGCAGAACGCGATGCAGCGGCCCTCATCGCCCATTGCCGCGCTCTGATCGCAGACTACAAATGCCCGCGCTCCGTCGAGTTCCGGAACGATCCCCTGCCACTCTCCGGCGCCGGCAAAATCCTGAAGACAGAGCTGCGGCAGCCCTACTGGGCGGACCGGGGTCGCGGCGTCAACTGAATGCGCTGCGTTCTCACTCGAGCGTGAAACGCACCAGGCCCAGAGGGCCGTAGTCCACCTCGTACAAACCTGAAGCGCCGGGATGCAACCCGGTGAGATTGCCGGGAATGATGACCTGCCCCGCTTCGATGCCGTAGCCTTCGGCGAGTGCGTATTCGTTTACTACCCAGAGTACGCTGGCCCACAGATCAGGCTTTGCGCCAGTAAGAATTCGCTCACCGATGATCTTGCCGCCGTAGCGGGTAGTGACTGGCAACTGGTTCACATCCACGGCGTCCGCCGCCACCGGGGCGCCCAGCAGAACCTTGCGGGTCGCAATGTTGTGCGGAATGAGCGCGCGTCTCAAACGCGGCAGATCCCGTTTCATGGCTTCGAGGTCCGCCAGCGCACCATCCGGCAATTCGATGGCCGGCCGCAGGCGGCAGACGACAGATTTGAGGGCCGTCACATCAGCCAGTCGTTCGGCGACCGGCTTGCAAAACTCAAAGGCAATCTCTGCTTCTACCAGTGGAGACACGAATGTGTAGCGCGGGATGTCGGCTGGAGCCTGGAGGAGGCCTTCGGCGTAGAGTACTCCGCCCACCGGTGCCACCGGGATGAACCCGCCCTTGAAACCTCCCACGCGCTGCCCGCTGGACAGCCTCGCCTTGAGGTAGGCACGCTGCACGGCCAGCAGCTCCTCATCGCTGAGTTCCGGAAATTCCCGGGCCAGTTCCGGATAAGGTTCCTTGGCGGCTTCGGCCGCCAACAGGCGCGCAGCCAGAGCGCCGGCATCCGGCACGGCAGGCTCGGCCAGGCCGGAGAATGAACACACCAGGAGAAAAACCAATAGCGCGGATTTCATGACGGGCCCTGCTTGTGACGCTCTTGTGGGCTCGGCACTATACCAGCCGGGCGCCGGAACCCTGCGCCGATCACTTTCACAAGGGACACTTCCATGACCTCAGTCGCGCGATCCGAGTCAGCACTCCCGCCCCCGCCCGGCCCCAGCCGATGGCAGGCGCTGCAAGCCTACGGCAAGGACTCCGCTGTTTACATGCATCAGCTTTTCAAGGATTACGGTGAGGTCACCGTGTGGCGAGGCCTGATCACGGTCTACACCCTCAACAACCCGGATCACGTAAGGCAAGTGTTGAGCCAGGCCCACCCCACCTACACCAAGGATCTCTATGACTACCGGGTGCTGAAACAGACTCTGGGCAACGGGCTGGTGACCAACGACGGAGAAGACTGGACCAGGCAACGCAAGCTGATGCAGCCGATGTTTCATCACAAGGTCGTGAATGCCTTCGATGAAGCCATCAACGGCTTTACATCAGCGCTTGCCCTGCAGTGGGATCAGGTGCGTCCCGACCAGCCGGTGGCGCTGGAACGTGACATGAGCCGCGTCACCTTCCAGATCGTGGCAGGCACCCTGTTCGGCTCGGCTATCGATGAGCACGCCGGGGAGATGACGGACATCCTGGACGTCATCAATATCAACACCAAGACACTCGATGCTTTCTTCACGCTCTATCCCCGAATCCCTACGGCGCACAATCTCAAGTTCCGCAAGGTGATGTCCCGCCTCGACCACATCATCTACAAGGTGATCAATGCGCGTCGAGCCCGGGGGATACAGACCCGCGATCTGCTCGATCGACTGCTGTCCGTGCGCGATGAACAGAGTGGCCTCGGCATGGAAGAAAAGCAGATCCGCGACGAGGTCGTCACCCTGATGCTTGCCGGACACGAAACGTCGGCAACCGCCCTCCAATGGACTTTCTACACACTATCGCAGTATCCGGAAGTCGAGGCGGAACTGCTGGAGGAGCTGGACAGAGTGCTGGGCGGCAGGCCCGCCACCGCTTCGGATCTCGCGCAGCTCCCGTATCTGAAGCAGGTCGTGCAGGAGACCATGCGGCTTTTTCCGCCGGTGTGGGGTATTGCCCGCAAGAGCGTGGAGGCGCAAGTGTTCGGAGGGTACCAATTACCTGCGGGGGCTTACCTGGCCATCACCCCTTACGCGCTGCATCGCCATCCCGAACACTGGCCCGAGCCGGAACGTTTTGATCCGGCACGTTTCAGTCCACAGAACAGTCAGGGCCGGCACCCGTACAGTTACATCCCGTTTGCCGCAGGCCCGCGCACCTGCATTGGCGTCGGGATGTCCATGCTGGAAATCCAGCTCATCCTGGCGCAGCTCCTGCAGCGCTATCGCGTGCGCATGCTGCCTGGCCATCCGGTTGTCCCGCAGGCCACCATCACTTACCGACCGCGCTTTGGCATGAAAGTCCTCATCGAAAAACGCAGGAGCACGCGCTGATGACCCGTCCGCTTCGTTTTGGCCTGTGGTACTCCCTGCGCAATCCGGCTCCGTGGCGTCGTCCGGATACCGAAATCTACGCGGGCACGCTACGCCAGATAGCCTGGGCCGAGCAGATTGGCTACGACGACGTCTGGCTGACGGAACACCATTTCTGTGAGGACGGGCATGCGCCCTCCATCCTGCCGTTGGCATCAGCAGTCGCGGTCGCAACCCAGCGTATACGCATCGGCACCAGCGTCCTGCTGTTGCCGCTGCATCACCCGGTGCGCGTGGCTGAGGACGCAGCCACCATCGACATCCTGTCCAATGGACGCTTCGATCTGGGCGTCGGCATCGGCTATCGGCCGCAGGAATTCGACGGCTTCGGCATCAGTGTGAAGACCCGCGGCGCGCGGGTCGACGAGGGTCTCGCGATCATCCGGGCGCTCTGGCAGGGCGAGACTGTGGATTTTCACGGCAAGTACTATCAGGTGAAAGGCGCGACGCTCGCCCCGCGTCCAGTACAGGAACCCATGCCACTATGGGTTGGCGGCTTTGCCCCGGCATCTGCACGGCGTGCGGCGCTGCTGGGCGATGGTTACATCGGTACCGGAGAGATGACCGAACTCGTCAGAATCTACCGCGAGACACTGGCGGAACAGGGCAATCCGGGGCCGGGGCGGACCGCAGGCGGGCATTTCTGGCTTATCACATCCAAGACCCCGTCCCGCACCTTTCAGCAGGTGGCGCCGCATGTGCTCTACCAGATCCGGATGTACAACCAGTGGCTGGGAGATGCGGGCCAGGCCTTGTTCCCGGAGGTCACGGATCCCGCACAGCTGGCCGAGATGGGCATCCTGTCGGTGGTCACGCCGGCCGAGGCCACGGACATGATCGGGGCGTACGCTGAGGCGACGGGCATCGAGCGTTATTACACCTGGACGGTGCCTCCCGGCATGCAGGAGTCCGCCATGGACGAATACCTGCAGCTTTTTGCAGAAGAGGTGATGCCCCATTTCCGGTGAGGACTTAAACGTTCTTAACCCTCACTCCCGCCGTAGCTGGAATCATTCTAGGGCGGGCTTTGCCTACCTGTGCTGCGTTCACTGGTGCTCAAGTTCCGCGTTTCAAGGCCGCTCGACTGGCCAAGTTCACAACATCGCCGGAACACTTTCCGGCCCGGAATCCCCATGCGCCAGTTAACGACAATTGATTGCATGCCGTTGACAGCCCCGACCGCGGTTCGGACACAAGGTCCAGACCGGGGTCCGGGCACGGCGCCCGGCACTCGTCGCGCCGGTCATGGGCCCGCGCGTGCCGCTCGCGGATTCACGCTGATCGAACTCATGATCACGCTCACAGTGGCGGGTATTCTGGGCGTGGTGGCAGCGCCAGCCATGTCGGTATTTCTCAAGAATTCCGGGCTGCGTGGCACCGCGTATGAGCTGATGGGCGCGCTCACCCTCGCCCGAGGAGAGGCCATCAAGCGCGGAACCCGCGCAGTCCTTTGCCAAAGGGCTGAAGAGCAGGAAAACGCCCCGGCGGCGGCGCCTGCCTGTGGTGGCAACGACTGGTCCAACGGCTGGCTGGTCTTTCTCGACGAGAACAACGACCGGACATTCGACCCTGACGATGGTGACATCCTGCTCGATACCGGCTCCGCGCTGGCTCATGGCATCCAGCTGCGCACCAACACCCAGGCGGGCCAGGCCTTGACCTACCTGCCCAGCGGCGCCGCCCAGATCACCTCGGCTGCCCATTTCGTACTTTGCGACGAGCGCCAGGAGTCGCATGGACGACAGGTGAACGTTTCGCTGGTCGGCCGGCCGGTGCTGGTGGACGGAACCCGCAACCCTCTGGATGCCTGCGAACCAGCAGCCTCATGAGTGCGTGGGCGGCGAGGCCCCGCGGCTTCACCCTTGTAGAAGTGATGGTGGCGGTGTTCGTGATGACCGTCGGGCTCCTCGGCATTGCCGCCCTGCAGATCACCAGCAAGCAGACCAACTTTGAAGCGCTGCAGAGAATGACCGCCTCACAACTGGCCCAGGAAATGCTCGAGCGTATCCGTGCCAATCCCGGCCAGCTCACCGTCTATACCAACAACGGAGCGGGTCGGAAATTCGATGTGGAAACCCTGGCCGAGGCCGGCGCAGCCGCGCCCTGCAGTGTCGACCCTGTCACCAACACGCCGGTCAACTGCCTTGCTTCCCAGATCGCGGAGTTCGACCTCTACGAGATTTCGTTGGCAATCTCCGGTGTCACCGAACAAGCGTCTACGGGCTCAGGCACCCCTACAGGCGGATTGCTCTCACCCTGGATGTGCATCGAGGGTCCGGCGACCGCGCCCGGCAATGTCACGGTTGCGGTGGTGTGGCGCGGGGCCACGGCGCTCGGCAGCACTCCGGCTGACGCGTGCGGCAAGGACATGGAGCGGTATGACTCGGCCGATGGCGTCGCCGGAGTCTATCGGCGAGTGCTCAGTGTGGATATTTACCTCGAATGACTTGCCTGCCTGTCGCGACACGTCGCCACGCGCTGGGCCTCACCCTGGTCGAGCTGATGGTGGCCATGGCCATTGGTCTGGTGGTGTCTCTGGTCGTGGGTACGGTCTTTGTACAGGGCAGTCGCTCGCACAGTGAGGACGAGCGCTATGCCCGGCTCATCGAAAACGGCCGATTTGCACTCGACCAGCTCACCTACACTCTGCGCATGGCGGGTTTTTACGGCGAGACCGCCGCCATTTCGGTCACAAGTACGCGTCCTGGCCCCGGTGTGCTCTGCGACATCGACCTTTCGCAGTGGGAGAAGCCGGTCGTCTATACCAGCGTCACCGCGACAGAGAACACGCCCGAGGGCGACCCTGATTTGTTGCCTTTCGACCCGGCGGCCTGTCCCCAGGTGTTGCGCGGCAGGGTCTCGGGTACGGGTGCACTGGCTCTCAAGCACACGACCTCCACCGCCATCACGACAGGCGCTACCAACGGGCACTGGTACGTGGAAGCCAAGGGCAGCGCAGAGGGTGAATTCCGCAACGAGGCACATAACGATCCACTCACGGCCAGCGAAATCGCCCGCGGCGGTGGTTACTGGCGTTACGGGCCCAGCCTCTTCTACATCGCCCGCTTCACGGACGAGAACGGTCTGGAACAGCCTTATCTGTGCCGCAGCCAGTGGAACGGCACAGGATTCGTGAACCACGGCTCGGACGTATCCGCCAGAGACAGCTGCCTCGCAGCCGGGATTGAACACTTCCACCTGCAGTTCGGGGTGGATACCGATGGGGATGGGGTGGCCAACCGTTACTCCTCTACCGGCAGCCTTGCGCTCACGGAAGAAGAAATCACGGCGCGAATCTATGTTCTCGCGCGGACGGAAACGCCCGACCCGACCTATGCCGATGACAAAGTCTATGTCCTTGGTGATTTTCGTCTGGACATGGCCGACGCAAGCGCAGCCGACCGGCAATTCCATCGCAGGGTGTTCAGTTCCACGGTGAAGCTGCGCAATCCCTACAACCGGGTGACTGCGCAATGATTACATTCGGGTCACCGCGGTTGCGCAACCCGCTACATTGCGGGGCACGCGCTCAGCGCGGTACGGTGCTGATGGTCACCCTCATCATGCTGGCCGCACTCACCCTGCTCGCCACCGGCGCCGTGGAAAATGCCGTGGTGGAGCTCAAGATCGCGCGCAATGCAGAAGAAACGGACAACGCATTCCAGACCGCCCAGTCGGTGGTGGATTTCGTGCTTTCCGATCTCTCCTTGCTGCCGAGCGGCGAAACGGACGAGAACGGCGTTGCGGTCGACATCACCAATTCCCTGCTGTACCCCACGGCCGCAGATCGACTCGGCGTCACCGCACCGGATACGCTCTCGGTTCGCGCGACCCGGGTCGACTGCCTGCAGCCGGAGCGCAAGGCGAGTGGCAGCAGCCTGGTGACCTATTCCCAGACCAATTTTCGTATCGGTGTCGACCTTGATCGCAGCGCGTCCGGCCGCGGTCGCGCCGGATTGCGCCAGGGCTATGCGATGCTTGGTCCGCGCTGTGGCAGCTAGGAGTTGCTCATGACAAGACTGAACTCACCCATCCTGCTGGCCTCGCTCTGGCTGCTGCTGGCCGGGCTTGCACGCGGGACCGCCGCGGATGACACCGATATCTACTTGAACCCCACGGTGCCCTCCGGCAGTGAGCCGCTCATCATGTTCGTGCTCGATTGGCGCTCCAACCTGGGTGCGACCGTCTCGTGTGCGGCCAACAGCTACTGCGATGGCTTGCGCACGGCCGGCTATCTGCGGGATGGCCAGCCGGGCGGCAGCGGGGCATCAACGACGTTCTTCAACATGCTGCGCGCCGTGCTCATGCGAGTGTTGGACCCCATCGGTGGCATCCGTATCGGTTTCATGATGAACCATTCGGACAAGCAGGGCTGCGAAGGCTACCCACCCCGGGCGGGATGCAGCAACGGCGCCTATATCCCGATGGGTTTTCGCTCGATGACCCAGGGCGAGGACAACGACAACACCTGGCTGAACGACACGGGTGAGGATGCCGACAAGATCTTCTTCCGCGACCTGCTGGAAGCCATTCCGGTTCCCCAAGGCAACCTGGCGCACCCCTTTCAGGGCAAGGAACTGTACTTCGAATTGTTTCGGTACCTGACGGGGCAGCAGCTGTACAACGGACAGAGTGGCTTCATCGATTTCGGGGATTTGCAGGGCCCGGATATCAATCTGGACGTGGAGCGTCCGGTACTCAGCTGGGACAACAGCATCCTCACCAACACGGCCAGCGGTCCGCGTTATGTCAGCCCGCTCGGTGCTGCCAGTTCGTGTGCAAAGATCTACGTCATCAACCTGATGTTCCAGGTCTCGCAGCAGGAGGACAACTCGGATCCCGCCATCAAGGCCAACAAGGCCAGTGGCGGCATGCAGGGCATCAACCTCACCGGCAAAGACAACAACTTCCCGACGGTCATCGGCTACATGCACGATGCGGATCTCGCGGACGGCACTTTCGGTGAGGCACCCGCCCTGGCTGGCAAGCAGAACGTGGTGTCCTACTTCATCGTGGACCCCACCAAGATCAATACCACCACGGGTGCCTATGCCGCCGCCGGAGGTACCGGTCAACCGCTACCACTGAGCGAGGATCCGCAGGTGCTGGTGGATCTGCTGGACAACATCCTGCGCAGCATCCTGTCGGTCAGCACCACATTCGCCGCGCCCTCCATCCCGGTGAATGTGTTCAACCGCTCCCAGATCGTGAACGATGTGTACCTCGGCCTGTTTGAGGCGGATGGCGATGGCAAACCCTTCTGGCCTGGCAATCTCAAGAAATTGAAGCTCGGCCTCAATCCAGTCACGCGGGTGCCCGAACTTCAGGACACTTCCGGCATGAATGCCATCGACATTGATGGTCGCATCAAACCCTCAGCCCTGACCCTGTGGACCGACCCAGTCACCCTGCCCGCCCCAGGCGAGGGGCAGGTGACGGGCGCCGACGGCCCCGTGATCAAACGCGGAGGCGCAGGCCAGAGAATTCCGGGCTACAACCCGAACTTGCAGGGCACCCCAGGCCTCGACAACGACGCCACAGGTGGCCGCAAACTCTACACGGAGGACGCTGTCACAAGCGGTGGGCCTCTGGCGCTGGTGAACCTCGATGCGCCTTCCACCACCAGCAACACTGCTCAGCGCGAGGAGGTGTGGAGAAACCTCACCCGCAAGTGGACACCCGCCACCAGCAGTTCCACCTACTCGGATGCGACGACCACCGAGAAGGCACGCGCCGTGCGCGATCTGCGCTATGTGCGGGGCTATACCGCGGCAAGCCTCGCGGATACCGTGACTACCCGTGACTGGTTCCTGGGCGATCCGATCCATTCGCGCCCGGTGCCCGTGAACTATGGTGCCCGCGGGAGCTACAACCGCAGCAACCCGGACATCCGCATCCTGATGGCGACTACCGATGGCATCATGCACATGTTCAGGAACACCAATCCTGGCCAGACGCCCACTCAGTCGGGCGCCGAAGTGTGGGGTTACATGCCGCAACGCGCACTGGAAGGTCAGCAGCGCCTGCGGGAGGCGTTGATCACCGATCGTCCGCTGCACCCCATACTTCTCGACGGCACTGCCGCCTTGTATCAGAAAGATCTGAACGCCGACGGGACCCTCGATCACACGGCGGGTGACAAGGTCTGGGCCTTCTTCGGCATGCGCCGAGGCGGGCGCGGCTATTACGCGCTTGATATCTCCAATCCGGATGCCCCGACGTTCATGTGGCGACTGGATAACGAAACTCCCGGCTTTTGGCGCCTGGCGCAGAGCTGGTCGACGCCCAGTGTCGGGAGCTTGGACAATGGCGATGGAGGGGGCCACAAGCCGGTAATCGTCTTTGGAGGCGGTTACAACGGGGATGACAATGGCGATGACCGCTGCGAAGGCGACGCCGCAACCATTCTGGCCAAACTCGGCAAAGACGCGGCCAACCGCTGCGCCGCGGGTGACCCAAACCGCTATGGTCAGGACGATACCCGTGGCAATGCACTCTACGTGGCCGATGCAGAGACGGGTGCCTTGGTATGGCGGGCACTTCCTGGAACAGAAGGTTATGACGCGGATGCCAAGGCCTACCGTCATCCTGAGCTCACGGACAGCGTGCCCACAGATGTGACCGCCGCGGACATGGATGGGGATGGCGCCCTCGATCGGATTTATTTCGGAGACACTGGTGGCAAGGTGTGGCGGGCGGATCTCTCTGGCAACAACCCGTCAAACTGGAAGGTGAGCCTGCTCTTCAATGCCGGACGGCACTTCAACTCCGCGGCCAACAATGATCTGCGCTTCTTCAACCGGCCGGATCTGGTCAAGTCCCAGGACATCAACGGCGCCTTCGATGCCGTGCTCATCGGCAGCGGAGACCGCGAAGCACCGTTGGAGCGCACCACCCAGAACCGGTTCTTCATGATCAAGGATCGTGCAGTACGCAGCGGATCACCCAGCACCACGACCCTCACACCCACCAACCTGCAGAACCTAACCAGCCTCGCCTGCCTCACCGCGGCCGACAGTTGTAGCCAGAATCCGGACAGCAACCTCAACCGCAATGGCTGGTTCATCGACCTCGCCGGCTCCGGGAATCCGCTTTACGCCGGGGGCGAGAAGAACCTGGCCCCGGCAATCACGTCATCTGGAACGGTCTTCTTCACCACCTTCGTGCCATCCGAGCGTACGGGCAACCAGACAGGCGCCTGTGCGCTCAGTGAGGGCAGTGGGTATGTCTATGCCGTGAACCTTCAGGACTCGAGCCCCGTCTACAACTACAACATGGCCAACGACGCGCCAGAAGCTCCCACCCTCGAAAGATCCGATTTGCTGGGTGGGGGCGGCATTCCGGTGGAGGTGGTCCCGGTGGGCGATCGCTTCGTGCTCGTGCAGGGCCAGGAAGTCGGCCAGAACATCCAGCGTGTGGATGGGCGCGATCGCTGGCGCACCTATTGGTATGAGGTTGACGAGTGAGGACCGCGCGTTCCTGCGGGTTCACATTCATCGAGCTGATGGTGGTGGTGGTCATCGTCGCGCTGTTGGCGACAGTGGCTTATCCCTCGTTCGTGGAGCAGATCCGGCGCAGCGGCCGCGCAGAGGCTCGGGCAGCGCTGATGGAAGCCCGGGCGCGCGAGGAGCAGTATTTCCTCGACAACAAGACTTATACCGAGGACCGCGCTCTGCTGCGCCTGCAGCTCGCGCTCTCAAGCAGCGGTGGAACCGCGAAATTCCTCACTGAATCCGGTAAATACGATCTTCAGATCGATTGCCGTTCTGATTGCATGGCTTATACCCTTTCTGCCGTCCCACAAGGCGCGCAGCAACAGGACCTTTGCGGCACGCTGACCTTGACCTCAGAGGGCGTCAAGGGCGCAACCGCTACCAATGCCGGGGAGTGCTGGTAATCTTGATGGATGAACGAGGTCCGTCGGCGTTGCCCCCAGTGTCTCTATCTGCGTCATCCCAACGACGACAGGAAAAGTCCGCCTGATACCTGCCCCAATTGCGGGCGTCTGTACCACAAGTCACATCAGCAGGTGGAGCGGGAGCGACGCGCCCGCTCCTTCCGCGCCCATGGCATGCTGGAGCTGCGGCATTGCGGGGCCTGTCATGAAGCGGTGTCGCTCTATGCTGCACAGTGCCCCCACTGCCACCATCCGCTCAAGGGGGCATATTCGCTGCGCATCGCGAGCGCGGCTCTGGCCCTGTTGTTGCCGCTCGTGTTTTTTCTCAAGGCGCGGGTTGAAGAGGCACCCACATCACGGCTTGCCGGGATCAGCGACGATCGGTACGCGCGCTGCCTTGCACTGTCGCGTTTCCATGAAGAGATCGTGTCGCGTGAGGGCGCGACTGCCGTCGAGGCGTTGGCGCGGATGAATCGCTGGCACGCAGAGTGTTCCCGCAAGGCCTTGCGCGACATCATCGCCGGCAGCGGGGTGGAAGTGCCCGCCTCACCGGCGGGCTGGCTGACGCTGGAGGCCACGCCCCGGCCCACGGAGGAGATCCCGGGGCCGGGGCGTGGTACTCAACCCTGAGGTCTAGGCGAGTGCCTGCAGGAAGAAGTCGCGCGCGGCCGTACTGGTCTCTGCGAACTTCTCGATGTAGGCGGCGTAGTGGTCCGACTTGATGATCTTCAACTGCTTCGGCCCGGGGACTTTGGCATAGCACTCGAGTGCGATGTCGGTGGGCGTAGTGGTGTCGTACTCGGACAGGATCATCAGCAATGGCGTGGGGCTGATGCGCTCCATGAATGACGACACGTCGTACTCCAGCATGTATTCGATCGAACGCAGGGTCACCTGATTCTTCCAGGTGCTCTTGGGATCCTGGTCCACATAGTGATGAATGAAGTTGTAGGTGGCGCTGCCGGGAAACACATGCGGCTCGGAAGGATCCAGCGAGCAGATCTTCATCACCTTGGATTTCTCGCCCTTGACCCGTCGAGCGCGATCCTCATCCAGCATCTGCATGAAGGGCTTCCAGCCGTCGATGGGCAGGAACTGCTGGATGTTCTTGTGGCCCACCATGAACGGCACCTGGCTCACCACCGCTTTGACGCGTCGGTCGAGGGCTGCCACCATGCAGACGGTGCCACCTGTGTAACTGGTACCCCAAATGCCGATGCGGTTGGAGTCCACGTCTCGCAGGCTTTGCGCATAGGTGATGGCGGAGCGATAGTCGCGACGCTGCCAGGTGGGATCGATCTCGCCACGCGGTTTACCATCACTGGCGCCGAGACAGCGGTTGTCATAGACGAGAACGGCCAGACCCGCGTCACAGAAGACCTCGGCGAATTTGTCGAGCGACATCTCCTTCACGCCGGAAAACCCGTGAGCCATGACCACGGTCGGGAACGGGCCTTTCGCCTTGGCGGGCTTGTAGAACCAGCCTCGCAGGGTCACGCCGTCTGCACTGAATTCGATATTTCTTCTCATCACTCCCCTCCTCTTTTTGCCAGCGCGCAGCGCCGTGCCGCGCGTCATGGTGCTCTTATACCCCTTTGCACCGCCGCATCTCCATGCTTTCCGGGTGAAGGCGCCCCGCTTCTGGCCGGGAGCACGAGTTCCGCCAGTCCGTACCAGGCATCGCCCAAGAAGCCGGAAAGCAACAACACAGGCCCGCGGTCGCCGAGGCGGGCATAACGCAGGACGCCGTCCGTATTGCGAGCGCCCAGACTCAAATGCAGAAGGTCGTCCTCCGCCGCCTGCAGCGCGATGGAAAGTGCCGGGGGCAGAAGTCCCATGCTGCGCAGACCTGCCTCGTCATCGGTGCCCGTGAGTTCGCGCACGGGGGGGGCGGAATGGGTGTACCGCAAAGCGTCCTCAAGGGCATCCACTGCCTCCCGGGCGAGCGGAATACCGCTGGCGTATTCCCAACCTGGCGCACGGCGGAGAAGCTTCACGGCAACTGTAGGAGTTTCAAGTGCGATCGTCTGCACCTTGTCGGGCGTTGCCGTGAGCAGACCTTGTGGTCCTTTGGACTCGTGGTAGTGGCCGTGACGCGGCAGTTCACCAGCCAGGAACATCACGCACAGATAAGCGATGGCCGAGGCGGCGATGAGCCAGGACCTGACGGGCCGGTCCATCAGCGTCGCCGCCACCAGAAGACGAGGCCGGTTGCCGCTGCCAGCAGCGGCAGCAAAACCTCGACCAGCAGGAATACAAGACGCTGTTCACCCGGAGAGAGGATCATCGGGCTCGGCACGGGAATGCGTGCCGCAACTGCCGACTCGGATTCCTGCCGCAAAAGCCAGCGCACCATCCCAAGCGCCAGATCGCCATTGGCCGCATAGGGCAGCAGGCTGTTACGCGCGAAATCCGCATCGCCGACCACCACGGCACGCATCGGGCGCGGGGCGCCGGGCAGAGTACCCTCGACGACTGCGGCCAACACATGAGGTGCAGTTGGCGGCTCCGCCAAGTAAGAACGGCTTGTGTCAGAGCTTCCGTCCCTCACAGCTTCCACGGTTGCCCGTGGGGTGCTTTGAATCAGCGCCCGGGTGCGGAGACCAGATGCCGGCGCCACCAACAGCAGGGGACGGGCCCCGGGATACATCGTCAGCGACACCTGCGCGGTGATAGGGTGGGGATCGTAGCCGGTCACCGCAAGGGTTGTCTGTTTGCCCTCGAGATGGCTGGAAGGCTCGTGCACTACTGCGGGTGGCAGGCTGATCCCCAGTTCTTGCAGAAGCCCCGTCAGTGGTGGCCCCGGCTGGAAAGCGAGGTCATACAGCAACAGCGCAGCCCCGCCGGACTGCAGGTAGGCACGCAGCACCTTGACCACACCCTTGGGGTAAGCCTTTCTAGGACCCGCATGAATGACAGCTTTGCAGTGTGCGGGGATCCCGGTGCTGGTCGAAAGGAGGATCTTCTCCACCGCGTGGCCCTGCGCCTCAAGGGCTCGACGCAGCCGTACATAGCCGCGATCCGGTGTGATCACCAACCGGGTCTGGGGATCGTTGTGGCCATGCCCGGAGGGTGCATCCTGGTGGGTGATGAACTCACCGTTTTCGCTGGAATCCTCACCGAGCCCCTCAGCGAAACACACAGTCGAAGTTTCTGTCCGCAATACCCGCTGGATCCCCAGCGCGAATTCGCGCTCGTCCGTACCCTCGACGGTCACCCGCCGACCTGCGGCCTCCACCACCGCCACATTGTGCACGCGCACACCAAGACTGGCCGCGAGCGCAGGTTCGCGATCCGGGTCAACGGGTCGGATGTGCAGTTGCGGGTTATGCCGTGCAAGTGCCTTCAGCACCTTCACCACTCGCAATCCGTCCGGATCATCCTCGCGATGAAAGAAGGTGAGTGTCACCGGCTGATCGATTGCGCGGACCACCATCACGGCCTCGGGAGCCGGTGTGAAGATTCCCTCGCGCGTGAGATCGAACTGCGCGTCGTGCAGGGAAAGCGTGATGTTGGCAAACAGCGCGATGGCGACCGCCGACACCAGCACAGCGCCTTGGTATTGCAGCGTCTTGCCCTGCGGCCACGCCAGAGGCAGACGCACGCCGACCAGCCACAGACCGCCAAGCGCGGCCAGCCAGCCTGCAAACCAGGCAAGGGCATGCCAGTCGATCGCGTGCTCGTCCATCAGGGTCGTGCCAATGCGCGTACCGCGCCAAGCAGTCCGAGCGCTGTAAGGCTCAGGAAATAGCCGACATCACTCAGATACACCACGCCAACCGAGAGCGGGGTGAAATGCGCAATGAGCGAGGTATTGACCACCAGCACATCGAAGGGCTCGGGCAACATGCGACCCAGCGAATCGAGCACCCACAAAAGCATGCCGAGGCCGAGACTCATCACCGCGGCCACCAGCTGATTGGTGCTGAGGGCGGACAGGCACAAGCCCAGCGCAGTCAAGGCAGAGGCGTGCAGCAGAAGACCGAGATATCCAGCCTGCACCGTACCCCAGTCCGGATGACCGAAATGTGCGAGCAGCACGGGGTAAAGCAAGGTCGGTATCAGCATGGCGCAGACCAGGCTCAGGCTCGCAAGGAACTTGGCGAGCACCAGAGCCATCTCATCCACCGGCGTGGAGAGCAGCAATGCGAGGGTTCCGTGACGGCGCTCCTCCGCGAAGGCGCGCATAGTGATCACGGGCATGAAGAGCAGGAGCAGCACAGCCGATTGATGGACCACCCGCACGAGCGATACATTCTGGCCGACGATCAGCCAAACACTGAAGGTATATCCGGTGAGCAGCAGGAAAATCGCAATCACCGCCCAGGCAAGCGGCGAGGTATAGAGCACCTGCATCTCCTTACCGAGCATGGCGCGGAAACCGTTCATACCTGCGCGATCCGCGAGGTCAGCGCAAGGAAACGCGATTCCAGGCCGCCAGTGACGGCCTGCAATCCCACCACAGGCAACTTCGCTTCGGTCAGGGCCCGTGCCACGGCATCAAGTGAAGCATCCGCGGCCAGCACGAATTCCATCTCGAGCGCATCCCCTATCCTCTTCTCGAGGATCAACACCTCGAGGATTCCGGGTAGCAACGCGAGCAAGCCTTCCACACCGTCGTCGGGCATGGCCAGCACACGCAGGCGGTATCTGGACTCGCGTGACAGCGGCAGCACGCTGCAGAGCCGCCCTTGTAGCAGAATGCCCACGCGGCTGGCGACCCGCTCGATCTCGGACAGGATGTGGGAAGTCACGAGCACCGTATGCGTTGGCACGAGACTCTGGATCAGCTCGCGAAGATCGATGATTTGTTGCGGATCGAGCCCGTTGGTTGGCTCATCGAGGATCAGCAGCGCAGGTTCATGCAGCAGGGCCTGGGCAATCAGCGCGCGCTGGCGATACCCATGCGAGAGTCGCCCCATGGGCGTCGTCCAGACCTCATGCAACGAGAGGCGCGCCCGCACACGCTCCAGGGCCCGCGTGAGGTTGGCACCTTGCAGACGGCGCAAACTCCCCATGAAGCGCAGGAACTCGTGCACGCGCATGGCGGGATAGAGCATTACATCTTCGGGCACATAGCCCATGAGGGCGCGGGCGGCCGGGCCTTCTTTCAGGACATCCAGGCCGGCGATGGCAATCTGTCCGGCGGAGGGCACCAGGAGGCCCGTGAGCATCCGGATGAGGGTGCTCTTGCCAGAACCGTTCGGACCGAGCAGGCCGAAGACCTCTCCCTGATGAATCTCGAGGTCCACGGCGTCCACCGCGAGTTTCCGGCCGTAACGCCGGGAGAGACCCCGCATCACAACCAAGGGTGACGCCTCGTCCTGAACGAGGCTTCGGGCTTGACTATCCATCCAGCCTGTCCGGGGGTTCCTGCTCCAGAAACGACATCGGGGCTCGCAAGCCCCGATGGAATGGATAGCAGGCTTGCCGGCTTATTCGTAGAACTCCGGCGCGTGCTTCAGGGTTTTCCAGGCATCCGGATCGTGGGAAGTGAAGAAGTCCGCACCCTCGGAAGCCATCATGAACCGGATCCAGTCGTAACCGCGCATGATTCCGGCGGGGTCATAGGCCAGCGCCAGATTGGGCGGCAGGGATTTCTCGACATTAACCCGGAAGTACGCCGCGTCGCTGGTGAGAATGATGGGCCCTGTCTTGGGCAGCCGCACCAACAGCATCTGCGTGCCTTTGGTGTGGCCCACGGAGCGCTTCACATACACGCTGCCATCTCCGAACAGATCCATGTCACCGTCCAGGCGCAGCATGTTCATGGCGTTGGGTCGTCCCGAGCCCAGACCCGAACGCAGTGGCGCGAGGTCGGCGGGGATATAGCCCGCCGCAAACGGCTCATCAGGGAACAGCGCAAAGTGCAGCTCGTCGTTCTGCACCACGATGGTGGAATTCGGGAACTTACCTACATTGCCACCATGGTCGAGATGCAGATGGCTGGCCACGACATAGCGGATGTCATCGGGCTTGAGACCGATCTTGCCAAGTTGCGCCTCGATCGAGATTTCGGGCGTCATGATGGGTTCGAAGACATCCGCGAGCTTGCCCCAGTGGCTGAGGTCAGTGATGAGCTTGTCGTTGCTGCCCGTATCGAACAGCACATTGCCCTTGGGATGCTTGATGACGAACATCCCGACGGGCACCTCGATCTTCGGTTCCATGGGGGCGAAATTCTGCAGGTAACCCTTGCCAAGCTTGAGCGGGCCGGAATTGAGCACATAGAGTTTCATGCCTGCAGGCGACTCGGCCACGGCTTGCAAGGTTGTCGTGAGCAGGCTGGCCAACACGACCAAGGTCATTGTGAAGATTTTGTTCATCGTCCCCCCTCCTTCAGATGGTCGGCATTATGCGCGGTTTGCACGGAGGTGTGCACCCGTCTCAGGCGCGGGTGGCTGGACGTCCGTGGACCGGGAGCACCACCAACACCACGCTGGCCACAACCGCCAGGGCAGCGCCGAACGTGAAGGTCGCAACAGCGCCTGCGAAGTCCCAGATCACCCCTGCCAACAGACTGGCCAGGAACAGTGCGAGTCCCGTCACCAGATTGAAAACACCAAAGGCGGTGCCAAGCAGTTGCGCGGGCGATACGTCCGCGATCAGCTTGCCGAGCAGGCCCTGGGTGAGGCCCAGATGCGTGCCCCACAGGGCAGCGCCGGCGAGAACCCACACAGGTCCGTCCGAGAGCGCAAGAACGCCATGCGCAAGTACGAGCACCGGCAAACCAATCAGCAGCAGCGTGGGGGGGGGAACGCGATCCGCGGCGAGACCCGCAGGATAGGACACCAGAGCATAGGCAACACCTAGAGCAATCAATACCAGTGGCGCGTAGGTGAGTGCGAGACCCTGACCCTGCGCATGCAGCACGAGGAAAGCCTCGCTGAAGCGCGCAAGCGCGCACAGCACACCGAGCCCGACCACCTG
>JAURMM010000184.1 GCA_030830685.1 Gammaproteobacteria bacterium | reverse complement strand
TCTCGTTGGTGCCCTCACCAATGCACATCAGCGGAGCATCCCGGTAATACCGCTCGATGTCGAACTCCGCCGAGTAGCCATAACCTCCATGGATGCGCATGGCTTCCTGCGAGCAGAAGAGCGCGCATTCCGAGGCAAAAAGCTTGGCCATGCCGGCCTCCATGTCGCACCGCTCACCACGCTCGTACTTGATGGCCGCCTGCTCGGTCAGCAACCGCGCAGCCTCCACCCGGGTGGCCATCTCACCCAGCTTGAGCTGAATGGCCTGGTGATCGCAGATCGGCTTGCCGAAGGTCTTGCGCTGCTGGGAGTAGCGGACCGAATCCTTGAGCGCCGCATTGGCGATGCCCACACCGCGCGCGGCAATGTTGATGCGCCCGAGTTCGAGTCCGCCCACGGCATGCTGAAAACCGTGCCCCTCCTCTCCACCCAGCACCCTGTCTGCGGCAATCCTGAAATCATTGAAGCTCAGGCCCACGCTCTCGATGGAGCGGTAACCGAGCTTCTTCAGCTTGCGATCAACCGTGAAGCCCGGGCCGCGTTCAGCGAGGAACAAGGTCATGCCCTTGTGGGCAGGTTTGGCCTGGGGGTCGGTCTTGGTGAGCACGGCATAGAGGCTGCCGTACATGCCATTGGTGATCCACATCTTGGAGCCATTGAGCACGTAGTGATCGCCGTCGCGCCTGGCGTGGGTCTTGATGCCCTGCAGATCAGTCCCCGCATCGGGTTCAGTGAGGCAGAGCGCGCCCCGCAGTTCGCCGGTGGCGAGTTTCGGCAGGAAATGATCTTTCTGCGATTCAGTGCCGAAACGATGAATGAGCGTGCCCAGCATCAGGTGGGAATTGATGATGCCGCCGATGCTCATGAATACCTCGGCAATCGCGGTCACGATTTTCGCGTAGGTGCTTGGTGGCAGGCCCATGCCACCATAAGCCTCCGGGATGGTGAGCCCGAACAGCCCGAGCTCCTTCATCTGCTCCACCAAATCATGGGGATATTCGTCGGCCTGTTCGTATTTTTTCGTGACCGGACGAACTTCCTTCTCCAGCCAGGATTCGATGGAGGCCAGTATCTGGCTCTCGTCCTCGCGACTGAAAATCTTCTCTGCGGCCATGGCACGGATCCTCGTTGCTTTCGGGTGCGTGAAATCAGATTGCGGTGAGTCCGCCGTCGACGGGGATCACCGCACCGGTCATGTAGGAAGCCTCATCCGAGGCCAGGAAGAGCGCCAGCGCCACGATCTCGCCCGGCTCGGCCAGGCGGTTCATGAGATGCATGGCAGCCATCTGGCGAAAGGCGCCTTCCTTGTCTTCCACATCCTTGAGGTAACGGCGCGGCATGTCGGTATTCACCACGCCGGGGCAGATGGCATTCACGCGAATGCCCTGGGGCGCGAGATCGGTGGCCATGCTGCGTGCGAGCTGCGCGAGCCCCCCTTTGGAGGCGCCGTAGGCCGCCATCGTCGGGAAACCCACGATACCACCCACGGAAGAGTTGTGGATGATGGAGCCACCGCCGCGCTTCACCATCTCCCGGGCGGCCTTCTGGCTGAGCAGGAAAGGCGCCCGCAGGTTGACCGCAAGCAAGCCGTCCAGCTCTTCGACCGTGGTCTCGAGGAACGGCTTGCCAACCATCATGCCGTGATTGTTGAAGAGGATGTCGAGGCCACCAAACCGGGCGACAGCGCTGCTCACCAGGGTATCCAGTACCTGCGCATCACGCACGTCGCCACCCACGTAAACCACGGCGTCCGGCTGACTCGCGGCCAAAGCGGCCACGTCTCCGGTTGGCTGCGGCGCGAGGTCGCTGGCAAGCACGCGGGCCCCTTCTTCCACGAAGCGGCGCACCGCAACCTGCCCTTGACCGCCCAAAGCGCCGGTGATGAGCGCTACCTTGTTGGCAAGACGAGCCATGTGTCGATTCCTCTTGGTCTGTGGATTGAAAGAATACGGTTTTGATTCAGCTACGCAGACCGGCCTGCTTCATCAACGGCAGCACGCGTTCCCCGAAATACTTGAGTTCCTCATGGTAGTCGAGCCAGGTGAGGATGAAACCTTCGATGCCGAGATCCGCGAGCGCCAGCATCTTGTCCACTACCTGCTCCGGCGTTCCCACCAGCGGGAAGCCCCCCCAGCCGGCGATGAAGCGCTCACCGAACTGCTTGATCTGCTCATTGAAGGAACTGCTCTCCATGCCGAGCAGGCCCATGATGTTGTGCGTCGCCTCCCAGTCCCCCTGATCGACGATGCTGCGATAGAGCGCCCAGGCCTCTTCCTCGGTATCGCGACAGCACACCAGGCCGTAACTCATCACGCCCACCTCGCGCCCGTACCCGGCTGCACGGCGGTGGATGTCACGCACCAGATCACCGGCCTGCGCCTCGGTCGCGATGGTGATGAAATTGAAATCCACGTGCCGGGCCGAGAACTCGCGACCCTCTTCCGAATTACCGGCGTTGATGACCACCGGATGCGGCTGCTGAACGGGCTTGGGCAACAGGAAACCGCCCTTGATTGTGAAGTATTCACCGTGATGATCGAAATCCTGCTCTGTCCACGCGCGCTTGATGCAGGTAAGCCAGTCGGCGGCCATGTCATAGCGCTTTTCGTGCGGCAGCTGGGTCGCACCGAACATCTCTATCTCGGGCCGGAACCACCCGCAGACCACATTCAACCCAAAGCGTCCGCGCGAAATCTGATCGATGGTTGCCGCCTGCTTGGCCGCCAGCAGCGGGTGGACCGTGGGCACATGGGACGTCGCGAAGACCATCAGGTTTTCCGTGTTGCAGGCCAGCGCGGTCGCCCAGGTATAAACCTCCATGTTGTTGGCATTGAACTGGGTGGTGCCGCCGAAATGTTTCCAGCGCCCCACCGGCACCATGAGCTCGAAGCCGAGAGAATCCGCGAGCCGGGCAATCTTGACGTTGTGCTCGTAGGTCGGCTCGAAGGTGGTGGGTGCGTGGGTAATCGTGCAGCCATTGCTGCAATTGGTGCCGAAAATACCCAGCTTCAGGCGGTTACTGTTGTAGACCGGTACATGTTCGCGCCGCCAGGCCTTCAAGTCATCGGGATGCATGTCCGGGCTGTCTCCGCATTGGCTGCCATCGGGGGCCTCATTGTAGCCCATCGACCATTGGGCCATGCGCCTGCGTATGGTTAAATGCTGGCCGTCCGGAACAAGATTTCACCTCAATAACAGCGGGAGGAAGAGACTGTGGAAATAATGATGTGGGCGAAACTGGCCAAGCCCGAGAGCACCGCCAACCGGGAATTCTTCGATGTGTGGTACCAGGAATCGATTGCAGCCCTGCAGGCGCTCAAGGCCGGGGCCATCAAGAACATCTGGAAAGTGGCCGGTAAATACGAAGTCGTGGCCGTGATGGAAGTCTCCAGCGGCGACGATCTGGATGCGATCGTGCACAGCCTGCCTATCTGGAAGCTCGGCTACGCGCATATCGTGCCGGAAATCAGCTGGATTCCGTTGCGCTCCTACGAGAACTGGTCCACCCAGCTCGACGGACTGCGCAAGGGCTGAACAAAAAACGGGCGGCCCGCAGGTCGCCCGTTCCCTCCCCTCCAGATCCGCACGCCTTACTTGAGGCGTGACATGATCTCCTTCGCGAACACTTCCACCGTCTTGCGGTTGTCGATGATGGGCTGGATGGCCACCTGGTGGATGCCGGCCTTCTTCATGTTGTGGATGGATTCCACGATCTCCTCCGCCGTGCCCGTGAGGGTGGTGGCGCGGATGATCTTGTCGGTGCAGATGGCTTCATGCTCTTTCTTGAAGCCAAGCAGATAATCCGAATACATCTTCAGGTGACGGGTCTCGATGGGGCCTTCCATGACCTTGTAGATGTCGCGGAACTTGACGATGTCATCGCGCAGATCTGCGGGCAAAGTCATGGGATCGGGATTGGACAGCGCAAAGATATTGGTGGATGAGGACACGAAGGGTCCCACGGCCTGGCGCACTTCCGGCGTTTCGAGCGACTCGCCCTTGCCCGTGAGATGAAAGGCCGTCATGCAGAGCACATAGACCTCGTTCGGGTTGCGGCCTGCGCGTTCGGCACCCGCCCGCACATGGTCCATCACAAAGTTGATGAGTGACGGGCTGACGGCCCCGAACAGGATCACGCCATCGGCGATCTCGCCCGCCATCTCCAGGCTCTTGGGGCCACTGGCGGCGATGTAGATGGGGATGCGCGTCTTGATGTTGTACCAATCACCATCCGGATTCAGGAAGCGAATCTTCCGGTGACGGGTGCCCTCGCTGTAGTCCGTGGTCTTGCCGTCAAAGAGGTCCCGGCAAACGCGGATGTGATCGCGCATCACTTCGAGCTTCGAGGCCGGCATGCCAAGCGTACGACGGGCCGTGTTGCCCGTGCCGATGCCGAGGATCGTGCGGCCGGGAGCCAGTTCGTTCACGGTGGCAATGGAATTTGCCGTGACCGGTGCAATGCGCGACTCGGGATTGGTGACACCCGTGCCCAGTGCGATCTTCGAAGTATTGATGGCGCACAGGGCCATGCTTGCATAGGGGTCGCTGAACAGCATCTGCGAGTCGTAAAGCCAGGCGTGGGTGAAACCATGCTGTTCGGCAAAGCTCACGTCCTTGTGGATGTGAATCGCTGCCGGAAAAACAAAACCGTAATCCATCGTGAGAACTGCCTCGTGTGCGCCGCCTGCGCCGGCTTGCTCAGGGCGCCGTCAGGCACCAGGGGGTGTAAACCTCAGGCGGACCGCAGGCCCCGCCAAAGGAAGGGGGAAAGAGAAGTCCTTGCAGTGGCGCCTCAGAGGACGCCGTGCTTGCGACAGAAGCCGGTGACGAGCTCGCAGATGAGTTTCGGATCCTCGAACATCGGGTAATGCCCGATGTTCTTGAGGTGTAGCACCTCGCTCTTCCTGAGCAGCTTGCCGGTTTCT
>JAURMM010000183.1 GCA_030830685.1 Gammaproteobacteria bacterium | reverse complement strand
CGCGAAGATTCGGACTTCACCCTCAGGGGTCACCAGATCCGGCGGTGCGGCCTGCTCGTCGGTCCGGCAGAGGCGGATCCTGTCCTCGTTGAGGGGTAATCCGTAAAAGGCCGGACCGAACTCCGAGGCGAAGCCCTCCAACCGATCCAGGCAGCCCGCTTCCGCAAAGATCTCCGCATAGCAGGCCATGGCTGTCGGGGCGTTGTACACCCCGGCACAGCCGCAATCATGCTCCTTCAGGTGGCGCAGGTGCGGGGCGGAATCCGTGCCCAGAAAGAAGCGCGGATTGCCCGACGTTGCGGCGGCACACAGCGCAAGCCGATGCTGCTCCCGCTTGGCCACCGGCAGGCAGTAGGCATGCGGGCGGATGCCGCGCTCGAACATGGCATTGCGGTTAATGAGCAGATGATGAGGGGTGATGGTGGCCGCGGTGGGACCTTCCGCCGACCGCACGAAAGCCACGCCTTCGGCAGTGGTGATGTGCTCGAAGACAATTTTCAGAGCGGGAAAGTCGTGCCGCACGCCGCGCAAGATGCGCTCGATGAACACCGCCTCGCGGTCGAATACATCGATATCGCCGTCCACAACTTCACCATGTATCAGGAGGGGCATGCCGATGGTCTGCATCCTCTCCAGCACCTGCTGCAGGCGACAGATATCCGTGACCCCTGCGTCTGAGTTGGTCGTCGCCCCGGCCGGATAAAGCTTGGCGGCTGTAAAAACGCCGTCCGCATGGCCTGCTGCGAGGTCGTCCGGATCGGTGTTGTCGGTCAGGTAACAGGTCATCAGCGGTGTGAAACCGCTGCCTTCGGGGACCTGACGCAGGATCCTTTCCCGGTAGGCTGCGGCCCGTGCGGTGGTCGTCACCGGGGGCTTAAGATTGGGCATCACGATGGCGCGCGCGAAGATTTCGGCCGTGGCGGGCAGCACAGCAGCGAGCATCGCCTCGTCGCGCAAATGGATGTGCCAGTCGTCTGGACGGCGCAGGATTAGGGAGTCGGTCGGCATGCAGGGACTTTACCACGCCGGGACTGCGCCCCAATATGCCGCCGGCAAGACATCTGCAGCCAGAGGGGACAGTCAATGTTGGGTTTGATGATGGATACGCCGCTGACGCTCACGGTCATCATGCGGCATGGGGATCGCAACCACGCACGACGGGAAATAGTCTCCGTCACCCATGATCATGCGCTGCACCGGTATACCTTTGCCGATTGCTTCGCCCGCACCCGTCGTCTGGCCAATGCTCTGGACCGCCTGGGTGCTGGTGCGGATGCGCGCATCGCGACCCTCGCCTGGAATGACTTCAGGCATCTCGAGCTGTACTACGCAGTCTCCTGCAGCGGCCGCGTGTGCCATACAGTCAATCCCCGCCTGTTCGAAGAGCAGATTGTCTACATCCTGAATCACGCCGAGGCCGAGTGGGTGTTTGTCGATCCCGCCTTTGTGCCACGCCTTGAGTCGCTCGCTGCCCAGTGTCCGGCGGTGAAGGGCTATGTCGTGCTCTCGGACGAGGCGCACATGCCGCAGACTACTTTACCGAACGCGCGCTGTTACGAGACGCTGGTCGCCGCAGCACCGGACACCTACGCCTGGCCCGAGCTCGACGAGAAGCGCGCCAGCGGGCTGTGTTACACCTCAGGCACTACCGGCAACCCCAAAGGGGTGTTGTACAACCACCGATCTGCCGTGCTCATGGCGTACGCTGGTGCCTTGCCGGATACCTGCGGTGTCTCGGCCATGGATGCCATCCTGCCGATCGTACCCATGTTCCATGTGAATGCCTGGGGCATGCCGTTCTCTGCGGTACTGACCGGCGCCAAGCTCGTGTTCCCCGGCCCTACGCTGAGCGATCCCAAACGCCTCGCCGACCTCATCACCTCCGAGGGCGTGACCATCTCCGCGGGCGTTCCCACGGTCTGCCTGCCCCTGCTTGCACATGCGCGGGATAACGGGCGCAGTCTTGCACCGCTCAACCGCATGGTGATTGGCGGCTCGGCTTGTCCCTTATCGATGATGGAAGAGTTCCGTGATCGGCATCAGGTGAGAGTGGTGCACGCCTGGGGCATGACCGAGATGAGCCCGCTTGGCACGGTCAATGCCCTCACGCCGGAAACGGCACCTCTCACCGGTGCCGCACTGGCAGATCAGATGTGCAGCCAGGGGCGCGCCATTCCTGGCGTGGAACTCAAGATTACGGATGATGATAACCGCGAGCTGCCGTGGGATGGCAAGGCCTCAGGGGCGCTGAAAGTCCGCGGCTACTGGGTGTGTCGCGACTACTACCGGCTGGACGGAACCGGTGGTGCACATGATGCAGACGGCTGGTTTGCAACCGGCGATGTGGCAAGCATCGACCCCAACGGATTCATGCGCATCACCGATCGCGCGAAGGATGTGATCAAGTCTGGTGGTGAATGGATCAGCTCAATCGATCTTGAGAACACTGCGATGGGGCATCCGTCCGTGGCTGAGGCGGCGGTGATTGGTGTGAATCACCCCAAATGGCAGGAGCGGCCACTGCTGGTGGTAGTTCGCAAGCAAGGCGTCGAGGTGAGCGCGACAGAACTCCTGCACTACTTCGAGGGCAAGGTCGCCAAGTGGTGGATTCCGGAAGATGTTGCCTTCGTCGATGAGTTGCCGCACACCGCCACGGGCAAACTCAGCAAGCTTGAACTGCGCAAGCGCTTCGCGGCTTACCGTTTTCCGGGCACCTGAAGGGGACCGGTCTGCTCAGGGCGCCGCAGCGTGCTCCAGACCCTTGCGCGGGCCCATGGGAACCCTCTGATGAGGCGGCAGCACAAGCCGGGCGTTTTCAAAGCGGCGGCTTATAACACAACCCCGCGTGCTGCACAGAGGGATTCGTCGCTGTTTTTGCGACCCGTTGGCAATCATGTAAAAAGCGGTACCGATCGCGGGCAATATGGTTTTATGATTCGCGCCGTCCGGGATCTTGGCCCAGACAAGTCGGGTGGAGTCCAGGGTGGATCCCCCCGCCACACATCCTCAGGGTCCCCACCGGACCCAGGTCAGTGAGCGTGACGTATGAGCACATCCTCTTCCTCCCTAACCCACCACACGCCGCAACCGCCGCCCGCCAATGGCACGATTGCCGAAGTCGCGGGCAAGCGCGTGGTGTTCTTTGATGGATACTGGATTCGTCATTACGACGTACCCGCCAACGAGGAAGTGGCGCGAAGGGAACTCATAGACCAACTCACCAAGCGCGTCTTCCATCACACCGAACCCGGCATCAACACACCGGGTTACAAACTGCAGTCTGCACGCGCGGCCTATGAACGACAGACCGACCCACGCCGCCGCCGCGTCAATGCAGCCATGCTGGCCGGTGCCCTGCTGAATCGCGGGTCGGATATCTTCAACATTATTTTCGAGCTCAAGCAGCGCGGCATCGAAATCGCCTACGACAATGAACTGCTGCGCGAATGCGAGGCATGCTTTCTCGAAGCCTTCGAGCTTGGCAAGCAGGTGCTGCACTACAGCGGCGAGGAGGGCCTGGACGAACTCTGGGGTGAGCCGTTGAAGGCGTTCTATATGCCGATTGCAGACTTCTACGAGTCCCGATACATCAAGGTGGCATTGTCGATGTGTGCCATCGACCAGATCGCCGACAAGCTCACCGCGACTTTCACTCAGTTTCCCCAGTTCAAGGGTCTTGATGCACGCATCGCGGCTTATGCCCGCGCGGCCAAACTGGAAAGCGAAACAATGAAGACGGACCCGGCTATTTTCGATGTCTGGCCGGAGTTTGTGGCTTGCGGTGACGAGCTGTATGGGTTCGATCCACGCGTCAGTGCCCCGGAAATTCACACACCCGTCATCTCCCGTGGCCTTGATCTCATTCGTGAGGGCAAGAAAATCATCGAATGGGTCGCCTTCGCACGGGTACCCATGCCCAAGACCGCCCGCAATTTCACGGAACGCTGCGATGACTTCGTGGCCCAGATGAAGGTGTCCCAGGTCGCTTGATGACGCGTCGCTTCGACGCGGATTTCCTCGTCATCGGAGCGGGGCTGGTCGGCCTCGCAACCGCCTGGAAGATCCTCGTCGCGCGCCCAACAGCTCGCGTGCTGGTGCTGGAGAAGGAGTCTGCCGTTGCCACTCACCAGAGTGGTCGCAACAGCGGCGTCATCCACGCCGGCATCTATTACGAGCCCGGTAGCCTGAAGGCCCGCTTCTGCCGCGACGGGCTGCAAGCCACCTACGCGTTCTGCGCCGAACACGACATCCCTCATGCCTGCTGTGGCAAACTCATCGTCGCCACCAATGCGGAAGAAGTTCTGCGTCTGCAAGCGCTCGCCAGTCGGGCGATGGAAAATGCCGCACCCGTGCGCTGGCTGGAGCGCGCGGAGCTCGAGGCGGTGGAGCCTGCAGTCACCGGACTGGCGGCCTTGCAAGTTCACGACACTGGTATGGCGGATTATCCGGCGATGGCGCGGGCTCTTGAGAGACTCATCCGCGCGGCGGGTGCTCGTGTGGCGTTCGGCCAGTCGGTGGGATCGGTGCGCGAGCGCGTCGACGGCGTGGAAGTCGAGGCTGCGAGTGCTGCGTACGCCGCCCGACATCTCATCGTGTGCGCCGGACTGCAGAGCGATCGCCTCGCGCGGCAAGCAGGCCTCGTCCTTGATTTCGCGATTGTGCCTTTCCGCGGGGACTATTTCCGTCTGCGCGATCGGCACGCACAGCTCATCAGGCATCACATCTATCCGGTGCCCGACCCATCCCTGCCGTTTCTGGGTATTCATCTCACCCGCCTCGTCGAGGGCGGCATTTCGGTAGGGCCGAGTGCGATGCTGGCCTTCGCGCGCGAGGGGTATCGACTGGGCGATGTGGACGGACGCGATCTGGCCGAGATGGCGTTGTTTCCGGGGTTGTGGCGCGTGTTGGGTCGGCACGCGGGTGCGGGCCTCAGGGAACTCGGCTGTGCGCTCAGCAGATCCCGCTACCTGCGGGAGGTGAACAAGTACTGCCCGACCGTGGGCCTGGACGATCTGCTGCCGCACCCGAGTGGCGTGCGCGCGCAGGCCGTGAGCCGCGATGGGCGATTGCTGCACGACTTCCTGATTCGCGAGACCGCCCATGCCACGTTCGTTTGCAATGCGCCGTCTCCCGCGGCCACTGCCTCACTGCCCATCGGCGCAGAAATCGCCCGTCGCGCCCTCAGCCGCTGAGGAGGCCGCGGCTGCCACCCATCCACGCTCTGGGGTAGACTGGGGATTGCCTTAAATCCTTTGGAGACTTTCCCATGCAGAACGCAGTAGTCATCACCGGCGCAGCCCGCACACCCATGGGCGGCATGCAGGGCGAACTGGCCGCGGTGACCGCCCCCGTACTTGGTTCCACCGCCATCAAGGCTGCGCTCGAACGCGCGCAGATTGACCCGGCCACGGTGGACGAAACCATCATGGGCTGCGTGCTGCCGGCAGGTCTCGGTCAGGCCCCCGCGCGCCAGGCCTCCATTGGCGCCGGCATTCCGATGAGCGTGCCTGCAACCACCATCAACAAGATGTGCGGCTCGGGCATGAAGGCCGTGATGTTCGGCTGGGACGCCATCATGGCCGGCCACAGCAAGCTCAT
>JAURMM010000182.1 GCA_030830685.1 Gammaproteobacteria bacterium | reverse complement strand
TCAATTCTGCTGCCGGAGCGGTGACCGATGCCGTTTCCGGTTCGGACACTGCGGGCATTGTGCTCGCCACCCGTGCGGATTCCGGCACGGCCACGGGCGCAGTCGGCACCTCAGGGACCTCGGGCAAGACTTCAGCTTCGGGTGCGGCAGACGGTAGGGGTGTTGTCGATGGCGAAGCAGCGCTTGCGGGGAATTCCATCAGCGTCGGCGGCAGCGTGGTGTCGCCGATGATCGCACTCAAGGATTGCTCAGTACGCAAGGCCTCTTCTGGTGCCGCGATCAAGGGCGGCGGGGTCATGGCCCGATAGTACCGCCAGCTGAGGATGCCGAGACTCGCAACAACCAGCGCGGTCGCCGCTGCCAGGCCGGCGGTGTAACGACTCAGGCTGCGCCGGTTGCCGGCAATGAAGACAGTATGCGGTGTGACCAGTTCAGGACGTCCCAAGGTCGCGACATCGCCGCGCAAGTGGCCGCCCAGCGTCTGGTTCTGCAAGGCGAGCTCATCGACCAGCGTGGGCTCCTCGTCGCCCACCTCGGCAACCCGAGTTTCTGTGTTGCGTGCAGCAGGTGGCTGATTCGCGTCCAGGGGCAACGCAAATTCACCGGTGATGCTCGCCGGACCGCGTCCCTCCGCCGGCGAAGGCGCGGGTTCGAGGCTCAGTTCGAACGTCTCGGGTGCAGCATCTCCCAGCGTCGCGCGTTCCAGACGCGAGGTGGCTGCGCGCTTTTCAGCCTCGGCCCGGCGCAGGGCATCCATGAGCAGACTCATGAAGGCAACCTCGTCCCCGCAGGCTCAGGGCTGCTTGGCGGCATCCGGGTCAAGGTAGCGCTCGTAGGCCTTGAGATCGGTGTCCACGTTGGGATCACCCACAATCACCGGACGCAGGAAGATCACCAGCTCGGTCTTGCGGCTGCGCATCTCGTCCGTATCGAAGAAGGTCTCACCAATGAACGGAATCCGGGCCAGCCCGGGGACTTCGCGCTTGCCGGTGCTGGCCTCATCCTGCATCAGTCCACCCAGCACGCCGACCTCGCCGTTGATGAGTTTCAGCACCGACTCCATCTCCCGGGTGCGGATGATGGGTACGGTGTTGGTGATCTCGTCGCCTCCCCCACCGTTGAGCTGGCTCGCGAGCTGGGGACCGGGATCGACGGCGTCACCGATCTTCTGCGAAATGGTGGGACGGACCGTGAGCGTGACTTCCTGGTTGTCTGAAATCTGCGGTGTGACCGCCATGACCAGGCCGACCGGCACCGAGTGCACTTCCGTTTCCACGAAGTACCGGCCCTGGGCATTGAGGGTGGAATCGGTGGTGGTGACATCCAGTGTGAAATAGACAAGCTCTTCCACCACCTTGAGCAAGGCGGTCTGGTTGTTGATGACCATCAGACGGGGGCTCGACAGCACCTTGGTATCGCCGAATTCGCTCAGCAGGCGCACCGTGGTGTCCACCACTCGGCCGCTGGCGTCGGGGTCGCGATAGCCCAGTGTGAACGCGGACACCGCGTTGTCGATCACACCACCGGTCACAGCCCCCAGCAGTTGCTGGTTGAAGCTGAAACCAGCCTTGCTGCCATTGGTGAGGATCTTCCAGTCCACGCCTGCCTGATACTGATCGTTCAGGCTGATCTCCACGATGGTGGCCTCGATCAACACCTGCCTGCGGGCGTTGGCCAGCACTTGGTCGACGAAACCCTGAATCAGTGCATGCTGCTTGCTGGTGGCCTTGACCGACACCACGCCGGCCTCTGCATTGACCACCAGATTGCTGGAGATGGCCGCGTCCTGCCCTGCCTCGCCGAGTATGCCGAGGATGTTGCTCCGAAGGGTTTCCCAGAAACGGTTGCTGGATCTCGAGTTGACCTTGGTGCCCGAGCTGTTGGTGACATTGCCCGCTGCGCCGCTGTTGCCCTGAGTGTTGTTGCCGCCCCGGGTTTCCTGGTTGCCGCCTTCACCCGTGGTGGCCACCTGTGTGGCCACGCTCACGGTGGTGTCAGTGTCCCGCGCCAGGTTCACGTATCCCACCTGATAGGTCCGGAAGTAAGGCGCGTCTGCCTGGACCAGAATGGTGCTGTCCTCCAGCGTGTAACGCAGGTCGGCTTGGCGTGCCACGCGATCGAGGATCTGTGGGAGGGTCTGCTCGATGGCATTGAGCGTCACGTTGCCCGTGATCTCACCCATGATATCCACGTTCATGTCCGCATCCCGCGCCAGCGCGAACAGGAGCTCGCGCACCGGCACATCATTCACCACCACCGTATAGCGCTCGGTTGCCGGTAACGGCTGGGGCGGGGGCAGGTAGCTCGACTGGGTCACCACGGACGGGATGGCGGGATCCGCCTTGATCGTGTCCGCACGCGAGAGATGCCCCTCCGAGACCGGCGGTGGCGCAGGCGTCATGCGCGCGCAGGAGGCCAGCACGCACAACACGAGCACGCTGCCGGCCTGGCGTGCCGTTGCGCGGAACTCAGCGGGCATGCGCATCGCTATCCGTGTCATGGACGCGCCCGCCCAAAGCAGGCGCGAGCAGCCTGTCCAACCGTTCCAGCGCGAGCAGGAGGGGTTCTCTGCCGGCTGTCACGCCGGCGCGCGAGCCGGCCGGGTCTGCGGCGGCAAGTGCCAGCGAGAAATCGCTGAGGTCGGCATACGCCATGGAACTCTCCGGCAGCGCGGGTTCGTGCTGCAAGAAGTGCCCGGGCCAGCCCTGATGTGCTGCCAGATAATCGCGCAGGATCGGCATCTGCCATACAAGCAGAGCGATCAGGACGCCGGCGGTCGTGCCTGCGAGCCACGGCCACAGGGTGGACCTTGCGATGCGCGCCCCGGTGAATTCACTGTCCCTTGCCGCCAGTGCCACATGTCGACCGCGCACTCGTGTACTTCCGCTGGAATAGGCCGCCAGCAGTGTCTTGTCGGCAAGGACGTTTATCCGACGCAGCAGTCCCCGCGAATGACGGGCGAGCGCTCGCAAGGCGCCAGCGCTGAAGAGCTCTTCGCCGCGGTAACCACTGGCCTGGATTCGTGCATTGAGATAGTCGCGGATTTCTCTGGTCCTTAACGGGGCCAGATGGAAGCGGTAGGTGATCCGTTCATTCAATTGGCGGATTTCGTGCTGTGCGAGCTTGTCATCGAGTTCGGGCTGACCAAAGAGCACGATCTGCAGCAATTTGTCTTGGGCGGTTTCCAGATTGCTGAGCAGCCGGATTTCCTCAAGTGTCGCGAGCGGCATGCACTGGGCCTCCTCCACGAACATCACTACCCGGCGATTGTCGGCGTGCTTGGCCAGCAGGTAGTCATGCAGCAGATGCAACAGCATGGGCTTGCTCGCGTCCGTGGGCAGCGCAAGCTTCAGCTCGAAGGCGATGGCCGGGAGGATCTCGTCCGGCGCCAGATTGGGGTTGGCGAGGTAGATGACTTCGCAGTTGGGGGGAATCTCCCGCTCCAGCATGCGACACAGCATGGTCTTGCCGCTGCCTACTTCACCGACGACCTTGACCATGCCCTCGCCACGGCTGATGGCGTAGATCAGCGCATCGAGCACGGCACCCCGGTTGCCGCCCGGGAAGAACAGCTCCGGGTCAGGCGTGATGCGGAAGGGTGGCCGCTGGAATCCGAAATGATGGCAATACATCGACAGTTCCCTTTGCTTCGTGTCAGGCGCCAACAGACAGTGCGTCGAGGCCATGGCGGGCCAGTTTGCCGTAGAGAGAGGTGCGGCTTGCGCCGAGGAGACGCGCCGCCCGGCTGAGGTTTCCCTGGGTGCGCGCGAGCGCGCTGCGGATGAGGCTCAGCTCGAAGGCGGCAACTTCCCGCTCGAGCTGGAAGCCCGGGCCAAGCCGGTGTTCATTCCCTTGGGTTGGCTGGAGGGTCGCCGTGGCGAAGCTTGCCGGGGCAGAGGGCTCCAGAGCGGCCTCGAG
>JAURMM010000181.1 GCA_030830685.1 Gammaproteobacteria bacterium | reverse complement strand
GTGAAAGCCTGCGTTGAACGCGTGGATCATGCCGCCGTTCGAACCGACATAGATGACCTGGCGCCGGTTTCGGTAGCGCTCCCTGAATTTCGCATAAGAACTGTCTCCCAATGCGAAATCAAAGCCCTCGCTAGGCGCGGCCACTGCTACCGGTGCTGAGTGGATGATGTCCGCAAGTCGCATCACTTCGGGATGACCGCCCGCCGTCACGGTGGATCCGTCGCCGGCGTAATCGAGCAGGCGGGCGCGGAACTCCCCCATGTCCTGGTGGCGGCCGCGGGTCCAGTCAACCAGGCGCGCGCCAGCCTCTGGCGTATCGGTGTCCAGCCACATGTGGCTGTTGCCGCTGAAGCTGTCGGCGACGAAGGGTACCTGTTCATTGGTGTCCGCTACGCCATCCAGATCGGTGTCCAACCAGGTGAGAATGTGCCTGCCGCTTTCGGCGGGCACGCTATACGATCTCTGTTGGGTGATGGATTCATCCGACAGATCTGCCAGTCGCTCGCTCGCACTCCAGATCGGCTGCAGGTTGTTCAACTCCCGAACCACGACGCCGGACTCTTCGAACTCCAGATCATTCCTGCTCGAGTAGCGCTTGATCCGTGTCCTTCGCACGGTCTCGTCGAAGAACAGCTCGACTCTGGGATCCGTGTTGTAGCCTTCGAGCCTACCTTTCTGTCCCGCGTCCTCGCGGAGATAGCCGGCCTCGTCGAGCCACAGGCTGTAGAGGTTGCCAATCCACCGAACTTCGTTGCGTGCCTCGGTGAAATCGCGCTTGGAGGGCTCATAGGTCGCCTGGAAGATCGCGCCATTGCCCTTGCGTTCATTGGCGAGCACCGCGGCCGCGCTGCCAGCGGACACCCGCTCGAGGATCGCATTGAGGATGGTGGTCAGGGAATCCTCGAGCGCGGAGGGGTTGGTGACAAAAAAGTAGTTGTCGGGAATCCCGTCCCCTCCATCGACAAACTCTCCGTTGGTGTTCTTTAAGTCCCATTCAAGTTGAAGATTGGGCGTGCCATCGCCGTCGAGGTCATCGAAGCCGCCCCACTTGGCGGCATAGTAGAGTGGGGATTCGAGCAGTCCCTCGGCCCCGCCCTCGCGCGCCGAGAACGTGTGGGATTGCGGACCTATCTGGGGTGAGCGGCCACCCCCTGTGCCATTCAGCGCCTGGCAATTCCGGCAGCCCTTGACCCCGGTCGGGTCCGGGTCAGTGAAATTGACGCCGTCTATGCTGCCACCCTGTGTTCCCGAGTAGGCATGGAAGCCATCCTGGGTCGTCCCGCTGATGACGAAGCCGAAGAGCTGCGGAGACCCGCCGCCGATGCCCGACACCATGTTTGTCGTCACCGCAACTGTCGCAGGCTTTACGTTCGTGTTGACGCGGTACTCGTAGGTCCCCCATGAGTCCTGATCGAAATCACCGCCCTGTTCGCTGTCCTCCCAGTTCATCCAGAACTTGGCGTAGTAGTGGCCTGTTGAACTGCCAGCAGGTGCTGCAGTCACGCTGCCTGGGCCGGTAACCATGGTATGCGGGGTGATGACCTTGAAGTCCACCATCGACCCCGCACCATCGTGCGAGGGAGTATTCAGCGATTCGTCAGTGTTGTTACCTCCTTTACGCAAACGGTAGGCGGGCAGGATCCGGACCTTCGGGACCGGTGCCGAAGCTGTTGCCGCAGAGGGATCACCCAGATGGGCCTCGATCACAGGTGTGCTCGTGGCCAGGGACACTGCAAACGTGCGAACTGACTGGTCTTTCGGAAACGCAGCACCCGGTCGGAGATCCGTCGTGCGCGCGTAATGAGCAAGGCCGGCCAGGTGGTAAGAACCGGTCAGGGTAGGTGCTTCCGGACACAGACCCAGCGCGTCACCAAGATCAGTGATTGTTTTAGGCGTGCAGATTTCATTCGTCTGACCTGCAGCACTGCCGATGAAGTACTCGCGGCCAGTAATCCCTTCACCATCGCCGACCTTGGTGGTCAGCGCTCTGCCGTTGACGGCTCCGAATGTGGTCTGGTCTTCATCATAGGAACTCACACTGGCATTGAAGACCAGGGCGCTCAGCGATGCGCAGTAGTTGTCGGCGTCGAGCGGTGCCTCTCTCCAGCTGTCCTGGACCAGACCCGGTATCAAGCGTGAATCATCGGCGTTGAATGCCGGGGTGGGACTGCGCTCGGCACTCAAGGCGAGGTAACGTAGGGACTCGAGGTAGATTTCAGAAACCGGATTCCCCCAGCTCTTGCAGGTACCCTCGGCGAAGCTCGTCTGCTGGTAGCCGCAGTTGTCGCCACTAGGTCCCAGGTAATTCCCATCGGTATAGGAATAGCCATAAATCCGGACCGCATTGAGTGTGCGAATGATGCCCGGGGCGGAGCCGGTTCGAGTGATGAAGGTGCCATCGGTAGCATTGACCTCATCGCTCATCGCTCCCGCAGCCTTGCGCAGCACACCCCCTGAAAGATTCTTCTGGTAGCTGCCTGTCACCAGTCCGAACCGCACCGCTCCATCCAGGCCGTAGCGCTGAAGAAGGCCCTCAGGCTTGAGGTTGTCCCCGTAGGCACGGCAATTTTCACGATTATCCGAACTGTTGTGGAAAGCGGTGACACAGGTTGATACCCGTGCGATGTGATCCCGGGAGCCCCCGGGCGTGCGCAGAGCATCACTATCCGGCGGATCGGAACTCGCGGCGTTGATCCCCGAATTCTCGGGGCTGTTGCCATTGGACTGAACCCTGTTCCTGACTTGCGAAGGTTCGTCTCTCCATGTGCATTGCCAGACCTCATTAGCTGACCAGAGTTGGTAGTTCCTGCGGACGAAGCGTATGAGGGGCGCCTGGTCTGGCGTCTCTGATGCGCCCTGAGAGGTGCCGCTGGATGCAAACGAGACATTACAGATCGAGATGCCTTCATCGGCATCATCCACGTTGTTGGCGTTGCCTCCATTGGCGCCATCAACCTTGAGCGAACCATAGCTTGAGGGCACCAGCGAGTTGATATCATCGCCGTTGTAGTACTTCACGAAGGCATGGGCATCAGTCGGCAAGTGAGCCCGCTCCAGAACCGTGAGACTCGCCGTGTCTCTGGAGCGATAGCCGCCGTAAAGAATCTTGCGCACCACATCCATGCGCGTCATGGATGCCCAGTTCAGGAAGTTTCCGCTCCAGGCATCATCAAGGGCTGCGGTGCAGTAGTGTGCATTGGGACCCGTTGTGTAGCCCACGGGATTGAATCGTTCCTGCGCATCGTCATAGCGATAACACCGACGCGAATGGAAGTAACCGTAGTAATCGAAGCTGTCATCGTAAGTGCGTTCGATATCCCCATCCCCGGTGAGATCGGTGTAGTCGTTGTACGCCTTGAAAAAGTACTGGTGATCCATCGACATCGTCAGCATGACAACAGGCGGTACGCTCTCGGCAACGTCTACCGGTGAGGCGGTGAAGCTGGCCATGCGGGCGCCGGACGGTCCGGCTTGCGCGGGTGAGACAATCACGAGGGGACACAGCAGGAGAGCGAGCAGCAGCCCAGCGAGCACGGCCCCTTTGGGCTTTACATCAGCGCCAGTGTTCATAAAAGGCATCCATCCTGGTTGAACAGGTAGTCATGTCAATTGAGGAGTGCGCGGTATTCGGCCGTGGTCTCAACTTGTGCGTCATCCGCGCTGTAGCCAACGGCCTTGATGTGGTAGACCACATAAGTCACCCGGGAGGTCTGCCCGAGCGTCTTGCCGCGATCTACCTTGAGGCCGAGCCGGGTGATCCAGACATCCGCGCGTACGTCCTCTGAGTCGATACGGCCATCGCCATCCACGTCAGAAAAGAATCGAAGATCGGGCGTCTTGCTGCGAGGATTTGCGGGATCTTCAAGGTCGGCAAGTTTGTAGCCGCCGTTGAAGGGTGCAGCGGCGGGACTGGGGTCCACGAGCTCGATGAAGGGTGCATATTCCGCGAGGCCGGGCATGCCGTATTCATCGTCTGGAATCCCTCCGTTGTACAAGGACTGGGGCCATGAACCCTTGGATCCGGTGTGACTGTCGAGTATCGCGCCGATCATGGAACGCACGCCCTCCGAGGCCTGGAATGCGCGCTTCTGCAGAGCGGTGTTGGTGCTGATCTTGAAATCGAGGGTGGTGGTGCGCATCGCGACCACCGCGACCATGGACAGGATCATCAGCAGCACCAGGGCGATGACCAGAACAAACCCTTTACCGGGTCGCCGGGGCACGGTGCCCAAGGCTGCTGGGATCATCGGATGTTCCTCAGCGTGTTGCGGCTCTGGACGGAAATCGAAAAAGCCCGGCGGTGGTACAGCGCCGCATCCGGGCTTTCCGGTTTGAACTGGAAAGCTGTGCCGTCCTCGCCACCGTAAAGGCGATAAACCGTGGTGCCCTCGGTGTGAGTCGTGTCCTTTTCATTGTTCCGCATGACGAGGCTCAAGCGGGTGGCAGTTACCTTGGGCCACAGAGGGCCATTCGCGTCGCCGGTCCGGACCGCAGACGCATTCATGAACCTGTTGGGTGTGCGGTCCTGATCATCATCCACGCCATAGGTTACCTGGAACTGTTCAACACCGGACACGAGATCTTCAAGTGTCAGGCGATCTCCTCGAAGTACCAGGCGTGAGAGGGTGGGGATGTCCGAACGTTCCCCACTGCAGGGTTTCTCCGAGTCCTTGTCGCTGGTGAGGATTGGAGTGTTGCACCGTCGGACAAAGTAGACCTCGAAATTGACTTTGTAATTGCCAACCAGGTCCCTGTCGGCAGAGGCATCGACAGGCATGATGTCCGGCGAGTTGGATGTGCCATTGGGTCCGTAGAGCCGGCCGAAATCCTTGCCCACGAAGAGGTCTGCCCCGTAGCTGGCAGCGGCCCTCAGCATCCGTTGCTCCGCCAGCTCAGGTTTGCCGGCAACACAGGCAGTTTCCTCCGTGCGGGTGACTGCAAGGCATTCACGGACGGCGCTGGCATATCGGACCAGAAGTACATCTGTGCCGGAAAAATAATGACTTTCCGGGATGCAGTTGAGCGGCGGTTTTGCACTACCGTCGAACCCTTCGACACCGAAAGCGATGTCTTGCGGCACGCCGGAAATGTTTTTGAAGGCGGGACTCAGCGCGCAGTCATTTTGCAGCGCCACCTCATCACGCACCCTGATCGCGCTTTCCTTGGCGCCACCCCAATGACCGGCCATGCGGATGCTGTATTCGAGCTGCGAGACTGCGTAACGAAAGTTCTCGTTCAGCAGGCTGGCTCCCTCCTGAACACGGTAGGCTTTCTTGTTGCTCACGAAGAGCTGGAGCACGCCGGCCAGCAGGATGAGGGCAACAGCGATAGCTACCATCAATTCTACGAGCGTCAGGCCGAGGCTGAGCGCAGGAGCCGGGGCAGCACGCTCGCGACCACTCTTTGCCTGAGAGGCCAAGGGCGTCATCAATTGATGCCGTCCGTTTCGGAATCTGCATAAGGGAGCACTCGGATGAAGAGACCTTTCCTGCCCGCGTCCCCCTGCTCCAGATCACCATCTCCATCGGTATCTACCCGATCATTCGCCGCTACCGACCGTTCGGTCCAGCGGAGCTTGATCGCGTACAAGCCGCCCAGATTGTCACATTTCCAATCGCCTGCATCACCGTCGGCGGGCGTGGAGTCGATGCACACGATTCCGGCTCCGGTGGGCAGGACATCGGCGTTGGATTCTTGCGGAGCAGACCTCAAGTTCGGGCCGTTCCAGGTTGCGAGATCGTAGAGGCTCAACTCCTGACGGTCGCACGCGCCCTTGCCACAGTCCTTGCTGAACGTGCGTGGCATCTCGCCCTTGAGCGCAGGGCTCGCTGCATTGTAGTGGCCCTCTACCACCCCACCTGGATTGGCCCGCATGCGGTCGGCCATCGCCTCAGCTTGCGCCACGGCGATGGCGCGCAGCTGAGACCCTTGGGTGAATTGCATGCCCCTGGCCTGCAATCCAGCTATCCCGAACAATCCGATGGCAAAGATGACAATGGCGATGAGCAACTCAATGAGGGTGAAGCCGCTCGCCATGCGCCGCGGAGGGCTCCCCGGGCGTGTCATTCCGGGCATGTCAGCTTTTCCGAGTCAGGCGTCGTGCGGGACGTTTGCGCATGTCCGGTGCGGCCGACGATCAGTGACAGGGCGCTTTCCGAGCCTCGGCTGTCGCACAGGGTGAAGTAGCACTCTTCCAGGAAGCCCTCCCGGCAGCGCGCATTTCCGAAGCCGCCGAAGGAGAGCATCCCATTGATCCCCGTGCCTGCCGTGAGGGTCAGGTCCGCCTCCAGCGGGCCGGCTGTGGCAAGGATGCAGTCATCACCGGGAAGAGCGGCGGCGTCCCCTTGCTGGGCGCAGCCGGTCGGGCTGTCCAAGGTGGGGATCCCATCACCATCCCGGTCGACGAATACCACCCAGCCCTGGCTCCAGTCCCGGTCTGCGCAGGGCAGGGAGTCGGCCGCCCGCCCGCACACCAGCGCCGCGCGGTTGCGCTTCACCGCCTCGCTTCTGGCGAGCAGGAGATGGCTGTGCAACATGTTGATCTGGCTGGTTATTCGATTGTTGAGATAAAACTCGCGAAAGGATGGCACCCCAATCGCGAGCAGAATCGCAAGCACGACGACCGTGACCATCAGCTCGATCAGCGTTAAGCCGCGCGCGGAGTGTCTCATGCCGGCAGTATCGTGCAGAAAGCGGGCGAATTCACGGAAATTCCGCCAGATGGCGCAGAAATTGACATGAGCGGCAGACCGCAGAGCACGCCTCGAACATCTAAAACCCCTCCCTGGGATTGCCTTGGACTGGGAACCCGCCCTCGCTATACTTTCGCCCATGGAGACACCCGAAGACCTGTCACTCGAACGGGCCCGAGTTGCGGAGCTGCTGGAACAGAGGAACATCCTGCCCACGGTTCAGCGCATCGAGATCGCCGGCCTGATGCTGGCAGAGGCTCAGCATCTCTCCGCAGATCAGGTTCTCGCGAGGAGTCGCGCTGCAGGACTCACCGTCTCCAAGGCCACGGTGTACAACACTTTGGGCTTGCTGGTCGAGAAGGGGTTGGTGCGGGAGGTCATCGTGGATTCCACGAAGGTCTTCTACGATTCCAACATCGGCCCCCATCATCACTTCTACAATGTGGACGACGCCACCCTGACCGATATCTCGCCGGTCACTCTCCCCGTCGACCGTCTCCCGCTGCCGCCCGAGGGCACGGAGACGACCGGGGTGGATATCGTCATCAGGATTCGCAACAAGGTCTGAATCCTCACAAGCCGACGTAGCTCAGCTGGTAGAGCAACTGATTCGTAATCAGTAGGTCCGCGGTTCGATTCCGCGCGTCGGCACCATTCTCCGGTCTGTCGGCCAAAGCCATTCAACGAGCCTGTCTGATTTTGGGCGTCGACCTGCGTGACAAATCGAGGGTCCGGGAGGCACGATGAGCTCTTGTGAGCGACGGTCCGGCTACTCGGATACCGGCAAGGCTCGAGTCAATCGACGCAGAGGAGTCAGGCGATGGCCAAGGGTTGCAGAGACTGTGAACGTTGCACCGAATCCCTGTTCTTCAGCCTCATCTGGTGGCTGCCCAATCTGTTTTACAAGCTCTGCTTCAGTTGGAACTACGGAATCTTCAAGAAGCACTGCCCCGAGTGTGGGCACTTCATGTCCCAGCATCAGCGGCGACCGGACGGGTCACTCAAGGATTGATCACCCGCTGCATCAGCAGCGTCGTTTTGGCCTTCAGCGAGCGCTTTTGATGGTTTTGCCCGCCCTGCGCGGGGTGGGGGGTGCCTTCAAGCCGCGCGCTGCCTTGGCAACCTTGGCCTCCAGTCCCTTCTTGTAACGCGTGAGAGCAAGCGCGAGGTCTTCGCTGCTGGTGGCGAGAATCTGTACCGCCAGCAGGCCAGCATTGGTCGCATTATTGATGGCGACCGTCGCGACGGGTACACCGGCCGGCATCTGCACGATCGAGAGCAGCGCATCGTTGCCATTGAGCAGTGTGGCGGCGACCGGCACGCCGATGACTGGCAAAGTCGTGAGCGAGGCTGTCATTCCTGGCAGATGTGCAGCGCCGCCGGCGCCGGCGATGATCACTTTCAGGCCGCGTGATGCAGCATTGCGAGCGTAGTCGACCATCCGATCCGGTGTGCGATGCGCGGAGACGATTTCCACTTCATGAGAGATGCCGAACTGGACGAGGATGTCCGCCGCAGCCTGCATCACCGGAAGATCCGAGATGCTTCCCATGATCACCCCGACCCGGGGAGGTGCTTCGGCCTTTGGTCTCTTTCCGTTTCTCGTCACGCCTTGTCTCCTACCACCTTGAGCACGCTCCGCATGGTGTTGGCCCGTTCCGTGGCCTCGTCGAGTGTGGGGCCGGTCACCGTGACATGCCCCATTTTCCTGAAACCCTTCACACTATGCTTGCCATAAAGATGAACTGCCACCCCGGGTGAATGCAGGGCGAGATCGAGTCCCTGCACCACTGGCTTGCCACTGGCTCCGGGCTCACCCAACAGATTGAAGCTCGCCGCCGGCCGCTCGAGTGTTGTTGGCCCCAGCGGCAGGCCAGCCACAGCGCGCAG
>JAURMM010000180.1 GCA_030830685.1 Gammaproteobacteria bacterium | reverse complement strand
GACTTCATCTATGCCACCCACCTGGAGCTGCCCATCGTCTTCTGATGGCACAGATCTGGGTTGACGCCGATGCCTGCCCGGTGCCGGTCAAGGAAATGCTGTACCGGGCAGCGACGCGCACCTCGACGCTCGTGGTGTTCGTCGCCAATCAGGCGCTCACGGTCCCACCGTCACCCTTCATCCAGACCTTGCGGGTGGGGCGGGGCTTTGATCTTGCAGACAACCTCGTCATCGCACGCGCGGAGCCCGGGGATCTGGTGGTCACGGCCGACATACCCCTCGCCGCCGCGGTTGTGGAAAAGGGCGCACTGGCCCTCAATCCCCGGGGCGAACGGTATACGCCGGACAACATCCGTGGCCTGCTCGAGATGCGCAACCTCATGGAGACCCTGCGCAGTGGTGGCCTGGTCACGGGTGGGCCTGCCGCTTATTCGCAGCGCGACCGACAGGCTTTTGCCAAGGAGCTGGAGCGTTGGCTGCTGGGACGCTCGGCCTGAATCGAGACCTCAGTCGTCGGCGTCATCCAGACCCGGAAACAGCACGCTCGTGTAGCCGAAGCGACTGAAGTCGCGCACGCGCATGGGATAGAGAATGCCATCCAGGTGATCGCATTCATGCTGAACCACGCGCGCGTGAAAGCCTTCTACAGTGCGCTCGATCAGGTGGCCCTCGGCATCTCGACCGCGGTAGTGCAGTGCGTGATGACGCGGCACCACGCCGCGCAGGCCGGGGACCGACAGGCAGCCTTCCCATCCTTCATCCATCCTGTCCCCGAGAGGATTGAGTTCGGGGTTGATCAGAATGGTCAGTGGCACCACGGGTGCGTCCGGGTAGCGTGGGTTGGGGCGGTCGTCGCCGAAGATGACCACGCGCAGATCAACGCCAATCTGGGGCGCTGCGAGCCCCGCACCATTGGCGGCACGCATCGTGTCGAACATGTCCGCGATGAGACTCTGCAATTCTGCGCTGCCAAAGATTTCCACCGGGCGCGCCACGCGCAGGAGGCGGGGGTCCCCCATCTTCAGAATGTCGCGAATCATCTGGCTGACTCCTCCATCGTGCTGGTACGCAGTGTAGTGGCTTGGGCGATATTAACCGCGTGGGCGTTTCCTGGGTGTAGGATGGGCAGAGACGTAACGACGGACGGGTGACGATGGCCGAGCCCTTGTTTGAAGTGTGGTTTGAAGGAGTGCTGCTGCCGGGGTATGCGGCAAACGACGTGAAGCGCGAACTCGCCGTCATTTTCAAGGCCGAACCGGCGCGAATCGATGCACTGTTCGGCACTCGCTCCGTCATCAAGCGCGGGGTTGATGCCGCCACTGCCCGTCGTTATCAGTTGGCACTGGCCAAAGCCGGTGCCGCGGTGGAGGTCGTTCCGCTCACCCCGGTGGCAGGCGACACGCGTGAGGGGCCCCCGATCGAACGGGATGCGCTGTCGCTTGCGGAGCCCGGGGTCACGCTCGTCGATGCGCCGGCGATACCCGCGCCACAGTTCGATCTCTCGGCCTTTACCCTGGCGGAGCCCGGAGTGACGCTGATGGAACCGGAGCCTGCGCCTGCACTTGAATTCGATCTGACTGGGCTCGCCTTGCTTCCGCTGGACGCGCCGGACTACGTCATACCACCGGTCTGCCTGGTTCGTGAATTTGAGACTGCTGGGCTGAGCCTCATTGAAATCGGTCCCGACCATGAATGACCCGCAGTTGCCCGAAGAAGACATCGTGCTCCGGCGCGAACCAGATGAACCCCCACCGGTTTCAACAGAAATCTCGGAGCAGGCCTCTGGCCCTGCACGTACACGTCGCGGCTGGCTGCCCGGCAGCGCGCTGATCCTCATCGCGGCCGCGGGCGTCTGGTTTTGGCAGAATCAGCGTGCAGCGGATCCCGTGGGAGTCCCTCAAGCCGCGCTCCCGGGCGATGCGGAGCTGCTGCCGGACAGATCGGCCACTGGCACCTCGGCACTGGCAGATGTACCCGAGCATGACCCCTCCAAAACTGCGAGCGCAGAGATCGAGGCTTCCGCGCCCAACCCGCTGCCCGATCCCGAAACGCCCCTGCCAGCGCTCGCGGAGAGCGACTCTCAAGCCTTGGCCGCGCTGGCCGAAGCCGGAGCTGGCCAGGCTCTCGTTGCCCTGCTGGTGGATGAGGCGGTGCTGACCCGCCTCGTGGTGACGGTCGACAATCTGCCGGCACGCAAGCTCGGACTGCGACAGCGCGTTTTGCGCAAGGTGGACGGGGCTTTCGTGACCGAGGGCACGGCCGAGGCCCTTGTGATCTCCATGACCAATGCTGCCCGCTATGAGCCGCTGGTGGGCGCTGTCACCGCACTGCCTGCAGAGTCGCTCGCCATGGCCTATCGCCGCTTCTATCCCCTGTTGCAGGAAGCCTATGTCGGTCTTGGATATGCAGACCGGCAGTTCCATGCCCGCGTGATCGAAGTCATCGATCATCTGCTCGCAGCAGAAGCGCCGGCACAACCCGTGCGCCTCGTGCAGCCCAAGGTGTTCTACCGCTATGCGGAGGAATCGCTGGAAGGCGCCTCTGTCGGTCACCGTGCTCTGTTCAGACTGGAGCCCGGGCAGATGGCACGACTTCAGGCGTGGCTCAAAGCTGTGCGCGCGGTACTCGTTGGCGCGCCGCGCTAATCACAGGGAGACTCAGGACAGGTCAACCGCGTGGCGCTTCAGCGCCGCAAAATCCACATGTTCCAAGGCACCGATATGCGTGCCGAGCAGAAAGACCCTAGGCGCTGCGCCCGCTTCAAGCGCCTGTTGCCAGCGAGGCGCGCACAGACACCAACGATCACCAGGCTTCAGACCCGCAAAGCCATACTCCGGTCGCGGTGTGGAAAGGTCATTGCCCACTTCCTTTGAATAAGCGAGGAATTCTGCCGTCACTTTTGCGCAGACCGT
>JAURMM010000179.1 GCA_030830685.1 Gammaproteobacteria bacterium | reverse complement strand
TGGGCGCAGCCTTGGCCTTGGGCGCAGCCTTGGCCTTGGGCGCAGCCTTGGCCTTGGGCGCAGCCTTGGCCTTGGGTGCAGCCTTGGCTGCGCGTCCGAATCGGCCCATCGGGCGCTTGTTGCGGTTTTCCTCCAGCAGTTGCACGGCCCGCTCCAGCGTCACGCTGGTGGGATCGGTGTCCTTGGGCAAGCGCGCATTGCCTGTCCCATCGGTGATGTAAGGTCCGAAACGACCATTGAGGATGCGCACACCAGAATCACCGAATACCTTGATTTCCCGCGCCTTGTCCGCGGCGAGCTTCTCGGCGATCAGCTCCAACGCCCGTTCCCGGGTCACGGTGTAGGGGTCATCTTCCTTCTTGAGGGAGACGTATTTGTCTCCATAGCGCACGTAGGGGCCGAAGCGACCGATATTCACCGTGAGCTTTTCCCCGAACTCGGACAATCCCAAATCTCGCGGCAGACGGGTCAGTTCCAGTGCCTGCTCCAGGGTGATGGTATTCAGGCGCTGCCCACCCTTGAGCCCATAGAAACTCGGCTTTTCCTCATCCTCCGGCGTGCCGATCAGCACATAAGGGCCGAAGCGCCCCATGCGCACAGAGACCGGCTTGCCCGAGACGGGATCGATCCCGAGTTCGCGTGCCTGGGTCGCCTCCTTGCGGCTGACATTGACTTCCTTGTCCTGCACGGTTGCGTGGAACTCCGTCCAGAACTCGCGCAGCAAAGGCACCCAGTCCCGTTCACCGCGGGACACCGCATCGAGCGCGTCCTCGAGTCGGGCCGTGAAGTCATAATCAACGTAGCGCTCGAAATGCCCGGTGAGAAACGCGTTCACGATGCGACCGACGTCAGTCGGGCGGAAACGCTTGTTCTCCAGCTCGACGTACTCGCGCTGGAGCAGCGTGGAAATGATCGAGGCATAGGTCGAAGGGCGTCCGATGCCGTATTCCTCCAGCGATTTGACCAGCGTGGCCTCCGAATAGCGGGGCGGTGGCTCGGTGAAGTGCTGCTCAGCGCGGATCGCGAGCAGCGAAATCTTCTCGCCTTCCTTCATGGGTGGCAGCACGCCCTCCTCTTCCTCCGTATCGTCCCGCCCCTCGGTGTACACCGCAAGGAACCCGGGGAAAGCCACAGTTGTCCCCGTGGCGCGGAAGACTCCGTCCTGACCGCACTGCAGATCAACCGCGACCAGGTCCAGCAGCGCGGCAGCCATCTGGCTCGCGACAGTGCGCTTCCAGATCAGTTCATAGAGCCTGAACTGATCCGGCGTGAGATGACTGCGCAGCGCAGCGGGCTGACGCAGAATCGAGGTGGGGCGGATGGCCTCATGCGCCTCTTGGGCATTCTTGGAATTGGCCTTGTAGACGTTCGGCGCGGCCGGCACGTTGTCCGGGCCGTAGCGCTCTGCGATGAACCCGCGGATTTCCTCCACTGCCTCCCGCGCTAGATTGAGCGAATCCGTTCGCATGTAGGTGATAAGGCCTTCCTGACCGGTGCCGATATCCACCCCTTCGTAGAGCTGCTGGGCCACCCGCATGGCACGCTGGGCGGTGAAGCCCAGCTTCCGCACAGCCTCCTGCTGCAAGGTGGAAGTGATGAAGGGCGGCGCGGGGTTGCGCTTGCGCTGTTTGCGCTCGATTTTCGCCACCTCGAGCTGCCCCTGGGCCCCGGCCAGCAAGCGCTCCCTGATGCGGCTGGCCTCACCCTCGTTCTCGACCGAGAACTGGGTGATCTTCTGGCCTTCGAACTGCACGAGGCGCGCAACGAAACCCTGGCGCGTGTTACCGAGGTCGGACTCGATCGTCCAGTATTCCCGCGGCTTGAACTTCTCGATCTCCGCCTCACGCTCGCAAATCATGCGCAAGGCCGGGCTCTGCACGCGCCCTGCGGAAAGCCCGCGGCGAATCTTTTTCCAGAGCAGGGGCGAAAGGTTGAAACCCACCAGATAATCGAGCGCCCGCCGAGCCTGCTGGGCATTCACCAGATCCATGGCGATCGGGCGGGGATGGTCCACGGCCTCTCGGATCGCCCGAGGGGTGATCTCGTGAAACACGACTCGACTCACGGCCTTGCCGGCAATGACCTCGCGCTCGCGCAGAAGCTCCGCGATATGCCACGAAATGGCTTCACCCTCGCGGTCAAGGTCGGTCGCGAGGTAAATATTGCTGGCTTTGCGGGCGGCCCGGGTAATGGCATCGACATGCTTGGCGTTCTTGTCGATGACTTCGTAATGCATCGCGAAGTCCTGAGCAGTGTCGACGGCCCCCTCCTTCGGCCGCAAATCGCGCACATGGCCATAGGAGGCGAGGACTTCGAAGTCGTCGCCGAGGTACTTCTTGATGGTCCCGGCCTTGGCCGGAGACTCCACGATCATCAGGTTCTTGGCCATTGATGTCTTTGCTTGTGCGTTAAGCGGCGTGTTGGCTACGGCGTCTGGTCTGGAGCCCGCAGCCTGTGGGCAAGGCGGCGGCGCGCGGAACTCCGTCCACGGCGCCACTCCACGGGTGGGAAGGCCGGGCCTGCGGGATAGACCGGGCCGGTCTAGCGAACACGCTCAAAGGCGCCCCCGGGCAAGGCTCGCACCCGACCCGAGAGCTCGAGGTTCAGGAGAATGGATGAAAGGGTATGCATCGTCAATCCGGTGCGCATGACGAGCAGCGATTCGTTCACGGGCGCAAAGCCGAGCGCCTCCAGCACCCTCAGCGCCCTTTCGTCGGTGACAGCATCCGCAGGCGCACTCGTCATGGATGCTGCAGATGGACCGGTCGGTGCCCGTTGCGGATCGCCGGTAACAGGGGGAGCAGGCAAGCGCTCGAGCACGTGTCGGGGCAGGCCGGCAAGCACGTCCCCCGCATTCTCGACCAGCGTAGCACCTTCCCGCAGCAACGCGTGACAGCCGCGAGCCTGCGGGTTGCGAACCGCGCCGGGGACTGCAAAGACCTCCCGCCCCTGCTCCAGCGCGGAGCGTGCAGTGAGCAGCGAACCGCTGGCCAGTCCGGCCTCTACAACAATGAGGCCCACAGCCATGCCGCTGATGATCCGGTTGCGACGCGGGAAATGGTGCGGCAGGGGTCCGGCACCGAGAGGCAGTTCGGACAGCACGAGCCCGGTCGCCATGATCTGCTCCGCGAGTCGTGCGTGCTGTACCGGGTACACCCGGTCGATGCCGCATCCCAGAACGCCTATGGTCGGGCCTGGGGCGGCCAACGCCCCGCGGTGCGCGGCCCCATCGATACCTCGTGCGAGCCCGCTGGTGATGACGAAACCAGCGCCAGACAAGTCAGAAGCCAGCGCCAAGGCCAAATCCACGCCAGCGGGGGTTGCTGCTCGACTTCCGACCACCGCAATTTGGATGCGGGTCAAAACCGGCCTTGCGCCGCGCGCGAAAAAGAGCGGTGGCGGGTCCGCAATCGATGCCAAGGCAGGCGGATATTCGGGCTGGCCGAGGGCTACGAGCGATGCGTCTGGCGTCTTCTGCAGCCAGGAAAGCGTGCTTTCGGCGCGCGCCCAGTCAGGGGCCGTATTGGCCTGCTGGGCGAGCCGGTCCGTGATGCCGCGCCCGCGCAGGCCACCCTCACGGACTTCCAGCTCACGCAAGCTTTGCAGCGCGCGCGCAAGTACCTGGGGCCGCAAATACAGGGCCGCGTGCAGCGCGAGCGCGTGAAGTGTGATGTCCATTCCCTTGTCCATCGCGGGCCATGCTAACCCCGGCCCTCGGGGGTCACGCAAGTGCCAGGCGCAAAGACCTGCCGCCGAGGTCGGCGGCCCCGGCGATGGTCAGGGGTTACGGACCCTGTCGTGGATGTGCACGGGGCGCTGTGTATTCATGACCAGGGCGTAACTCACGCGCTCGAAAGTCCGGAAAACGACCATCTCACCGGCCCGCTCTTCGGGCATCTGTACCATGTCCGGTTTTGCCGCGAGCCTGTCCTTGATCCGTTCACCTGCCTGGAAGATGGCGAGCACATGCCCGGGCTCCATTCCGTCGGCTTGGCCGCGGTTGATCACAACCACATTGAGCTGGCCAATCTGGGACACTCCGTCCACGACGGAGATGATGCGTCCGTCCACCTGGCCCGCGGGCGCATGGGGCACGAAGCTCCGGTATTCCTCCACCTCCTGGACCATCAGGCGATCGCCCTTTATGACCTCCCGGTTGGACCAGGTGATGGTGGCGGTTGCGGGATCGCCGAAGCGGGCCACGACTGCATCCGCGATATGGAGTGCCTCATGTCCCAGAATCTCACGGGTGTCGGGATCCGTGTATTCACCGCCCGGTCTGAACAGCGAATAGCGGGTCATGGACTCATCCGGCAGGCCGCGCACATAGATGCGGGCACCCTGTCCGTTGACCAGATGTTCATCCTGGCTGCCGACCACATAGGCACTCTTAGCGAGTTCGTCCGGAGAAACTACGCGGGGGCGGGTCAGGAATTGCTGGATCGCATCCAGAGGGATGGCCGGAATCGAGCGATCGTGAGCGGACACCCGAACCGAGGGCGAGAGCTTGATCTCGCGGCTGCGCTGGACGCCAAGGCGCGGACGTCCGTCAACAAAGGTGAGGTGAATCTGGTCGCCCGGATAGATGAGGTGTGGGTTCTCGATCTGAGGGTTCGCCTCCCACACT
>JAURMM010000178.1 GCA_030830685.1 Gammaproteobacteria bacterium | reverse complement strand
CAGTCCGCTGCAGTCATACTGACCACCGTGGGTGTTGCGATGGAGGCCGGCATACCTTCTTCAAGGTGGGTATACCTGCACGGGCATGCCGATCTGGACGAAGTGAACGTCCTGCGGCGTGCGCGGCTCGATATGTCCGAAGCCCAGAATCGCGCGGTGCAGCTGGCCCTGGCAGCAAGCCATCTCACCATTGACGATATTGGTCCTCTCGACTGCTACAGCTGCTTCCCCATCGCCGTCAGCAGCATTGCGGAACCCCTGGGCCTGCCGCTCGATGGGTCGCGGGCGCTGACGCTGACCGGAGGCTTGCCGTTCTTTGGCGGGCCTGGCAACAACTACAGCATGCATGCCATTGCGAGCCTCGTGGAGAGCCTTCGCGCTGAGCCCTTGGCCAAGGGACTGGTGGTTGCCAACGGCGGCTATCTCTCCAAGCACTCCGTCGGTGTCTACAGCGCCACACCCCCTGCCAGCTGGCAGTCGGTGGAGGGCGCCAGTGAGCAGCGTGCGGTGGAATCTGCGGGCAACGTGCAGGTGGATGAGGCGGCGCAGGGGCGTGCGATCATCGAGGCGCCTGCGGCTATCTACCGCAAGGAGCACCCTGCCGAAGGCTTTGTCATCGCGCGTCTGTGCGACTCCGGCCGGCGTTGTCTCGCACGGGCCATGCCGGGCGACGAGGCAGGTCTCGCCGCGCTTTTCGGAGAACAGGCCATCGGCCGCGAGATCGAAATCTCACGGCACGAAGGTCTGCATCACTTCACACTCGTCTAGAGGGCCTTGGCCCGCGCCACGATGTTGGCGCACTTATCCATCCAGGCGAAGCCCGCTCCATTCGAAATCTCCTCGGACATCGCGATAGAGAACAGCACGATGCGGGCAGCGCCTGCAGCCTTGTAGGCGCGAAGTTCACTGTCGGACAATTGTCCGTCAGCCGGATCGACGAAGGGGCTCAGCATGAGCTGCGACGGATTACGGCCCTGAGCGGCAAACATTTCCTTCAGTTCACTTGCCTCCGCCGCAAAACTTGCCGCGTCTTGCACGATTGGGCACCAGCCATCGTAGCTGCGCGCCACCCGCTGCAGCGCTTTTTCGCCATGCCCCCCGAGCAGGAACGGCGGACCACCGGCCTGGTGCGGTTTGGGTTCGCAGCGCACGGGTGGAAAGTTCACCTGTTTGCCCGCGTAAGAGGGGGCTGCCTCCGTCCACAGGATCCGCATGGCCTCGGTCATCTCGCGCATGCGCTGCCAGCGGGTCAGGAAGTTGGCGCCGAAGAGCTCGGTTTCCTCGCGCAGCCATCCGGCGCCAATGCCGAGCATCACCCGGCCCTGGGAGTAATAGTCGAGGCTGGCAATGGCCTTGGCAGTGACCAGGGTTTCGCGCTCCGGCAGCAGGCAGATGCCGGTCGCAAGCTTCAACCGCGTGGTCACGGCTGCGGCCATGCTGAGTGCGATGAGTGGATCGGTCCAGCGGCCGTAATGCTCCGGTAGCTCGCCGCCCAGCAGGTAGGGCGTATTGCGCTCGAGCGGGATGACGGGATGTTCGGGGATCCACAGCGAATCGAATCCTGCTTCCTCCGCACGACGCGCAATGCTCGTGATGTCTCCGGATTGCTGGGTGGCGATGTGCAGAAAACCGATTTCCATGCGTGGCTCCCCCTGAAGGTCGTTCTTTGAATGTGGCGCCAATATCCACCCGCGGATGGCTGGCGTAAAGTGAGTTCACCCAACCAGCGAGAAAGCCCGCATGCCTGCACGCCTCGGAGTGGTGCTCTCCACGGTCACGGATGCGCCGCTCGCCGATTTGATCGCGCTCGGACAACTGGCTGAGCGGCACGGCTTTGAGGCCGTGCTGGTGAACGAAGGCCGGGGTGACGCCCTCGCGGTGAGCCAGGCCATTGCGAGCGTCACGCAACGGATCACCGTCGGCACCAACATCGCCAACATCTATTTCAGGCATCCCTTCCTGGCCGCTGCGACTGCGCGCACCCTTGCCGAGCTGTCGGGCGGTCGCCTGCTGCTCGGGCTTGGCATGAGCCATCGTGGCCTGTTGGCCCGCCTCGGCATTGACATGGGTAACGCGCGCGAACGTCTCGCCCAATACACCCGCTATGTGCGCGACGCCCTGGCTGGCAAGGTCGCGGAAGGCTTTCTGGTACCGCCGCCCAGTGCTTTTCGCATCCCCGTGCACGTGGCGGCCAATACCGTCGAAAGCGCCGCTGTAGCTGGTGCGCTCGGGGATGGGCTCATGCCCTTCCTGTCGCCGCGCAGCTACCTGCCGATGTTGCTGGAATCCGCTCGCGCTGCACGGGCGGACTCCGCGCTGGCGGGCGAGCCCTTTGAGTGCTGCCTCAGCTTCCCGACCTTTCTCTCCGAAGACGAGGACGCGGCCCGTGCCGCCGCCCGTTACAACCTTGCGTTCTTTGCGCAGCTGCCGAACTACCGTCGGCAGTGGCGCAGGGCGGGCTTTGGCACCGCGATGGATGCTCTGAAGCGCGTCTGGGAGACTGGTAACCGCCGCGCGGCGGCAGAGCAGATCCCTG
>JAURMM010000177.1 GCA_030830685.1 Gammaproteobacteria bacterium | reverse complement strand
CTGCCAGCATTACGAGCACGGCTATTTCTCCGCGTATCGCCATATGCTTGCGGACGCACCCGATCTCGTGATCCATGTCGGCGATTATCTCTACGAGGGCAGTTGGGGACGGCATCGCGTACGCCAGCACATCGGCCCGGATCCCCATTCCGTGGAGGACTATCGAGCGCGCTATGCCTGTTATCGCCTCGATGACGATCTGCAGCGCATGCACGCTGCGGCACCCTGGATGAATATCTGGGACGACCACGAGGTCGAGAATGATTACGCGCGGGATCGTTCCCACTATCAGGAAGATCGTGCGGCATTTCTGGCGCGACGCACGGCGGCCTATCAGGCCTTCTATGAGCACCTACCTCTGCCCGCAATGATGCGACCCACCGCATCAGGGATGCGTATCTACACCCGCATGCAGTGGGGTGGGCTGGCCCAGATCGCGCTGCTCGACACGCGGCAGTACCGCAGCTATCCGCCCTGCCATACCGGAAAGGACAAGGCCGGGCGCCCGTGCCGGACCTTTGAGGATCCAACAGCCACGATGCTTGGTGCGCGGCAGGAAGCCTGGGCTACGGATGTACTGCACCACTCCCGGGCGCAGTGGAATCTCGTGGCGCAGCCGATGTCGCTCGCCCGTTACGATGAGATCGCAGGCCCCGATGAAAAACTGCACACGCAAAGCTGGGATGCCTATCCTCATGCGCGCCGACGCCTGCTCGACGTGATGGCGGACGAGAAGGTCCGCAATCCCGTGGTGCTCGGCGGGGACTGGCACGCTTTCTGGGCCAACAATCTCCTGCGTGATTTTCTGAAACCGGAGGAGCAACCTGTGGCGGCGGAAATCGTCACGACCTCGCTCAGTGCGCAGGGGCCGGATGAATCGATCGTCCGCGCGGTGCGACAAGAGGCCCCGTGGCTGAAATTCGGAACCGCGCGCTACCGGGGCTACGTACGCCTGGATCTCACTCGCGACTTTCTGCGATGCGATCTGCGCGGTCTCGTGGACGTCACGAGTCCGCGCACGAAATGTCTGGATATTTCCAGATGGGTGGTTGAGAGCGGGCGCCGGGGAATTACCCGCGCCTGAGAGTCACGCTAAGGCGGTGTGAAACCTGCATCGCGCAGCAGGGTTTCACAGGGACGGGAAAAGTCACGATCGAGCTCTGCCACCCGGCGCCAGTCCTTGGCGATGGATTGCATCATGCCCGCTGAACGCGATTCCATTTTGCCCTGCGCTGCCTTGCCGTGCCGCCTGATGGCTTCGTTCAGACTGAATTCTCCGGCGGAGTACAGTGCATCGTACCGGGTGACATCGTGTCCCCTCGCAGCAAGGAAGTAGTAGGCCGCACAGCTCGCAAAGCCGGGGGATTCGGTGCCTTCTGCCAAGCCTGCACTCGGCAACAGGCCTGTCGCCACCAGCAACATCAGCACAACGGATTTCATGCCGACGCTCCGCGCACTCTGGCTAGCGCCGCTCGCACCGAGGGGAAGGCCAGTTCGTACGGTTGGATCGATGCCAAGGGGCGCCAGTGGAGGGCTGCAATCTCGGCGTTGGGCGCTACATCAGGCAAGTCGTCTATCCAAAGTTCGAACATGGCATCCAGGGTCCGGTAATTCACATCACGATAGCGATACAGATTGGGCATGGAGAACAGATATCTCGGGGTTCCAATCTCGGCCCCCAGTTCCTCGCGCACTTCTCGCACGGCGGCACTCTCCAGATCTTCTTCCGGATCGACGAATCCTCCCGGCAGATCGAGCAGACCCTTGCCGGGGTCCTGGGCTCGCACCACCAGCGCGATTTCATCGCCTCGGCGCAGAATCACGCACACTGCGGCGGCGAGGTTGTGAAAATACACCAGACCGCAACGTGCGCAGGCGTGGCGTCGACCATCCTCCGAGGCCAGACCCTCAGCCCCGCAGCGGGGACAGAACCGGGCCCACTCCCGGGTGAATTCATGGCTGCCCGCAGTCATGCCCTGTGACGCCTGCCTTGTGCCTCAGGCCCGCTTGACCTCCACTTCAACAAAGGCGAGCTCATGGGGACTGTTATTGATGACATTGTGCTCCACCCCCACCGGTCGTGAGTAAGAACGACCGAGCTTGAGTTCTGCGGTGAGGTTGCCATCCGGCGTCTCCAGCAGCAGCGTGCCATCGGTAATGGGTACCACCACGTAATCATGCGCATGGCGATGCCAACCGGTTTCAGCGCCCGGAGCGAAGCGCCATTCCGTCACGCGTACGGCGTCGTTCTCCACCTGGAGGGTGGCGGTCGCGGCGGGTCTCTTGGTCATGGCTGTTCTCTCCTGGAATGGCGTACAAATCGCCAGATCACGCGCCGGTCAGGCGCGCTCGAAAAATGAAGAATGCTGCACCGAGCAGGCACGGGCAGGCCATACCAGGCAAACGTCATGAACACGTTGCTTGCCATCAGCAACAGCACGGTCCAGACGTAAGGCGAAGTGCTGGTGAACATGGGGGATGCAGGGCCAGAAACGACGAACCCGGCATGACGCCGGGTTCGCAGCAGGCCGTCGACCTTGATCAGGCCTTGGGCGCGTGAGCCGAGCACCAGCCCTTGGCCGAAACGGCCTGGCCGGCAAAGATGCCACAGCCAGCCCATTCGCTGTCCGGGGTGCCTTGGTAGAGCACGCAGGTGGCGCAAATCGAGCCGTCCTTGTACATGGGGTACTTCGCCTTGTCGACCTGGGCCGCATCGTGCTTGTAGCCGAGGCCGCTGGCTTGCGGGCTGGCCTCATCCACATGCGGCAGGTCGGCCGCGTAGGCCACCCGGTTGGCCACGAGCTGGGCCACTGAAACGGTGGCCACCACGCCGAGGCTGCGCTTGAAAAATGCTCTTCTCTGCTGGTCCATGAAACACCTTCCTGCTGGAGTTGATTGATGATGGTTCTATTGTCTGACGGAGTCTGCGACGTCTGACGCCCGCAACGGCCCGAAGTTCAGGCCGTCAGGTAGTCGTGAATCACCTCGCCGTCTTCGAGTGTGAAATCTGCGCGGTAGAAGTAGCCCCCCAGCACCTTCACGATGGGAATGTCGCAGAAGCGATCCACCGGGGAGGGGAAGAACTCGAGTGTAGCCGGGCCCTTGAGGACATCTTTCATCACCACATTGCGCAAGGTGGTGGAAGCCAGTTGCATCACCTCCGGCGGCGCATCGTTGCGCACCGACGGAATCATCTTGAGCTGAACATATTCTGCACTGCCCGCAAGCTCGGCGGGGCTGCAGAAATCGCCAATCTGCATGGCGCCTCGCACCAGCGGCAACCCGCCACGCTCCACCGTGCCGCTCATCACACCATCCTTGTCGGAGAGCGTCACGCGGCCGAGTTTCTTGGGGAAGCCCCAAATCTCGCGGCCACCGCAGATGGCGATGTCATTGTCCAGAATCAGCGACAGCGAGTAATTGACCGGCCGGCCTTGGAAGTGTGCGTGGGCGGCGAGCAGGATTTCGTGATAACTGCCGAACCCCGCCGTGAAGAAGCGGCTGATTTGGGCAAACATGGTGGCCTTGGGATCAAGCACCAAAGGTTTCGGCACATAGCGCGAAAGCACTTTCGGATTGCTTTCGAAGACGATCATCATCGAGTGTGCATCCCGGTATTCGAAGGGAGGCGGTGTGTAGAGCGGCGAGAGGTGCGGCATGGCATAGCCGAACGGGGACTTGAACGGTTTGGCTGCGTTTTTCTTCCTGACTTTGGCATCCATCACGAACTCCCGACTGGTTCCCGGAGGGCCCATCCTACTCCGCGTGCAGCGCTTCCACCATCTCGCGCAGGCGCGCAGCATCGACCGCGTCATGCACGGGAATACTGAATTCCGCGTGGGTCACGAGACCCCGGTAACGGGCGAGGAGACGTGGCACGATTTCGTCCCAGGTGCCCACCGTGGCGTAGAGCTCAAGCACCTCGTCGCTGATCCTGTCCGGCATCTCCTCCCAGCGCTGGGCGCGAGAGAGCCCCTGGAGTTCGTCAGCCAGCGCGCCCAGGCCATGCGCCTCGAAGCAGGCCTTGTAAGCCGGGGTAGAGGCATAGAAAGCCACCCGGGCCCGCACATCCCGCACCCGGACCGCCAAGCGAGCAGCATCGGGCGCAGTCGCGATCAGCGGCTTGATGGAAACGGCAAAACCCTCCAGCGAGCGGCCCGCCTTGTGGGCGCCCTTGCGCACAGCCGGCAGCATCACTTCGCGAATGTAATGCGCGGTGCAGACAGGGTGCGGGCGCATCCCGTCTGCGACTTCCCCCGCCACCTGGCACAGATAAGGATTCACCGCCGCGAGGTGGATGGGTATGGCCGGATGCTCGATGGGCTCCGGCGTAAAAAGGGGTACCGACAGGTTCAGGCGGTAGTGTTTGCCGGAAAAATCGAGCGGAGCGCACATCTGCCAGGACTGCCAGATGGCCTGCAAGGCCTGCACGTATTCGCGAATCCATGGCCCGGGTGCCGACCATTTCATGCCGAAGCGCCGTTCGATATGGCCCTTCACCTGGGTCCCCAGACCGAGCGTGAAACGTCCCCGCGAGAGACGCGCAAGTGTCCAGGCCGTCATGGCGGTCACCATCGGGCTCCTCGGAAAGGCGATGGCAACTGCGGTACCGAGCTTCAGATGCGTGGTTGCGGCGGCGGCGAGCGCCATCACCACGAAGGGATCCTGCTTGGTGTCTTCCACCATGAGGCCGTCGTAGCCGAGGCTTTCGACGAGCCTGGCATCCTCACCGACGCGATGGATGTCCAGGGCCTGTTCGGGGGCCCTGAGGCCCGGGTCGACCTTGCCAAGCGGCAGCAGTGTTTCGACTTTCATCGGCGCAGCTCCTCCACCATTTCTGCTAGCCGCGCGGTATCAGCCTCATTAGTGACCGGGATGCTGAATTCCATGGAATCCGCGAGTCCCTGATAACGTGCACGCAGCTGTTGCACTATCGTGTCGTGCAAGCCAATCGTCACGAACTCATCGAGCACATCGTCCGGCACCAGCGCCGACATCTCTGCCCAGCGCTGGGCGCGCGAGTATTGATTCAGGCGTTGTGCGAGATCGGCGAGCTCATGGGCCTCGAATGCGGCCGCGTAGGCCGGCGTGGATCCGTAGAACGCCACACGCCCGCGCATTTCCTCGCGTTTGAGCGCGAGCTTTTCAGGATCAGCAGCCGTTGCGACCAGCGGCTTGACCGCCACTTCAAAATTCTCGAGCGCACGCCCGCTACGCGCAGCACCTTTGCGGACTGCGGGCAGGATCACGCTGCGTAGATAATGCGGACTGCAGATCGGATGTACGCGCAGGCCGTCGGCAAGTTCCCCGGCCACCCCGCACATGGCGGGGTTCACCGCCGCCAGATGAATGGGAATGGGTCCGCAGGCCAGCGGCGCGGGCGTGAAGATGGGCACGTTGAGGTTGATCGTGTAATGCGCGCTGGTGTGGTTGACCGGCGTGCCGTTCTGCCAGGCAGACCAGAGATCGCGGATCGCGCGCAGATAGTCCCGCATCCAGGGTGCCGGGGCCGACCAGCGCCCGCCGAAACGGCGTTCGATGTGTCCCTTGACCTGGCTGCCGAGCCCCAGCACGAAACGACCGCCCGAGAGGCGCGCGAGGCTCCACGCGGTCATGGCAGTCACGGTGGGGCTGCGCGGGAAGGCAATGGCTACCGATGTCGCCACCCGCAGGCGGGAGGTGGCCTGCAGGGCAAGAGTGGACATCACATACGGATCTTCCTTGTTGTCCTGCACGGCGATTCCATCAAAACCGAGCGCTTCCACACGGGCCGCATCACCGGCCACCGCAGTGATGTCCACCGTGCCATCGGCCTGCTTCAGCCCCGAGTCGGCCCGCCCCAATGGCAGCATGGTTTCAACGATCATGCGCAACTCCCGATTCAGTTAGGCAAGCGTAGGCGATGCGAACAAGGGCGCCAAGCGCGCAACAGGGTTGAGTTGCCGCGTTGCGTACTGCCATCATCGGCCGCACGCGAATCACGCGCCTCCCGGAGAATTCCGCATGCCCTCCCCCATTGCCTCCGCTGCCGGCAGTGTCTCTGCCGGCCGTTGGCCGACGCGCTACACACTGATTGCGCTGTGCGTGCTTGCGACCTTCGTCTGCTACATCGATCGCGTGAATATTTCGGTGGCGGTGCTCGCCATGCAGGAGGAGTTCGGGTGGACCGAAACCACCAAGGGGCTGGTGCTGTCGTCTTTCTTCGTGGGCTACATGACTTTCATGCCGGTGAGCGGCTGGCTGGCCAACCGTTTCGGGGGCAGGCGCGTACTCGGCTTCGCAGTGCTGTGGTGGTCAATCTGGACGATACTCACCCCCATTGCGGCCGGGATGTCATTCGCCATGCTGATTATCGCCCGCATTGCCATGGGTGCCGGAGAAGCGGCGACCTTCCCGGGAGTCTACAACCTCTACGGCCGCTGGGTGCCCCAGACCGAACGCTCTCGTGCGGTCGCCTTTCTCACCGCCGGTATCCCGCTTGGTACGCTCTTCGCACTGACCGCAACCGGCTGGATGGTGGCGGACTTCGGTTGGCCAGTGGTCTTCTACAGCTTCGGACTGGTGGGGATCTTCTGGTGCCTCGCATGGTTTCCGCTGGTGCGCGACTACCCACGCGAACATCCGCGCATCAGCGCCGAGGAGCGCGAGATGCTGGAGGCCGCAGCACCGCAGGAATCCTCGCGCGACCCTGTGCCTTGGGGCAGGCTGCTGCGTGCACCGGCCGTATGGGCGCTGATAATCAACCACCTGTGCACTAACTGGGTGTTCTACATCCTGCTCGCCTGGTTGCCGAGTTACTTCCGAGGGGCCTTGGGACTCACGCTGACCCAATCGGGTCTCTACGCTGCAGGCCCCTGGGTGGCGATGTTCACGGTGGGCACCTTGAGTGGCTACGTGGCGGATGCCATCGTCCGTCGCGGTGTGAGCCTGACAGCGGTGCGCAAGACCATGCAGGTGATCGGGCTCTCCGGCGCGGCATGCTTCATGCTCGCGGCGCGCGATGTCACCTCACCCGATGTGGCGTTCGGGCTCATGTGCGGCGCACTTGGCACGCTGGCCCTGACCTGGGCGGGCTTCCTGCCCAATCATCTGGAGATCGCACCGCGTTACGCCGATGTGTTGATGGGCATCACCAATACGGCGGGCACCTTGCCCGGGGTCATCGGCGTGGCCATCACCGGCTGGATGGTGGAGGCCACCGGCACCTACGACGCAGCGTTCCTGCTTGCGGCTGGTGTCAACCTGTTTGGTGCCGTGGTGTGGCTCTTCTTCGGTACTGCTCGCAAAGTCATCGATTGACACTCAACCCGGCGTGAGCCGGGCAAGGCATTCCTGCCGCAGTTGAGTCTTCAGGATCTTGTTGGTCCCGGAAAGCGGCAGCGGCGTGTCGCGGAACTCCACACTGCGTGGGCATTTGTAGCCTGCGATGAGGCGCCGGCAGTGCGCGATGATCTCGGCTTCGCTCAGCGTGCGGCCGGGATGCAACACCACGATGGCATGCACCGTCTCCACCAGATCGGCATGCGGCAAGCCTATCACCGCACACTCGCGCACATCGGGATGCTCGTGGAGAGCGTTCTCGACCTCGCCCGAGTACACGTTTTCGGCGCCTGTGATGATCATGTCCTTGATGCGATCGACCAGAAAGATGAAACCTTCCTCGTCCATGTAGGCAGCATCGCCGGTGTGCATCCAGCCACCCCGCAGCGTCTCCGCCGACAGTTCCGGCTGGCCCCAGTAACCCTGCATCACCATCGGCCCACGCACCTGGATTTCGCCCACCTCACCGCGCGGAAGTTCGCGATCCTCGGGGTCTGCAATGCGGATCTCGGCGGTCATGAGGGCCTGCCCGATGGACTTGAGTCGACCGGCATTCGGCCCCTCCAGCACGTGATACTTCGGCGGCAGCGTGGTGGCTGACGGGGACAGCTCGGTCATGCCGTAGGACTGCGCAAAGCGCACACCCGGCATCAGCGCCAGGGCCCGCTTGAGCAGCGCCTCGGGCATGATCGAGGCACCATAGACACAGTGCGTGAGGCTGCTGAAGTCGCTGGTCTGGAATTCGGGACAGTTCAGCAGCCGATTCAGCATGGTCGGCACCAGGATGATATGGGTCACGCGATGCTTCTCGATGGCATGCAGCACGGCCGCAGGCTCGAAGCGCGGAAGAATCACGTTGGTCGACAGGCAGCTCACGGCAGCGATGAGGCGCGCACTGCCTGAGGTGTGGAACAGTGGCGAGTTGTGGAGGTAAACCATGTCCTCGCCGAACTCGTTGACCGGAATAACAGCCAGTGTATTGGCCACCAGGTTGGCATGAGACAGTGCCACGCCTTTGGGCCGGCCGGTGGTGCCACCGGTATAGATGATGGCAAGAAGATCCTGCCCGCCCCGTCGAACGTCTTCCATCGGCGAGTGCGTGGCGACGAGTGCCTCATAGGCGAGTGGCCCCTCGCCTTCCAGCGTGATCACGACCTCGAGTCCGGGACACCCCGCCTCCAGCGCTGCCCGGCGCGAGGCATACTCCGGACCCAGAAGCAGGATCTTGGCACCGCAGTCGTTGAGGATGTAGACGATCTCAGGGTCTGAAAGCCGCGTATTCAGGGGCACGATCACGCCCCCCGCCCAGGGCGTGGCGTAATGGAATTCGAAGTAGGGAAATCCGTTGTCGGCCAGCATCGCCACCCTGTCCCCGGGTGCAAGCCCGAGAGCACGGAACGCGCCGGCCAGACGGCTCACGCGGTGCCTGAACTCCCCCCAGCTCTGCTGCTGGTCACCGCAGATCATGGCGGTCCGTGCGGCCTTCATCTGGACCGCGCGGTCCAGCACTTGCGTCAGATGCATGTTCCCCTCGTTCTTGCTGCTCACGTTCGGCCCATGCCGACACCGAAGCCCGGAGTATACCCGCGCCCCACCTGGGCGCGCCCCAGGGTGCCGATTTCGTATACTCCCGGAGACCCCGCCGCTGGCGGGCGCTCGATCCAAGCCTTGGAGGTCCCTGAAGATGAAGCAACTGTTTCGCACCCGTACCTTCAGCCATGACGATCTCAGGGACAGCGGACTGAAACGCTGCCTGAGTGCTTTCGACCTCAGTCTGCTGGGTATCGGCGCCATCATCGGAACAGGGATCTTCGTGCTGACCGGAATCGCCGCAGCCACCCAGGCTGGTCCCGCGGTCATTCTCTCCTTCGCCGTGGCGGGGACGGCTTGCGCTTTCGCGGCCCTCTCCTATTCCGAGCTGGCAGGGAGTCTCGGCGGCTGTGGCAGCGCCTACGGCTACAGCTACTCGGCCTTTGGTGAACTCATCGCGTGGGTCATCGGCTGGAATCTTCTGATGGAATACGGCATGTCCGTGGCAGCAGTCGCCAATGGATGGTCGGGATACTTCACCAATGCCCTGCAGGCCATGGGATTGGAGCTACCCGCCAGACTCACTGCTGCACCCTCCAAGGGGGGAATCGTCAACTTGCCCGCAATGAGTATCGTGCTTGCGTTGACCATCCTGCTCGCCATCGGCGTGCGTGAAAGCGTGCGCATCAATTCCGCGATGGTGTTCGTGAAACTGCTGACCATCGTGGTTTTTCTGGTGGTGAGCGTGGGCGCCGTGGATCCTGTCAACTGGTCACCGTTCATGCCTTTTGGCTGGTTCGAACGCGCTGCAGATGGGCACACTTCAGGGGTGCTGGCGGGCGCCGCGATGGTGTTCTTCGCCTACATCGGCTTTGATGCGGTCACGACCGCCGCTGAAGAAGCGCGGGACCCGCAGCGCGATCTGCCTATCGGTATCCTGTCGTCACTCGCCATCTGCACAGCCTTTTACATGGCGGTTGCGGCGGTGCTGACGGGCGTCGTTCCGTACACAGACCTGAACGTGTCATCCCCGGTCGCGCATGCATTGATGGAGATTGGGCACCGCTGGGCTTCGGGCCTGGTTGCCGCGGGCGTCATCGCCGGGCTCATCACCGTGATGCTGGTGTGCTTTTTCGGGCTTACCCGCATCATTTTTGCCATGGCACGCGATGGCCTGCTGCCGCCATTTTTTGGTGTCATCCATGGCCGTACGCAGACACCTGTCACCACCATCGTCCTCACCGGGGTTGTCATCGCGTTCTTTGCCGGCTTCGTACCCCTGGGCGAGCTCGCGGAGATGGTAAACATTGGCACCCTCT
>JAURMM010000176.1 GCA_030830685.1 Gammaproteobacteria bacterium | reverse complement strand
GACGCTGACGGTGATACGGGTTTCCTTGGTGTTGCGCTCGATGCGGGCGCGGCGTGGGCTCATGGTCACTGTCCGGCTGGTGTTCGTGGAAAGGGCACCACGATACCACACCCGTGCCCGGACGCCGGTCGGGGGTGGGAATGCAGCATGACTGCCACGGGACAGTCAGGCGAAGACTCCGTGAATCCGGGTGAACGCCCGGACCCACGGAGCGACCATTCACCGCACGGGTGTGAGATCCGCCTCCGGATAGAACGGGGTGTCGCCCAGCGCATCCACCGCGGCCCAGAAGCCCGGACCGGCATTGAGCTCACCGATGCTGCCCGGGTCGAGCATCATCGCCTGGCGCCGGTAATTCCATTTTTCCGGGCACAGCCGCACAGCTTCATCGAAGTGGTGCTTGGCGCGTTCCAATGCACCCTCGGCGAAGAGATGCCGGCCGACCCGTACATGGGTTGCCGCCACGACATCGCGCTCTGCCGGACCGCGCATACGCTTGCGTACCTCGTCCGGTGGGAGCACGTAGGGACTTGCCGCGCCGTTGCGCACCCAGTCCCTGAGCGCGTTCACATAGGCGTCGCGCTGGGCCATCCCGCGTTGCGCATCCGGCTCGGGAATCTCGAAGGTTTCCCGGTTCAGCACTTTCACCAGGTCTGCCGTACCGGCTGATTCCGGTGGACGCACGATCCGGCCCTGTTCGTCGATCCACACCCCCTGTGGCACGTTGACCATGCCATAGAGCTCGGCCACCACATGGTTTTCGTCAATGAGACAGGGATAGGTGGGTGGCGCCTGCCTGGCCCACAACTCCGGCGACCAACCCATCAGCCGAGCGAGTACTTCCGGCCGCTCTTTACAGTCTGCGGCGCGAATCTTGGCCTCCACTGCGGCACGGCCACCGGTATCCAGCGCCACCGCGATGACTTCTAGCCCTTGGTCCTTGAGTTCTGCATACACTGCCTGCCACACGGACAGATCAAAGCTGCAGCCTCAGTAGGAACCCCACGAATAGAGAAAGACCTTCTTGCCGCGATAGTCCGACAGCGCATGCATCTTGCCGTCGAGATCGGGCAGCGTGAAATCCGGTGCTTCGAGCGAGAAGAGCGCATCGCGACGAGCGTTCACACTGGCGCCAAAAGCGCGAATGTTGCCCTCAGCCTCGTGCATCTCGGGCTGCCCCAGATGGGCCGCAAACGCCGACAGATCGACCCGTCCTTCAGCATCCACCCATTCGGGCTGCGTCCGCACACAAGCATCGCCCTGACACAGCCCGACGTCTTCGAGCTTCCAGCCGGTGGCCTTGGCAAGATCAGCCGGAGCCAGCCAGACATGGCCGTTCCGTTCCTGGGCTCCCGGCAGGGCCGTCGCCCGATCGCCGTAAAGTATGGTCACACTCATGGTGAACTCCTGGTTCATGAATCCACCGGCAGTGTAACCACGAAATCCGGGGGAGCGACAGGAGCAGGTGAATCGGCATGGGGCAGAGTCATTCGCTTCCGCGCCCACGTGATCAAGGCCTCCACGGCCAAAGGGCTGCTCAGGTGATACCCCTGAACCAGATCGCAGCCCTCTGCGCGCAGCCACTGCAGCGTGCGCTCGCTCTCAACCCCCTCGGCCACCACTTGCATGTTGAAACCGTGGCCCAGACGGATCGCATTGCGCACGATTTCACGGCTTGCCGGGTCGCTCTCCGCGTTGCGGATGAACTCCATGTCGATCTTGAGCTCATCAAAAGGGGCATCGCGCAGGCGGCTCAGGCCCGAATGACCCGTCCCGAAATCATCGATGGACAAGCGCACCCCCCGCATCCGCAGCCGCGTGAGAATATCGAGTGACAGCGTGAGATCCGACGGCAGCGAAGTTTCCGTCACCTCGATGATGAGTCTGGACGGTGGGACACCGAGGTGCTGCAGTCGGCCCAGAATGCGTTCGGGAATGCTGATGTCGAACAGGGCCGAGGGGGGAAGATTGACCGACAGCGTGCCCTCGAAACCGATGCGCGCCTGCAAGGTCTGGTAGTCGGCAAGCGCAGATTCGAGGATGGCCTCGGTAAAGGGCAATGCCAGATGTGCCTCTTCCGCCATGGAGATGAACGAGCGGGGAAAGAGCAGACCGTGCTTGGGATGACGCCATCGCGCCAGCGCCTCGACACCGAGTAGGGTGCCCTCCTGCGAAGAGAGTTGAGGCTGGTAGTGAACTTCGAACTCTCTGCGTGTAATGGCCTCGTCCAGCTCCGAGGCCCCGATGTCTAAGAGAAGCCCCTGTGCATGCGGGGCCTGGACCCCATGCATTTCCTGTCGCTTTTCGTGCAGACGACCAAGCACGCCCTTCAACTCATGCGCGCGAAAGGGCTTGCGGATCACCTGACAGGTTTGAATTCCACGTGCCAAGGCCAGCTGTCGCACGCTGTCCAGCATGCGCTGGTCCAGACCGCTCACGAGCACCAGGGCAGGCTGCGGGCAGGCGCCGCTGATGAGTCTCAAGAGCTCGATGCCATCCTTGCCCGGCATCCTGAGATCGAGTGTCACCACATCGAAGCCCGCCAGCAAGGCGGGAGTCAGCGCCTGGGGATCCGAGAGTGTGCGGGATTCAAAGCCTATGTCCCGCGCTACGCGGGCGATGAACTCACCAACCGGTGGATCATCATCGACTGCCAG
>JAURMM010000175.1 GCA_030830685.1 Gammaproteobacteria bacterium | reverse complement strand
GGAGGGTGTACCACCCGCCGCCGACTTTCAGAGCCTGGCCAACCGGCTGCGGCATTACCTGGCGGAAGACACGGCACCGGGAGATGACGCAGATCTTCTGGCGAGCGTGTTGTCCGGTCAGCCACCGGTACCGGCGCTTGAAGTGCGGACCGAAACCAACAGCCACAGTCTGGATCCCTTGATGGATGCGGTGGCGGTCTGCGCTGTCCTGGAACGTCTCGGGCCGGATCTTGCGCCGGCGGAGATTCGCAGGCTGATGGATGCCGCTGCTGCCACGCCGGCAGACACGCTTGAAGCGCTGGTTGGGGCACTGAGCCAGCTTTTGCTGGATGAGGCCGCACCCCTGCCTGCGCTCGAGGCTGGGCTCCTGGGCTATCCGGGGGGCGACGCGGCAGCTGCGAGCTTCGCTGCCCGCGAAGCCTTGCATGCCAGATTGAGTGCGCTCGTGAGCTGGGCCGACGACCATCCGCAAGCGCGGCTCGTTTCTCTGGTGGGTATTCCGGCAGAGGAGTTATCAAGGCTCGCGGCGGAAGATCCTGCTTACCGGCATGCATTGCGTGAGCTGCATCCCTTCGCTGTGGTAGGTGAGGCACTTCATGCTGAACTGGCAGCCTTGGAATTTTCGACGCAATACCTGCTCGATCGTGCGCACTGGCTGGAAACCCTGCTCACACGCAACGCACGCGACAGCGGCGGCGGATTGCTGGGGCCGGAGGCAGTGTCGTTCCATGATCGCGCGCGCGAGCTCTCCCTAAGGGTGATGAGCTTTGGGCATTACGCAGGAGATTGGGTGCTACAAACACAACCCGAGCGCGTAGTGGTCTTCGGCCGCGAGGAAACGGACGTTCTGACCGGCGGTGACCTTCGCGAGCATTTCTACGGAGATGATGGCGACGATCAGCTGGCCGGCCACGGGGGCGATGACGTGCTCGATGGAGGCAGGGGCACGGATCAGCTCACGGGCGGCGCTGGGCGCGACACGCTGATCGGCGGTGCTGGCGACGATCTGCTGTACGGAGCCGGGCCCGATCTGCTCGAGGATGGTGCAATGGACATCCTGCAGGGTGGAGCGGGGATGGACATCTACCATGCAGGTGCAGGGGATCGCATCCGCGACACGGATGGCGTGCTGTATGTCCCTGACACCGAGGGTTGGGTCCGCGTCAGTGGTGTGAAGCTCGGTGTGATCCATGCGGGGGCTGATGTTGTGGTCTATCGCGGTCTTGAGGCCGCGGGCCTGTGGCTGGTTCATTTGCCGGCAGAACGTTTGCTCAGTGTGAACGGGGTACAGGTCGAAGATTTTCAATCAGGGCATCTGGGAATCGAGCTCCCCACTTTCCCACCAGAGGCCCCTGTGCTGGCGACGCTTTCGGGGACTGCCGGCCCTGATTGGCTGGTTGGAACGGAGGCTGATGAATTCTTCCTCGCCGCGGACGGCAACGATGTGGTCGAGGCAGGCGAGGGCAACGATCTGCTGGACGGCGGGATCGGCAATGACCTGCTGCGCGGTGACGGCGGGCAGGATCATCTCGTGGGAGGGCCGGGAAGAAACCGGCTTTTCGGCGGCGACGGCAATGACAGGGTCGAGGGTGATTCATCGCCTGATCTATGTGCTGGCGGTGACGGCGACGATCTGCTCATGGGTGGAGAGTCCGGCGATTTCATGGTGGGCGGGGTGGGCCGCGATGTTCTGCTGGGCGGTGCCGGCAACGACTTCCTGAGTGCCACCGGTGCGATCATCGAGGCTGCTATGGGCTGGAGTTTCCATTTCACCGCGCCCGCGCCGTCTGCCTGGGCAGGAGATCCGCGCGGCGTGATTGCACGTGGCCTGGTGGCCGAGGATTACAGCGGCTTTGCGGTCCCTGTTGATGATGGCGGCAATGTGCTCTCCGGCGAGGATGGCGATGACCGAGTGCTGGGCAGCGGTGGCCAGGACTGGATCGATGGTGGTGCTGGCGATGATGTGCTGGCCGGTGCAGACGGTGATGATGTGCTGCGCGGAGGTGCCGGAAATGATCAGATGCGAGGCGGCGGTGCGGCCGACATTCTGCATGGAGGTGAAGGGGATGACGTGCTGGTGGGCACGGGCGGTGACGAAAGTGCAGGTGCCGATACTGCAGATCTGCTGTGGGGCGAAGAAGGCGATGACCGCCTGCACGGGGGAGAGGGTGATGATGTGCTTGCGGGCGGCGCGGGCAATGATCAGTTGTTCGGCGACGGCGGGCAGGACGATTTGAACGGCGATGCCGGTGATGACCGGCTGGCCGGAAACGGAGGCCACGATCGACTGTCGGGTGGGGACGGTAACGATGCACTCGAGGGTGGTTTGGGTAACGACCTGCTCATGGGCGGTGAAGGCGACGACCTCGCCCTTGGTGATCGTGGCAACGATACCTTGCTGGGTGGGGCCGGCACCGATGAGCTGCTCGGTGAGGCAGGTGATGATCAACTCGATGGCAATGCAGGGGATGATCGGCTGTGGGGCGGGAGTGGCAGCGATACGTTGCGCGGCGGCGCAGGCCAGGATCTGCTCTCTGGACAGTCCGGGCACGATCGGTACGTGTTCCTGCCCGGTGACGGAATTGACCTGCTGAGTGACAGCCATGGGAGCAATGTGCTGTTGCTGCCGCAGCACGCCACGCTCGCGGGTCTGGTGGTGAGTGAGCTGGCCGGTACGCTTCGTCTCGAATGGGCAGACGGCGACGCCGTACTGATCGAAAACTGGCGAGACGCGGGGGCGATTGGCTCTCTTCTCTTTGGCGAACGTGGTCATCTCTCGCAGAGCAGCTTTCTTGAGCCGAACCGGGCGGGTGAGGTCTTTGTCGATGAGGCCATCTCTGAGGCAATGCCTGGCACCACAGGAGATGATCTGATCGTGCTCTCCAGCACTCGCCGGGTGGTAGATGCCGGATCCGGCAACGATCGCTATCTGCTCCATGGTGCCGGCCAGCTACTGCTGGAGGATGGGCAGGGTGAAAACATCCTGTGCTTCCCGAAGGGCATTGCGACTGCCGATCTCACAATTACGGGCGAGGAACGATCCTGGACTGCTGCTTGGAGTGAGGGCTCCGTGACCTGGCGCGCCGGTACCGTCGCGCGCTTCGAATTCGACAACGGTCTGGTGCTAGGTGCTGCTGACTTCGATGCGACCTACGGCGCGCTGCTCGATCGTCCCCCGCTCCTCAATGTGCGCGCGCTTGCGCAAGCGGCTGCCGTGGGCAGTGAATTCCACTATGCCTTGCCGGAGCAGCAGTTCGTGGACCTTCACCCCGGCGACGTCCTCACGGAATCGGTATTTCTGGCAGATGGCTCCCCCTTGCCCGAGTGGCTGCACTGGGATCCGCTCAATCGGGTCCTTTCGGGCACGCCCGGCACACCCTCAACGCTCGAGGTGGTGATCGAGGCTCGTGATCTGGCAGGCCAGACTGCGCGCGATGCCTTTTTCATCGAGATTTTCCCCGCGCTTGATTTTGCCCGCCTTCCAATTCTCGACCCGACACTGATGAGCGGACGGGATTTCTCCTGGCTCTCACCCTTCGGTAGCCATCAGGAATCAGCCTGGCTTCTGGCAGTGGGCGATCTCGATGCGAACGGGACGGCCGACATGCTCGATCCCGTGCGTGGCGTCATCATCCCCGGGCGCCGCGACCGCTGGGACGGTGCGTTGGCTGAATTGCGGGCGGATGGGCTGCAGGCGGTGCCCTTGGAAGGATTCGGCCAGTTCATGCTGGTGGGTTTTGTGGAACATCTGGCCACCCTCAGTTTGCCACGGGGCGATTTCAATGGTGACGGGGTGGACGACGTGGTCCTGGCCGGGCGCGTATTGCATGGTCGACGCGGGGGTTTCGGCGCATCCATTGATTTCCAGGCGCTGCCACTCGCCACCGGGGTGCCGGTAGTGACGCCCCCGCAACTGCCTGTACTCACTTTCCACGGTGAGGTGCTGCAGGACTGGGTGGCCGTTGAACCCATCGGTGATTTCAACGGTGATGGTCGCGAGGATTTCTTCGTGGCGGCAGCCGAGGAGCGCGGGATGGTGGTCTACGGCCAGGCCCAGGGGAACATGAATCCCGTGGCGTTGGACGCCCTGGTTCCCGAAGCAGGATTTCATCTCGAGTACCTCCCTTACGCGGGCTTCCCTGCGTATGCGGTGCCGGATGCTTTCCTCTACTCCAACTGGGCCAGCAGTGTCACCGCGCTGGGTGATGTGAACGGGGACTCGCTCGCCGATTTCGGCATCGCAAGTTCACCTTACCTGTTCGCTCAAGGGGATGCGCTGCTTGCCGTGATCCTCGGCCGCCGTGAGAGCAGGGAGACACCTCTGGTCCTGTCGCAACTCGATGGGGTGAACGGATTCTTCGCGGCGATCAAGGACGTGCTGCCCGGCATCGGCACGCCGCGCTACCTTCATGCACTGGGGGATGTGGATGCCGATGGTTTCGATGACTTTCTCATCGGCAGTACACAGGAGCCGAAGGGTGGCTATGTCTTTTACGGCCGCCCCCATTTTGCTTTTGGCGCAGAGGGCCTGACGGCGGTGGGGGATCGCTACACCTTCACCCCGGCGTCCCCGCGCCTCATTCACGGCGGGGCTGGCGATGACGTCATCGTGGTGCCTCGGGGCCACACTGGCAGCCTGGTGCTGGGTGGCAGCGGAAATGATCAGCTGAAGGTGCTGGGTGCAATCGGTCGGCATGAACTGGATGGCGGCCCGGGTGATGACCGTTACGAGATCTCGGGTGTTGCGGGTCTTGAAGTACGCATTGCTGCCAGCAGTGGGGAAGATCTGCTGGTGCTGGACCTGCCCGCGCTTTATGCCTTGCGGGAGGATGCCTCAGGCGAACTGACCCTTGATTTCGGTCACCAAGGGCCGCGCGTGCATCTGGTGGGCGGGATGAATGACGGAGCGCTTGAGCGCATCCAGTTTGCCGACGGCGTGGTGCTCGACACGGCGGCGCTGGCAGAGCACGCCAACCGCGCACCGGAGATAAATGGCAAGCTCGGGCCACTGGAGGTTCGGGCGGGCTCGAGCCTGCGCCAGATCCTTCCGGCCACCCTGTTCGGGGACGAATCTCCAGTAAGGCTCAGTCTGGGCGCGGAAACGCCGGGCTGGCTCACGCTGGAGGAGGGCGCGCACGCCTTGAAAGCAACGCCGAGAAAGACCGCTCTTGGGCTGCATGTCTTTGCCTTGACGGCTACCGATCCTTTCGGCCTTGCGACCACGCTGGACTTCACCCTGCGGGTGACGCCGCCGTTGGTGGCGCGCGCAACTCAGCAAGCAGATTCGCTGGAGGGAAGCACTCGCGCTGATACGCTTTCCGCCCGTGCAGGCCATGACGTCGTGCATGGCCGCGCCGGGGACGATGTGCTGTACGGCAATGCTGGAGACGATCTCCTGCGCGGCGGCGCAGGGCGCGACCGCCTCTTTGGTGGTGGTGGGAATGACGAACTCGTGGGCGGTGCAGGTGCAGACCGCTTGCACGGCGGGGCGGGTGACGACCTCTGCTGGTTTGGGCGCGGCAGCGGCCAGGATGTCTTTGTTGAGGCGGCCAGTGGTGGCTTTGACGAAGTGGCGCTGGCCCCGGGGCTTGCGCTCACGGATCTGGAATTTCGCAAGGACGCCACGGGGCTTGTGCTCGGTATACGTGGCACGTCTGACACCCTCACGCTGTCTTCTGCCGGCGACGGGACGGTGCCGGTGGAAGCTCTGCGTTTCGGCGACGGCGCGCGTCTGCTGGTCGCAGAAGCCCTGCAACTTGCGCAAGGGATGGCGGCTTACACCGCCTCCGAATCCGCCGCAGGCTCAGGGCTCGCGCTCTTGGATCTGCCCCCTGAGTTCGCGTTCTCTCCGGCGATGTTCATCCCGACGGAGGCGCGACTCAGCACCGTATGAGGAGGTCACCGCGCCGCCTGGCTCATCTCCTCCAGCTCGACCCAGCGCTCCATCCGCGCATCCAGTGTTTTCTGCACTTCACCAATTTTTTCGAGCTGCGCCTGTACGCGCGCAAAGGGCTGGTCGTAGAAGCCCGGTGCCTGGGTTGCGGCGCTGAGTGCTGCGATCTCGTTTTCCAAGCGTTCAATCTCCGCTGGCAGGCGCTCGAGTTCCAGTTTGAACTTGTAGCTGAGCTTGCCGGGCTGTTCGGCCTTCGAGGGCGCTGGGTTGCTCGTGCTCGTCTGCGCGGTGGGGGTGGGCGCGAGCTTCTCACGGCCCGGCGCATCCCGGGTGGCCAGCTGGCGGCCTCGTGCCAGCCAGTCGCTGTAGCCACCCACATAGCGCTCGATACGGCCCTGCTCCTCGAACACGAGGATGCTCGTCACCACATGGTCGAGGAACTCCCGGTCGTGACTCACCAGAATCAGGCTGCCGGTGTAATTCACGAGTTGCTCTTCCAGCACATCCAGCGTTTCCACATCGAGGTCATTGGTGGGCTCGTCCAGGATCAGCAGGTTGCTGGGGCGGGTAAAGAGCTGGGCGAGTATCACCCGATTGCATTCTCCGCCTGACAGGGCCTTGATGGGCGTGAGCGTGCGTTCGGCGCTGAAAAGAAAGCCCTGCAGGTAGCCGATGATGTGGCGATCCTTGCCGTCGATGGTCACATGATCGCGGCCGTCTCCCACGGTTTCGGCAATGGTCTTGTCCGGATTGAGCGCCCGCCGCATCTGGTCGAAATAACCGATTTCGAGATGGGTACCCACCTTGAGCGATCCACTCTGGGGGGTGAGCTCGCCGAGCAGCAGCTTCAGCAAAGTGCTCTTGCCGACGCCATTGTTGCCGATGAGCCCGATGCGCTCCCCGCGCATCATCTTCAGCGAAAAGTTCTCGATGATCTTGGTATCGTCGTAGCCGTAGCACAGGTTGCGAGCTTCCAGGACCTTGCGCCCGGATTCTTCTGCCTCTGCCAGCACGATCCTGGGTTTGGCGAGCGGCTTGATCCGCACTGCCGCTTCCTCGCGCATGGCTTCCAGCGCACGAACTCGCCCCTCGTTGCGGGTGCGGCGCGCCTTGATGCCTTGGCGTATCCACGCTTCTTCCTGGCCGAGCTTTTTCTCGAACAGCGCCTGGTGTCGTGCTTCCTCCTCGAGCGCCTTGGCCTTGTTCTCGAGATAGGTGTCGTAATCGCCGGGCCAGTCGCTGAGCCGGCCGCGATCGATTTCGATAATGCGGGTGGCGAGGTTGCGCAGAAAGGCCCGGTCATGGGTGATGAACAGCACCCCACCCTGAAAATTCCGGATGCGCTGTTCCAGCCATTCGATGGTACTGAGATCCAGATGATTGGTTGGTTCGTCCAGCAGCAGCAGATCGGGTCCGCCGACCAGGGCTTGAGCCAGGGCAACACGGCGACGCCAGCCCCCGGAGAGTTCGCCGAGCGTGCGCGTGGCGGGCAGTTCCAGTTCCGAAAGCACGGTAGCCACCCGTTGCTCCACCGCCCAGCCGCCGTGCGCCTCGATGCGCTGCTGGAGCGCTTCGAGTTCACCCAGGGCCGGTGCGCCTTCCCGTGTCTCTGAGAGCTGGCGAAAGCGCTCGATCAAGGCAGCCTGGTCGGCAAGGCCGCGCGCGACGTAATCCCTGACCGTGATCTCCAGATCAGTGGGCAAGGATTGCGGCAGCTCACTGACCACCAGTCCGCCCTTGCGCACAATCTCGCCGCTATCCGGCAGCAGACTGCCTTGGCACATCCTGAGCAGGGTGGATTTGCCGGCGCCGTTGCGGCCGATCAGGCAAATCCGCTCGCCTTCCAGCAGCGAGAAGCTGACCCGATCCAGCAGCTTGCGCGGGCCGTATTCAAGGGTGACATCGTTGAAGCTGAGCAGGGTCATGTGTGAACCATGAAGAAGGGAGGTCGATTCTCGCAAAAAAGTGGGCATTCCGGGCCGGGTTTCCGTTAACCTCGCGGCTTTACGTCGAGGAGAGCAAGCATGGCCACCACCCCGCTCGTCGAGTACGAAGATGCCAGCCCGGAAGTCCGCGCGGTCTACGATGACATCCGCGCTACCCGCAAGACCGACTTCATCAACAATTTCTGGAAGGCGCTGGCGGTCAATCCTGCGCAACTCGAGCGCACCTGGCAGGGTGCCAAGGCCGTGATGGCGCCAGGCGCGATCGACGCACTCACCAAGGAATTCATCTACATCGCGGTGTCCGTGGCCAACAAGTGCGAGTACTGCATCCATTCACATACCGCGGCGGCGCGCGCGAAGGGCATGAGTGAGGATCAGTACGCCGAGCTCCTGGCGGTGATCGGGATGGCCCATTCCACCAACGGTCTGGTGACTGCCATGCAGGTGCCGGTGGACGGGGTATTCAAGGTCTGATGCGCAAACGCTCTGCCCGGTTTTCCGGCTTTTGGGGCAAGCTCGCGGTCTCGCTGTCGGTCGCAGCGCTGAGCGTGGTGCTGTTCACCTTCTCTCTGGTGATCCTTGCGGTTTTTCTTGCTCTGGGCCTGGTGGCCTGGGTCTGGCTCATGTGGCGCACGCGCGGCGTCCGCCGCCAGATGCGTGAAAAGAGGGAAGAGGCCATGCACCGAGGGGCCAACCCGGCGGGTGGCTCGGTCATCGAGGGGGAGTACTCCGAAGTCACGCGGGTGGTGCGTGAAATCACCGAAGCGTCGAGTCGCAGGAAGCCCTGAATCATGCCTGCTACCCATGTCTGGAGTGTCTTGCCGAGTCTTGCCGCGTGGCGCGCGCAAGGCCTGCGCACCGCACTGGTCACCCTCGTCGGCAGTGACGGTTCCACGCCGAGGCCTCCGGGCAGCCAGATGGCGATCGCCGAGAACGGCAAGGCGGTAGGCAACATCACGGGAGGCTGTGCGGAGGCCGCCATCATTGCAGAGGCCCAGGCGCGCATGGCCCGCCGCGAGAATGGCAGCGTGCGCTATGGGGCAGGATCGCCCTACATCGATATCCGGCTGCCCTGCGGTTCTGGTATCGATGTGTACTTCGACACCACTTTCAGCGATAGGGATCTGCAACGCCTGCTCCAAGCACAGCAGGCGCGCGAACCCGCTGCCCTGCTGATCGATTCGCACCGCCATGCGGTCACTGTCATCACCGGTGCGGTAGCCCCGGATTTCGATGGCTATGTGCGCGCCTATCCGCCGGGGACCCGGCTGGTGCTGGCTGGCAAGGGGCCGATGGTACCCCTTCTCGCCCAGTTGGCCAGTGCTGCGGATTTCGAGGTCATTGCATTCTCTCCTGAGCCGGAAACCCTCGACGCCACCGTACCGCACGCCACGCGTGCGGAACATCTTGCGACTGCGTCCTCGTTCAATTTCGACGCCTTTGACGCGTGGACCGCTTTTGTTTCCCTGTTCCACGAGCATGAATGGGAACCGCCCATCCTCACGCAAGCGCTGCAATCCCGCTGCTTCTATGTGGGCGCGCTGGGCAGCCAGCGCACGCAGATCGCCCGCGTCGCGACCTTGCGGGAGCAAGGTTTGCCGGATGCCTGCATTGACCGTCTGCACGCCCCGGTGGGCTTGCGGCTGGGCGGGAAAGGCCCGCCCGAGATTGCGCTCGCGATCCTCGCCGAGATAGTGCAGGTGAGGCACCGAGGGCAGAACACTTGAAGTCACCCACGGGCCTCTCTGCCTGCGCAGTCCTTCTGGTTGCGGCAGGGCTGTCGCGGCGCTTCGGTGCTGCGGACAAGCTCATGGCCCCTTGGCAGGGTCGGCCTCTGCTCGTCAGGACCGCGCAACGGCTCGCAGCAGCTGCGCCTGGAGTGAAGGTGGCAGTCGTAGGGCCGGACGATGCAGCGCGGGAAGCCTTGTTGGTGGAGGCCGGTTTTCGCTGTGTCACCAATCCTGATCCCGCGGCAGGTATGGGCACCTCGATTGCCTGCGGTGCGACTTTCCTGAGAGACACACTCTCCGCGGATGCGCAGGGAATCTTCCTGTGCCTTGCCGACATGCCGCTCGTATCATCGGCGCTCCTGGGGCACCTGCACACAGCACTGGTGGCAGATCCTGAGCCCCGGGTCGTCGTGCCGGTCTTTCGCGGGCAAAGAGGCCATCCCGTACTTTTCTCGCGAGAGTGCCTGCCGGAACTCACATTGCTGGTGGGGGATGCGGGCGCCCGTGCCGTGGTGCAGGCCGCAGGGACGCGCGTGCGTGAAGTCCCTTGGACTGATGAAAGCGTATTAATCGATTTCGATACCCCGGCGGATTTCGCGCGGGATGAACACTCAAGCCTGCGCGTCGACTCCTGACGCCATGGCGCGCGGCGCCGTTTTGATGCGACGGAACATGCGTCCACTCAATGCCCCGCCGCCATTGCATCAATCTGAACACCACAACACCCACGGCAAAACAGAGGATGCGTACCTGCACATGGAAACCCGCCACTGCATTGGCAGGCTGATGGAACTGGCCGATGAGGAAAAGGCAAAGCAGGATCGCGGCGGCGAGTTCAAGACTCATCTTTCGTGCAAGCAGCGACAGCGTGAAGACCAGGTAGAAGCAGGCCTCCAGGTTGAGCGTCCACTCCGGCACCACCAGCGGCCAGAATGCATCCGGTCGATCCGGATGTGGATGCGGGATGAGGAGCAGGTCGAGAGCGAGGGCCTGCAGCTGCGGGTCGATATTCCAGTAGATCTCACGCAGCAAACCTGATCGCGCGAACCATTCAAGCAGATGCGGCGCGCTGTAAATCAGCTGCACAGCCCAGTAGCACGGCAGCAGGCGCAGCAGTCGCTGCCAGAGAAAGGCCCCTGCGATGGGCAGGCGAGGACCGAGAGTCGGCAGGGTGGCCGTGGTATAGGCCAGCACGAAACCGCCCACCACGAGGAAAATCTCCACCGAATAGGTCCCCACATCGGTCCAGCTCGCGGGCGTGGGCTTGAAGACGTGTCGGGCGTGCACGACCACCACCAGCGCTGCAAACCCGCGCAGATACTGGATGCCATGGGAGAAGTTTCGCGTCTGTACCATGCACGGTCCGATGGTTTGCCCCGCTTTCGGGGCGCTCATTCCGTGTAATGGCGGGCAGTCGTGATTCCTGAAGGCTGTCTGCCGCGGCTATCGTCCCCGTCGCCACGTGTGGTATCGCTCCAGCCAGCGCAGCAGACCCTGCGGCGCGTGTGCACGTTGCCAAGCGCCCGCTGCGTGTTTCGCCGCTTCACTGAAAGTGGGATAGGCATGGAGGGTGGAGAGAAGCTTGCGCAAGCCGAGCCCATGGCGCATCGCCAGCGTGAACTCTCCCAGCATCTCGCCGGCATGGCGGCCCACGATGGTCACGCCCAGCAGGCGGTCGCGCCCCGGTGGGGTCAGTACCTTCACGAAGCCCCGGGTGTCGCCTTCCGTGATGGCACGATCGAGATCAGCAAGCGGGTAGAGGGTGACTTCATACGCCATCCCCGCAGCACGCGCAGATTCTTCCGTATGGCCCACACTCGCGATTTCGGGGTCGGTGAACAAGGTACGCGGTAGTACGCGGTAGTCGGGTCTTGATTTGCGCAGGTCACCGAACAGGGCATTGAGCGTGGCATACGAGGCCTGATGGGCGGCTACCGGAGTCAAACGCCAGGGGCCTGCGGCGTCTCCCGCCACGAAGATGTTCGGATAGCGCGTCGCCAGAAAATCGTCGGTCTCGATCACATCGCCAGCGTCGATGCCCAAGGTGTCCAGGCCCGTGTCGGTCGTGCGTGCGCGTCGCCCAAGCGCGCACAGGATTTCATCGAAGGCAATTTCGATGAGGGCCTCGGGACTCTCGGCAACCAGAACCTTGCGTGACTCGCGAGAGGCACATTCCAGCGCCTGATGTGCGGTGAGCACCGTCACGCCATCCTGTGCAAGCGCCTCGGCGACGAGGGCTGCGGCGTCCGCATCTTCGCGTGGGAGCAGGCGCGATCCCCGTTCCAGCAACACGACCTGGCTGCCCAACCGGGCAAAGCACTGGGCAAGCTCGCAGCCCATCGGACCACCGCCGAGCACCAACAGTCGTTCAGGCAGGCGCGTCAGATTCCACAAGGACTCGCTGGTGAGCGGCTGCATCCCGGCCAGCCCGGGAATCTCCGGCACCACTGGCTCCGAGCCCGTGGCCAGGACAATGCTGCGGGTCCTGAGGGTCCGGGTCACGCCGTTGGTCTCCGTGATTTCAACTTCCCACGGTGTCAGCAGGCGCGCTCGACCGGCGATACATTCCACACCCAGTGCTTCGTAACGCTCACGCGAGTCATGGGGGGAGATCGCCCGAATCACGTCATGCACGTGCGCCATCACGTTCGCGAAATCGAACTCTGTTCGAACGCTGCCTAGTCCGAGCCTGGGAGCCTGCCGCATGTCATGCACCAGGCGGCTGGTGTGAATCAGCGCCTTGCTGGGTACACAGCCGTAGTTGAGGCACTCCCCGCCCATATGCTCACGTTCCACCAGCGTGACCTTGGCCTTGAGCGCAGCAGCCAGATAACTTGCCACCAGGCCCGCGGCACCTGCGCCAATCACGATGAGATTGCGATCAAAACGGGCGGGGCGTTGCTCGCGCCAGGCACCCCAGGCGCGGCGTGCCCGCAGCCAGGACAGGGCGCGTGCGGCGAGCAGCGGCAGCAGACCGATGAGGGTCAGCGTGGCGAGCAAGGAAGGACTGAAGATGTCGGCCACGGCCTCAATTGCGGCAAGCTCGGTTCCGGCATGCACGATAACGACTGTGGCCGGCAGCATGCCGACTTGGCTGACCCAGTAAAAACTCCGTGCGGGCATGGCGGTCAGACCGCACAGCAGGTTGATCATGAAGAACGGGAACAGTGGCACCAGGCGCAGCGACAGGAGATGGAATGCGCCCTCCCGTGCAAGTCCTTCATTCATCCTGGCCAGTCGATTGCCATGACGGGCCATCACTGCATCACGCAGAAGATAACGGGCACAGAGAAATGCGAGTGTTGCGCCCAGTGATGAGGCGAAGGAAACGACAACAGACCCGACCAGCGTGCCGAAGATCGCACCGCCGGCGAGCGACAGCACGACGGCCCCGGGGACCGAGAGGGCCGTGGCCACGACATACACCAGGAAATAGCCAGCCAGCATCGCCGTAGGGTGTGTCGCACGCAGCCCGAGAAGCATTTCGTGCTGGCTGCGCAGCCACGCGAGGGACAGGTATTGCTGCAGATCCAAAAAGAAAAAGAGGCTGAAGACCGTGGCCAGCGCAATCACCAGCCACAGGCGCGAGTGTCTCATGGCCGGAACGTCACGGCTTGTTCAGAATCGGAAAACGCCGTAGCCCGGCGCTTCCAGCGGTGCGTTCAGTGAGGCGCTGATGGCGATCCCGAGGGCGTTGCGGGTGTCCACGGGGTCGAGAATGCCGTCATCCCAGAGATTCGACGTGGAGTAGTACGCTGAAAGCTGCTCCTGGTAGGCCTTGAGTGTCTCGTGATACACCGAATCAATGATCCCCTGATCGGGCGGCTGCCCTGTGCGTTCAAGCTGGCGCATCTTAACTTCAGCCAGAGTACGTGCCGCCTGCTCGCCACCCATCACGCCGATCTGGTGATTGGGCCACGCGAAAAGCAGGCGTGCATCATAAGCCCGCCCGCACATGCCATAGTTGCCCGCGCCGAAGGACCCATGGCACATCACGGTGAATTTGGGCACCACGCTGCAGGCCTGGGCCATGATCATCTTGGCGCCATCCTTGGTGATGCCCCGGGCTTCATATTCACGCCCGACCATGTAGCCCGTGATGTTCTGCAGGAATACCAGCGGCGTGGAATTCTGGTTGCAGAGCTCGATGAAGTGCGCACCCTTGAGCGCGCTGTCGTTGAAGAGCACACCGTTGTTGGCGAGTATGCCCACGCGCCAGCCCCAGAGGTTCGCGTAGCCACAGACGAGACTGGTGCCATAGGCCGGCTGATATTCATGGAAGCGGCTGCCATCCACCAGACGGGCGATGACCTCGCGCATGTCAAAGCCGCGCTTGATGTCATCCGGAATGATTCCGTAGAGCTCATCAGCCGGATAACACGGCTCCTCGACGGCAGAACGTCCCAGCGCCCAGCGTGAGGGCTGCTGCCACTGCGCGACGATCTCCCGACCGATCGCAATTGCATGTGCTTCGCTGTCCGCCGGATAGTCGCAGGTGCCACTGACCTGGGTATGCAGATCACACCCTCCGAGGTCGTCCACGCTCACGACTTCGCCCGTGGCAGCCTTGACCAAGGGCGGGCCCGCCAGAAAGACCGCACCCGTGCCACGCACAATCACGGCATAGTCGGACAGGGCCGGGATGTAGGCGCCACCTGCCGTGCAGTGGCCGAAGACCAGCGCGAGCTGTTTCACCCCGAGTTTGGACAGGATGGCCTGGTTGCGGAACATCCGGCCGGCCATGTGCTTGTCCGGAAAGAGCTCGGATTGCAGGGGCAGAAAACCGCCGGCACTGTCGCAGAGGTGGATGACGGGCAGCCGGTTCTCGATGGCGATATCGAGGCAGCGCACGATTTTCTTGACCGTCAGCGGATACCACGCCCCACCCTTGATGCTGGAATCGTCAGCGTGAATGATGACCTCACGACCGCTCACCATTCCGATGCCCGTGATGCAGCTCGCGCCGGGCGCCTCGCCGTCATAAGCCATGTTGCCCGCCAGCGAGGACAGCTCAAGAAAGGGCGTGCCGGGGTCCAGCAGGCGTTCCAACCGTTCACGCGGCAGCATCTTGCCCTGGCGGTGCAGGCGTTCCACATCGCGCGGCGGCCGCTGGTGGCGCGCGGCTTCCTGCTTTTCACGAAATTCCGCCATGCGCCGCTGGCTGGCGAGGTAGTTTTCGCGATACTCGCTGCTGTCCGTGTTGAGCCTCGAACGGATACGGCTCATGAGGCCTCCTCGGGATGCAGCGCAACCAGCAGGGCGCCTTTCTGGAATGTCTCGTTGAGTGCCACATGCACCGTGGCGACGACGCCGGCCCTGGGTGCGGCCAAGGTGATCTGCATCTTCATGGACTCGATCACGATGAGTCCATCACCGGCTGCAACCGGCGCGCCAGCCTCGCAGCGCAAGGCCACTACCACGCCGGGCATCTCGGCACGCAGCTCGTGGCCACTACTGCCGCCGACTGCACCTTGTAGCGGATCTTCCAGCCGTACGGAGAACGTGCGGCCTGCGAGCTTCAAGTGTACCCGCCCGCCTTCGACCACTCGCCAGACAGGAAAGGCCTGTCCGTTCACGCGCAGGATGCATGCACCTTCCTCCGCGCCCGACTGCTCCTCGATCGCGTAATCAATGCCATCTACCCGGCAACGCAGGACAGGCCGGCGCGCGAGAATATCGATGGGCACACGGGCACCTTCAAGGTCCAGGAAGAAGGACATGTTCTTTCAGTTTCTCCAGGCGCCCATGGAGGCGTAGGGTTCGGGAATGTCGTGGACCATGCGCCGGAAGGCGTCATCCGTGAGGGCGGCTGCGAGCAGGGCCGCGGCCCGGGCCTCTGCCGCAAGGGCGGCAGGCAGCAGACTGGCTGCATGGGTTTCGATGAAACCGGTATGAAGCTCGCCTGCCGCAAATGCCGGGTGGCGCAGCAGGCGCGCAAGATAGTCGACATTGGTTTCCACCCCGAGCAGTACCAGCGCGTCCAGTGCCTCCAGACTACGGGTGATGGCTTCCTCGCGCGTTGCCCCATGGCAGACGAGCTTCGCCAGCATCGAATCGAAGGCGGCTGTCACTGCCTGACCTTCGCGGATACCGCTTTCGAAGCGCGTGGCCGGCAGCTGGGGTTCGCGCAGCAGCGCGACGGTCCCCGTGGCAGGCCGGAAATCCTCCTCCGGCCGTTCCGCGCAGATGCGGCATTCGATGGCATGACCCTCGATCCGGATTTCAGACTGTGCCCAGCCGAGCGGTTCACCGTTGGCAATGCGGATCTGTGCTTCCACCAGATCCCGACCGGTGACGAACTCCGTCACCGGATGCTCCACCTGCAGGCGCGTGTTCATCTCCAGAAAATAAAAGCGCCCATCGGGCGCAAGAATGAACTCAACCGTCCCTGCATTGCGGTAACCCGCCGCCTGGGCCAGTGTCACCGCTGCGTTGCAGATCTGTTCGCGCAGCGTGCTGTCGAGGCGCGGTGCGGGGCTTTCTTCCAGCACCTTCTGGAAACGGCGCTGCACCGAGCATTCCCGTTCATAGAGATGAATCACCTGGCCGTGCGAGTCGCCGAGAATCTGTACCTCGATATGGCGGGGCTGTTCGATGTAGCGCTCGGCGTAGACGCGCCCATCGGCAAAATAGCGTTGGGCTTCTGCGGCCGCAGTCAGCGCGCGCTCAGCGAGTTCGCTCGGTTCGCGCACGATGCTCATACCCTTGCCACCGCCTCCAGCAGCCGCCTTGATCAGAAGCGGGAAGCCGATGTCTGCCGCATCACGCAGGAAAGTGTCGAGGTCGGTCGTTTGCGTGCAGCTCGGCGCCACGGGTACGCCATGGCGCGCTGCGAATTCGCGCGCCCGGAGCTTGTCGCCCATCAGGGCGATGATCTCCGCCTGCGGTCCGATGAAGCACAGGCCCGCCGCTTCTACTGCGGCCGCAAAACCCGCGTTCTCGGCGAGGAAGCCATAGCCCGGGTGGATTGCATCTGCACCTGTCGCCTTGGCTGCAGCAATAAGCTGCGCCAAGTCGAGGTAGGCCGCGGTCGGGACCTCGGCCTGCAATTCGACCGCATGATTTGCGGCCAGCACGTGCGGTGCTGCGCGATCGGCGAAATGGTAGACGGCCGTAGTCCGCAAGCCGAGCCCGTGGGCGGTGCGCTGGATTCTGCAGGCGATCTCGCCGCGGTTTGCGATCAGGATATGAGTGATGGCCATGGCTCAGCGTCCGGTCCAGCGCGGTGACCGGCGCTCATTGAACGCCGCCATGCCTTCGCGCGCATCTTCGGTCTGGGCGATCACCGGCAGCATTACCTGCGTGTACTCCAGCGCTTGCTCGAGATGCATGTCGGCAATTGCCCTCAGCACTTGTTTGCCTACCCGGTGGCTGGTCGGTGAATTAGCGAGCAGGCGTTCGAGACACTCCTCCACACGCCGATCGAGCTCCACACCAGGCACGACGTGATTCAGCAGGTTGAGCTTGATCGCTTCGTCGGCGTCCACCATTTCTCCGGTCAGACACATCTCGGTCAGACGGCGCCGGGGCACCAGGCGCATCAGGTAGGGCAAGACCATCATGGGGAAAATGCCGAAGCGCGCTTCCGGAAGACCAAATCGCGCATGGTCCGCCGCGATGGCGATGTCACACGCACAGATGAGGCCGAGACCTCCCCCGACCGCCGTGCCATTCACGCGGGCGACCAATGGCAGGCGACAGGCCTCCAGGCGTTGAAACATCTCAAGTGCGTAGTGACGGGGATCTGC